>SHZA01000079.1 GCA_009692515.1 Bdellovibrionales bacterium
CTTTGGCAATTTCACGACTGCTATCGGTAGAACCATTATCAAAAACATAGATATCAAGATTTGGAATTTCGGTTCTGAAATCACGAATCACTTTAGCTAGGGTGAGCTCTTCATTTAAGCAGGGCAGCAAAAGAGCTATTTTAAGATGTTGAATATCCTTTTTGCTCACTCTCATAAAATTACTTTCCGACTTCTCTCTTTGCATTAGAGTTGGCCCATGCTATTCGAACTTAATGTCTAAAAAAGAAACCCCGCAATTTTGGTTAATGAAAACGGAACCCAATGTTTTCTCCTTCGAAGATCTGGTTAAAGCTCCAAATCGCACCACCTGTTGGGAAGGTGTGAGAAACTACCAGGCCCGAAATTTTATGCGTGATACTTTTAAAAATGGGGATCAAGTACTAATATATCATAGTAATGTGGCTGAGCCAGCAGTCTTCGGTATTGCCACGGTGGTCCGAGAGGGATATCCGGATCTTCACGCTTTAGATCCGAAAAGCGAATATTTTGACGAGGCGGCTAAAACAAAGGGAATCTCTCCGTGGATTATGGTGGATGTGAAAGCAACTCACCGCTTCAAAAATCCCGTTTATCGAGAACAGTTAAAAAAAGAGCCGGAAGTAAAAACCATGATGGTATTACAACGCGGAGCAAGACTTTCAGTTCAGCCCGTTTCTAATGAACACTTTGATTTGATTCTTAAGCTGGGCATTCCATTGAAGGTGTAACTAGTCGCTGGCGGGAAATGAAAATGTACCCGAAGGGTATCCAAAATTTTTCCGGAAAGCGGCGTGTCCAGAGCGTAGCGAAGGATCTTAACGCAATATTTTATGCCTATGCGATGAGATCCTTCGCTGCGCTCTGGACACGTTCCTGTCGAAAAAACATTTTTGTGTCGCGCTTCACGCGAATTATTTATATTTCCCGAGAGGAACTAACTATTTTCGTCCCATTTCCATTATTGGGTTATCATTTACAAAGTGATTTTTTTAGCCATATTTCTAGTAAAAAAAGGCATCAAATTCCACGATTCAAAAAATTCTTTCAGTGTGCTAATGGGTGATTAGCCATTTAAAATTCCGAAAGTAACAGAAGCTAGACGAGTATCTAAGAGCAAATTATCACTCTTAAAAGTGGACCCATTTGCATCATACCATTCGTTTATTTGCTCCATCGTTCGTTCCATCGGAAGTGACGTTCCTCGAGGCGTGAGTTCTTTCACCCATTGCATTCCCTTGGCCAATGCGACCTAGGAAATGGCGACAGTTCCAGTAATAATGGTCATTCCGAGAAATTTTACTTTCTCTGACAGCGCCACTTTACTCTTCTCTCGATTCACTTTTAGCTTTAACCGTTCTTCGATAAAACGACTAACCGTTGTCATCACCCGTTGCGCCGCCTTTTGGGATTTTACGAAAATATTACAGTCGTCGGCCCATCGGCAGAACGCCAGCCCTCGACTTTCCAGTTCTTTATCCAATTCGTCCAACACCACATTACTTAGTAACGGGGATAAGGGACCGCCCTGTGACTGAACCTTCAGTCGATTCTGATACCAACCCGTCCTGCATGATACCGCTGCGTAAAGTGATTCCGAGCAAACGCAACATGCATTTGTCTTTCACCTCTAAACTCACTCGGTAAATTAGCCGGTCGTGTTGGATAGTGTCGAAAAACAAGGAGAGATCGATATCGATTACATATGGCTTTCCCGATTCCACGAACTTCTGCGCTGCCTTTACTGCTTGCGCCTGATTTTTACCAGGACGAAAACCGTAACTATTTACCGAAAATTGCGGCTCGAATATTTCTTGGAGCGCATTTTTCATCACTGTCTGAACGACTCGATCCCGTACCGTCGGTATCCCTAGCATCCTTACCCCTCCCTGTGGTTTAGTTATCTCTACCCGCTTTACAGGTCTGGGTTTGTATTTCCAGGTCTCAAGTTCTTCCTTTAACTGCGTTAGCTCTTTGAAAAGTTTATCACCGAATTCCTCCACAGTTATCCCGTCAATTACGGGAGCACCATGGTTTTTCCGGACAGCCTTATAGGCCATCTGAAGTTCTTCGACAGAGCAAACTCTTTCAAAAAGTTCTTGCTCGAAGTTGAACAGGTTTAGTTGACTCATTTCACTTTCTCTTCGCATCGTCTTTTCTCAGTTCCTACTCTTATCGTCGTCATGAATTACATTTCACCCCTCCAATAAGAGAGATTTCTTTTCCGGAACTCCAAAACAACAGTCGAAATTGAGGACTATGCCTCGTTATCATGTCTCGCCTATCACCTTTAACCTTACGGTCATTTCCTAGATGTTTTATCCTCGGGTACGGCGCCATACCTTCATCGGCATCCAGTTTTACGATTACTATGACGAGATCTGCAGACCCTTGGCCCATCACCCACACATTGCTGTGTCGCTTAGGAAATACCATCGTAGTTATGATTTCTCCGGAACCAACGGGCCGTCCCCGGGTAAGAGCAACCACTCAATTTCCAGCCCACCCACCTCCAACACCTATTGAGGTTACGGAAAGGATTTAGGACTTCGATATTTGCGGGTATCTCATCCCCTCTTTAGGCCTCTACAGAGGTTCATTTTCATTTGAGTGACTGGGTTTGGCTATGGCTTCCTTCAGATTCCTCATTGGACTGACGTAGACCGTTATTCCCTCGTCGGGTAGCTCACATCAGTTTTCTTCGGACACCCTTGCCTTCGCCTATTCGTTCCCTCCTTTCAGGGTCGAGCCGGTTCCTACCGGCTTAGTTGTTGCCCATGCCGGGCACACCACATTTCAAAATTTATAAAATTTGAAATGTGAGGCGGGTTGACGATTTACGGTATCTTTGGGGGTTTTCCAATTCCACAAGTAGTTACTTTGAAATTCATAATACAAGACATGTTGACGTGGCTGGCGATCTACTTAGGGAATCTGCCTGTGAGCACCTCATTAGCGATGTTTTTTCTGGTTATGCAAAGGCGGTCCGGCTCACCAATGAACAGCGGGCAAAGGAGGGTAAGCCCCCCCCTCATTCTTAATTGCTATTGCAACTCTCATTCACGCAGGCGGTTTAAACAGCCTTTTTTCCTAGCGCTGCGGAATCGGGCATGGTGCTCATATTAAGGGCTTCATTTACAAACACAGTCCCATTCTCACCTTGAATTTTTTAGAATCGAGGGTAAAAATGTTCCATGCGCATCGCATCTGAACCGACATGTGGAAAGAATGGCCAACGGCGAGAATCCACATAACTTACTCTTACCGCACCCAGTTTCTACAGATCTTCTGTGATGTTTTTCATGATTTGCTCGTGCGATATATCGTTCGGCGCGAACAAGTGCACAACAAAAAGATTATCGTCAGCATGTCGTTTGATCCAAGCCATTGGCCTTCCCATGCGATCCAAACTCATATTTTCTCTTAAGTAACCAACTTCCGCTCTCCCTTCGGTAATGCGTTCAAACCGGACAGCAAATGTGGAATAAGGCTAAAGGCAATTGAGGACATAACTAGCAAAAACAACTGTTTTTGTACACCTGACCTCCAGCACCAAGCACCCCGCCAAAGAGCTTGGGTATTTCAGTCTGATACAAACGAGGGTATACAACAGAGGTCTCTCTCCTGTGTCACCAGATGAGAAAGCTCTTTCGTTACATACTTGCATTGCCCAATAAAGCCAGCTGATCTTTTAAGCCTTAAAAATATCGTAGGATCTGAATCCATTAGTTTTTGCTTCCAACAAGACAAACTCTGAATCGCAATAAATGGTTCTCGGCTCTGCCAAAATGAGGGGTAGCTGATCTCATCAACTACCAAATGAAAAGGCCTTGCATCGGGTGAAATTCCGCAACGACTAGCCAGTTTTCTTACTCGATTATTAGTCTCAGAATGATTATACCCCGAAGTAAAAAAATACTCGTCGGGAATAGCCCCCCCTTGTTTCCAAACATCAACCATTGGAGAGAAACCATACCAAAAAAACAAGCTTGACCCCGCCGCTAAAAGTAACACCGTAATCGAAAGTATATTCAACACTGTTCCATTAAGTTTTCTTGGAAATGAATTAAGCCCCAACAAACTAAGCAAAAAAAACGTCGGGAAAATCAATGCATTGTCGTAAAAAGCTTTTCTAGTAGTTACACCGAGGTGGGCAACTAGACTCAAAATCAAGGCTAAAAACAGCCAGCCTTTAAAATCATTTTCTTTTAAATGAAACCAGCTTCTAAAAATAAAATAGGTGGCTAAAACAATAGATAAACCTAGACCAATAATGGCCCCTTCTATCAAACGATTCCACAACCTCCATCCCCAACCAAGCACTGTCCCCTGCCTCAACCCAGCCTTTTCCATTGTAGTAAATGGAAATACTATCTGATGTAAATAATATTGACTGGAGATAAAGTTATTGAAAAAATGGACAGCTTTTGATGATACAGAGGTCGCTGGACTCAGCTGAGACATTCCAACCGAGCTAATCGATTGATACATTTTTTGGTCCATCGGGCATGCATACTGTTTATTCCAAAAGCTAAAGCTAGTGACGATGACACCCGTTAATATCATCAGCGTAACTATTTTATCTTTCACACCCCGAGAAATCAAAAGAATCGCAACACAAAAAACCGGAACAAAAAACAAACCCTTTGGATGGTAGGAGACAAAACCTGCTGAAGAGATAATAATTATAGCAAGACACAAAAAGTGAAACTTCTTAGCAAAAAAAGGAAAACGCTCATGAAGCAATGGTATTAATACAACAATAAATAAAAATAGGACCATCGGAGATTCGGGACGATTGTAAGATAGAGTTATCGGAAGAGTTCCAAGACTGTTTAAACCTAAACTAAGAATCAGCGTCTTTCCGAAACTCCAATTTTTTTTATTTTTGAATAGCAGGTCTACTATAAAACAAATCAACAACAAATACAGACAGAAATACAAAACTCCAAACCATCTAATTTTCAGTGGATTAGTTAAATCTTGGAACAAAAAAGATTCTAATATTCTAAAAGGTAAGAAGCTGATCGGAAAGCGATCAGTAAACTCAGTGTTGCACTGAGGCCATAAAAAAATAGCTTTGCCCGAATCTAAAAAGTATCTGGAATAAATAATCTTAAAGCTAATCTCATCGGTAAAAATAGGGTAATGCAGAACCGTGGCAAGGGTTAACAAAAGCCCGGAACTGACAATCAACGCTCCCAACATAATCCATCCCCCCATTTTTGTCTTAATACTCAGGCAAAAAACTAAAACTCTCCTGAGGTTATTTCTAAAGATTCTTTCTTTTCACTAAAGCTTGATCGGGGTAATTGCCTCGGTAGATCCGTTATCAAAAACGTAAATATCAAGGGTTGGGATTTCGCTTCTAAAATCCCGAATAACTTTTGCGAATGTGAGTTCTTCGTTGAGACAGGGGAGAAGTAAAGCCACTTTTAAATGAGCAATATCGGCTAGAGTCGATATATTCGAATCTTTATGAAAGCTTTGTATTTGCATAAAAGTAGCGTTCAAACAGGTCAAGCCCAAGCTGTCCGCAGTACCGAACCTGTAGTTCCAATGAATCATAAGACCGAATCCCTATGGGAAGAGGTGGCTTGTAATCTTTGTGGAAGCAGAAATTCTAAGGTGAAATATCATGGCACTACACGTTCGGTACTGCGGACAGCTTGGGCTTGCATGATTCTTCCTCCGTAAATAGGGTTGTATTATTTATAATAATGGGTTTTCTGGTTTGATATTGACGACGATATAATACTTGAAGCTCTGAAAACTTAACATTAAGTGTATTCAAAATGAGACCTGTAGTGAACAGTCCCACAGCCGCGACCGCTACAAGCATTTGTAAAAATAGATTATTTTGAAAAAGAGAATGAATGGTCATGAATCCCACCGAAGTGAGCCCGATTGAAACCATTGAAAAGAATAGAAGAGGTCTTAGATCTCGCATTAACCATACAATTG
>SHZA01000018.1 GCA_009692515.1 Bdellovibrionales bacterium
TACGCTTAACAATAAGGTCACTGCAAAAATTACAATCTGTATTTGCCATCCCACCTTTGTAAAAAATGCGATACCTGCAACAATAAGTGCAGGAACGGACCCAAAGATTGCAGCAAAAGATGGAAGTATGATTTCTGCAATTCCGCAGACGATGGCAATAATAATCCAGAACATTGAAAGCTGATCCATTTGCATGGAGAGATTTTAGCTGTCTTTTTCAGGACTCGTCAATTTCTTAATATAGAGAATCCGTATCCCACCCCCATCAGGGCCTGCGTTTAGCTCAGAGGTTCTGATGGGATAATTTTGTGATTTTATTATCTGTCTCGCGGGGGACGTTTTCTATTTCAAAAGAGGACGGAGTTCGCTTTACGACCTGCGTGCCCCATTAAATAAAGTCGCCGCGTTTTATTTTTTCTACGATTATTTTTTCTGGCATAATGGGGTCGCGTGGATCTACGGTGAAAAAAGATTGCTGCTCACAACGACGTTTGTTTTTCAGCAACCATTCCAAGATTCTAGATAGCCCCTTATTTTTCTTGTCTCTGAAAAAAGGATCGTTCTTTAAAGCATCGGATGCCTTCTTTAACGCTCTAGCCTCTTGAATATCATTCTCCTTCACCGGATAGTCGGTCAGGTCATACTTCTTGATATCCTCCGGTAACACTCCCAAAAACCTCACATCGGGTGCCGAGAAATCGGAATTACGAATTAAGCTTGCCGCAGATCCCGCCTTAAGCGTTCTGAAAATATTCTGCAGGGTATACGCATCCAGATCTCCGAAAAAATAGATAGGTACCTTCAACTGATCTTGAATAAGCTTGCACCAACCCCTCACCGCATTACTCGGCACCCCCTGTGCACCCAGTAATATCGAGTTGTTTCTTTTGCAAAATCCATTGGTCACAAACGTATTGGCCGTACCTTCAGACTCAACCACCAAACAAAAATCAATTTTCTTTTTTGCCTTTAATGTCAAACTTTGAGGTCTATTCTTTGGCTGAAATGGAGAGGTCCCCAAACTACTAAGATCCACCACCGCCTTAGTCCCATCCGATAACAACTCCGTTACTACCAACTGATTAGAATAGGTCTGCCCACCGCGATCATTCGCATAACAATTTAAGTCTTCACGATAACACTCCATCATCTCGCAAATAAAATCGATGATAGAATCACTCTCCGATTGATCGGTGAAATCTAAAGCACGTAATTCGGGTGAGTGCCTCACTTCACCCTTGGCAATATAATACAACTCACGCTTCGTATTCACCGCGCCAGTTTCAATATTTCTCAAAAGAATTTCTAAAATAAAAATAGACCGCGACATCTTCTGCACCGATGCCACATTTAATTCCGAACGAACCCTCTTATCCCCAGGAGTCAAATACCCTACCTTAGGATTGTAACGAGAATTATCTAATGAACACTTAATCGCCTCTAGCACGGGCCGTCTAGCATTCTCCAAATCGGCCAACATTTTATTGCAAAGCTCCCTGGAAAGCTTTGGAATATCGTCATCTCTCATACTGTCTTCTCTTTCACTTTTTCCTTGGTTTTGCTATCGGCTTTTTTCTTTGCCTTTGCCTTTTCTCCGCTCACGCTTTTTGCTTTCACTTTCGGCTCATCACTCTCATCAATACCTTCCGAATTCTCGGGATGAGATGGCTTTAAATCCTCTTCTGATTCGACCTCTGATTTCTTGTCTCTTGCCTCTTCTTTTTCTATAATTTGAATTTTCCCCTTAGCATGAGCCTCTTTGTGATGCTTGACCGCCTCATCCAAATGTTTTTTCGCCGTATTCACATCTCGCCCCAAAAGTTTTAACAGCCCTTCAGTAGCAGCCTTCTTACGTTTATCGGGCGCCTTGGTGATTCGGCACAAACAATCCACTAAAATAGGACAAAACTGTTCAATGTGTCTTATCTTCTCCTCGAGATCGGCCTCCCTATGTTCTTTGCGAATGTGTCTAGATAATCTCTGGCCCGCTTGTATTAATGTGCGCCGAATCTCCTCCACAAGTTCATCACTCGCATCTACCGTCTCTTTAGATGCATTTTTAAACTTAATAAAAGGAGAAACCAAACTGACCGCAATCACATAAGGCCCCAATGGTAAACTTCCCTTGGGCTGGGAAATGCCATAGGCTCTCCAATTCACCGTCTCTATCGCCTTCACCATCGCACAGGCCGACTTATCAAATTGTAAGGGCACCCGATTAGCAAATCGCAAAACCTGGGACGGAGGACTATCATCTCCCTCCACTTTTATTGCCATTTTTAATCTCGCAATAGCCACCTCAACGACGACAGGTTTAAAATCGCAAATGGTCGGTTTTCTTGTCACAACAGCAAAGAAATCGACCTCTCCTAAACGCCGAATGCTTTTTGAAAAGGTTTCTTCCCCAATAATCATCACCGAACGAGTACTCGGTGCCATCAACTCCGTCTTGTGAATGGCACTAAAGACAGCCTTAAATTGAACATCGGTAGTTTTATCTACCGCCTGATTTAACAACCTCTTCTCAAGGCCATTTTTCACCAGAACCTGAAATGTGGAGTCGGAGATTCTAGAAAATCCTTTTTTCAAAAAAGTTGAAATAGTTGATTTGCCAAACAAATGGGAGTGAGCAATAAATTCGCCAAGCTTCATCGTATGCGGATGTGGCTCCACCGCCAAAGGGACATCCGGACTTTTCTCCGAAACACGAGAGACCTTCACCTTGGGTTGGTCTAAAAGTTTGTAATGTAAATTTAAATGTGGATTCACCAGGGCCGTTCCCGTTAAATAGGTAATTAACCCGCCCTCTCCCTGAAGCTGAATTCTCCCGTCTAAAACAAACTCTACACTCACTCCATGAGGCCGATCCCAATTGATCGATTTTTTATCCTTTATGTTTCCCTTATTATTTTTAACGTCCACTTCCACAAGGCAGGAAACGGCCTGACGCATCGCTTTGGTTTTAGTAATAACCCTCGCGCCCTTGGCACTCGTAAGCTGGGCCCAGGTCGTAGCCGCAGAAATTCCAATCCCCTGTTGGCCTCTAGAACATCTCCCACGACCAAATTTAGAGGAGGCTAAATACTCTCCAAACACCTTAGGAACATCTTCAATATTAAGTCCCGGACCATTATCCTCAACTTTAATTCTAACAAGATCGGTATTCTTAATAGTTCCCGAACCCACTTTTTCTACTTCAATATAAAGTTCCGGAAGAATCCCCTCGTCTTCACAAGCATCTAAAGAATTATCAATCGCTTCTTTAAGTGTAGTAAGAACCGCTTTAGTAGGAGAGGAAAACCCTACCTGCTGTAGATTCTTTGAAAAATACTCAGCCGTACTACTAGATGTAATTTTTTGTTTCGCCACGATAGATCAGATTCTACGGGACGAATTCGATTTTTGCAAACTACCCTCGTCGATCATGAATAGGAACGTAATTTCTCTCCTCCGGTCCCTCATAGATTTGACGTGGTCGCCCAATT
Source organism: Bdellovibrionales bacterium (assembly GCA_009692515.1). Classification (GTDB taxonomy): domain Bacteria; phylum Bdellovibrionota; class FAC87; order UBA2466; family UBA2466; genus UBA2466. The sequence continues at coordinate 3,486 of SHZA01000018.1, forward strand.
TTTGCATTTGGAGAATCTAACATCTCTTTCCATTGCGCAATCCACCCAGGAAGACGGCCAATAGCGAACATCACAGTAAACATATTGGTCGGAATCCCTATCGCTCGATAAATAATTCCACTATAGAAATCGACGTTAGGGTAAAGCTTCCGAGATACAAAGTAGTCATCACTCAACGCAGTCTCCTCAAGCCTCTTGGCAATATCAAGAAGGGGATCATGAATGCCAAGTTTATTTAAAATAGCATCGCAACTACGTTTAATAATTTTAGCTCTTGGATCAAAGTTTTTATACACTCGATGGCCAAACCCCATCAATCTCGAACCAGAATCCTTATCCTTTACCCGATTCACATAGGTTTTAACGTCCATTCCCGAATCCCTAATCTCTTTCAACATTTGAACTACCTCTTGATTTGCTCCGCCATGCAATGGCCCCCAAAGAGCTGAGATTCCCGCTGAAACAGAGGCGTAAAGGTTTGCACGACTACTTCCCACAAGCCTTACCGTAGAGGTACTGCAGTTTTGTTCGTGATCGGCATGAAGAATTAACAACAGATCAAGCGCCTTGGCGACCTCTGGTTCCACTCGATACTCTTCTGCGGGAACTGCAAACATCATTTTTAAAAAATTAGAACTGTAGTCCAAACTATTAGTGGGATAAATAAACGGTTGGCCAATAGACTTTTTATACGAAAAGGCTGCAATCGTCGGTAGTTTTGCCAGCAATCGGCAAATAGACAACTCCATATCAATTGGTTTTGTAAAGTTCGACGAGCCTTGATAGAATGTTGATAGGGTACTTACAGCAGATGATAGCGTAGCCATCGGATGCGCGTCTCTCGGAAATCCATCATAAAAACGCTTCATATCTTCATGCAACATAGTATGACGAGTTAAACTTGTGCGAAATCGTTCCAACTCTTTCTGTGTAGGAAGTTTTCCGTAGATCAGTAGATGACAAACCTCTATAAAGGTAGACTTCTCTGCTAATTGTTCAATGGGATACCCTCGATATCTTAAAATGCCCTTCTCGCCATCAAGAAAAGTAACACTACTTTGACAGGCACCAGTATTCATATAACCCGCATCTAAAGTCACAAGACCCGTTTGTGCTCTCAGCGTAGTAATATCGATGGCTCTTTCTTTTTCTGAGCCCTCCACAAGAGGAAGCTCATATTCTTTTCCATCAAATTTTAAAATTACTTTTGTGTCATTTGCCATTTTGTTACCTTTATACCTTTACCTGTTTCGCTAATGCTTTTGCTCGTTGGGTCGCTTGCACTACGGCCTTAATTAAAGTGACTCTTAACCTTCCCTCTTCTAACTCCAATAAACCATCAATCGTACAACCTGCGGGAGTCGTCACCTCATCTTTTAGTGCTGCTGGGTGCCGCCCCGTCGCTAATAACATACTTGCAGCACCAAGAACAGTTTGTCCGGCGAGTAAGGTTGCTAATTCTCGCGGTAAACCAATTTTAATTCCTGCATCTGTTAATGATTCTAAAACCACATAAATATAAGCCGGACCACAACCACTCAATCCCGTAACTGCATTCATATGTTTTTCATCAACTCTGGCCACCCTCCCCAATGGCTCAAACAATGCCATGGCGCGGCTCCAATCTTTTTCGAAAGCGCTTGCCCCGGAACACCAGGCGATCATCCCTGCACCCACAAAGGCTGGCGTGTTCGGCATCGCACGAATGACTGCCACTCCCTTTGGAAGTTTCCCTTCAATTTGCTCAGTAGAAATACTAGCAACTATGGAAACCACCGTTTTGCCCTTTGTAATTTTTCCGCCAATCTCTTCTAAAACTTCAGCGCAGTTTTGCGGCTTTACAGCCACCACAATAACATCACTTTTTTCAATCAATTCTAAATTGGTTTTACAGGCTTTGACGCTTAGTTCCTTCGCTACTAGTGCAGCAGTTTCTGGGTGTTTCGTTGTAAAAAATATCTCTGTGCTTTTAAGGGTTCCTGCTTGGATTAAACCCTTCACCATACATCGGCCCATTTGGCCCAGTCCGATGATCCCTACAGTCCCTATTTTATTCGCCATAACTAAGGTCTCATTTGAAGATGTTTTGATACCACTTCTTCTCGGAAGACTTTTCGGAAGATTCATTGAAATTCGAAAGTTCTATTTCGGTAGATTTTCCCATATCTTTATAAATCTCCTCAAGTTTCCATTGGGTAAGTTGTGCTAGGACTTGGGCCTCTTTGTCTCGTCGCGACTTAAGCTCTTTTTTATAACCTTTTGCGGCCTCACATTTCATTTCACCTGCCCAAGCATGACGCAAAACATATCGCCCCTGAAAGTTTTCACTATCACTAGTCTCTTGAAAGAAAAGATCCTCCGGAAAGTTTTCCGAATCATACTTCACATGAAGCCTGGTGATATATGCCTCTGGTTGTACCTGTATGGGAGGGAAAATTCCGGGACGTACTTTAGGTGACTTTAAATTAAAGGTGGGTTCTGTCCAAAAGACTCCTAGTTTTTTTAACTCCTCTTGCGTTAAGGGATCTGCGGCACAGGGATCACACCACCCCATATTCCAGGCATACTCTAAAAAAACTACTTTTTTATTTTCCTTCTTATGTGCCACCTCAAACATGGCTCGATAAAAATCTGAAAATCTACTTTTAACATAAAGTGGAACATCCATTCCGGTGGGAAGTTTCACCGTTCGATAATTAGTGGTTTCCACCCTTCCCTTTTTCGTAATGGCATAAACCAACATGTCCTGTGGGCCATCAGAGTTCACCATTCCCAAGCGAATGGGCAACATAAACTTCGGCGATTCATACGCAAACTGAATCGGTCTCAAATATTGAAATCCCGTTTTTACCTGTTCTGCTAAGTTCACTTTCGCTACAAAAAATTTAAGGTTTTGTTTAATATAGGGTTCGATAGCTTTCGAAGCCCCTTTCGGAAGTTTGTATCCATTTTCGGTCAGCCACTTTTCTAAACCTAAAGACTCTTTGGCTCCTAAAATTAAAATATCGTACTCACCCACCGTATATTGCGCTTCAATGGTAACTCCTAAAGTTTTATTTGAAGTCGGCTCTCCTCCTGCCGCGGGTAACATCGACCCTTTCATGGCTCTCACTCCATAAACCATGGGCGGATCACAAGGATTGGGATCAAAATACTCAACGAGTCTCGGGGCAGAAAAAGCATCCACTCGCTCGATAATAGATCTGTCTGCTACGTTAATTTGCTCTCGAGTTAAAACCTCTGGAACAGGAACGACTAAAGCAAAGTCCTTCATTTCCCCTTGATAATCGCTAAACATAGTAAGGGCGGTTTTATTGTCGTGTCTGACAAGAACCACTTGAGAGGCCTTATTGTAAAGAGAGCTATCGGCTTTGGCGACATAAAAACCGCAAAACCCCCACGCTTGAGATCCAAGAATAACTATTATTATAAAAATTTGACGCATCATTTTTTTCTTCTCCTGTTTTCGTGGGCCATTCAAATCTTTTAGCTGGAAGTAATTTATCAATTAATGGTGTCAGGGGCGATAAGAAAAAAAGCGCCAGGACTAACGCATTAGGATTATACAGTTGAAACTTGATCACATAAGTAAGTGCCGCAACCGCTCCCGCAAAAACAATTCTTCCCCAGCGATTATCTGGAGTTGATTTGGGATCTGAGATCATAAAAAAGGCAAAAAGAATTAGAGAACCACTTTTCAACTGGTGAAAAAATACGGTGTAGGGCTGTCCCAAATACAAAACCCGGATAAAAAGAAATAAAAGATACCATCCCAAAAAAGAATAGCTAATGTCATTTCTCAACGCCCGGTGAGTGACTAAAATACCCAAGAGCCCCATCCATGCAAAGACCAGAAACTCCTCACCCCATTGAGCTGGAGAAATCCATACCGCAGATGATGTCAGTAAAAAAAAACATAGTGCAAAGTTGGTAGGATTAAAAAAATGTTTGCCGCGATAGCGGAACACAAACTTACTTAAAATCGCCAGAGAACTAGCCGCACCAAGAAGCATGTAGGATTGCGTTCGAAAAAGCATTAAAAGGCCCAAACTCGAAATTAAAGCACTTCGAAGGGTAGTCCAAGAAAGCCGAAATTTTAAAATCGCCAGGGACTGTGTGAGTGTTCCGCTGGCGATAACCACAAATACCTGTAGCCAGCCCAATCTGAAATCACGAAAAACACCCCCCAAAACAAGAAAAGAGGCCAAAAAGGAAATTTGGTAAAACCTTGGATCCACTGGATAAATTTGAACTAGTTTGGTCTTTAAGTAAAATTTTTATTGTTACGAAGAATTTTCGCCTCTTTTATGATACACCGTTTTTTCTTTAATTGACTCTTTGGGTGCTTAGCTCAGTTGGTTAGAGCGCCTCGCTTACACCGAGGAGGTCGCAGGTTCGACCCCTGCAGCACCCACCAGATCTTGCTACCCAGTTCGCTACCTTCTCCAGCCGACACACAAATAGCCGCCGCTCTTATTCCCAATGTCATTAAGGATCCGAAAGAAAATGTAAACTCACCCTGATCTTAGAAGGATCTGTTTTTTGAAGATTCAATTGCGTTTGATAGCACCTTCGCTGGCCGCAAAAAACATTCTTCCAACGGTATTTCCAGATTCTACGGCGCCATCCATATAGCCCTGTTTCTCAACACTACAATGCTCTCCCGCAAAAAGAAGTCTGCCATCCAATTCAGTTTCTCCTGCAGCACCAATGAGGGTCGTATATTGACCTACCAAAGGAGTGCTGTAGGACCCCTTTGCATAGGAGACCTTGGGCCATACCATTAAGGCTTTGTTCCCATCTATTTTTTTTGCACTATCAGGATATATTTTTTCAAGATCTAGAAGTGTCGTTTTTAAAATGTCTGGGCCCACAGTTGCCCCCTTTTCTCCTCCAAAAAGCGCGGTCAAAATACCCCGATTCCCTTTTTGAAGTCGACTAGTTTCCCAAAAACATTGAGAGGAGAAATCTCCGAATATGGTTCCTGAAGAGGCAGGAACTTGCCCCTGCTTTTGCCTCCAAAATTTTTCCTTAAACCCAATGATTAATTTAGAATCGGTTCCATAACCTAACTCTGCAATGCTTTTTTTCTTGGCAGGACTTAAATTTAGTTTGTGAATTCCCTCAACATCTCGCAAAACTGAAAATGGCAAAGCAAGAATAACCCTATTCGCCTTAAGTACTTTAGCCTTTCCATGATTCATGAAGGTCAGCTCTATTTTTTTCCCTTTTTCGGTAATCTTCACCAGGGGGTGCCCCAGCTGAGGGGTTACCTTTCCTTTTAGTTTATCCTCAAGCGCTTTAATTAAACGTGAGTTTCCGCCAACCACTCTTTTGCTTTCATCAGAAGCTCCATATATTTTAAAGTCTTGCCTAGGATTATTCTCAAATAGAACTAGAATATTTAGCGCCGACTGCAAACTTGCCGTTACGCCAAACTCACTTTCATAAGCCTCTTGTATTAGATCTAAAAGCCAGCCCTCTACGAGATCTTTTTTAGATTGAAGATATTCCACCAAAGACATGCGATCTAAGGCTTCAACTTTAGGCCCCATTTTATTTCTATAGGTAGGAACTCGAAAGTTTTTACCTTCATAAAGAAGGCTTAGGTCTTTCAATATTATTTTTAAGAGTGGTTTTGCAGCCGCCTGTAACTCAGTTTCTGTTCGAAGTTTTTGCCTCGCATAGTAAATTCTACTTAAACCAGAGTCGCTTTCTGTAAAATCTTCTAGCGAAACATAAAGTTCGCGACAAAGATCGATGATACTGGATTGAGTTGAATCAATTAGCTCTCCACCCAACTCACAAAACATTCCCTCTTCGTTAAATTTGTCTCGGGTGAAAATTCTTCCACCTAGTCGGTCACTCGCCTCAAAAAGCTGTGGGCGAACTCCGCCTTGACTCAAGCGATAGGCCGCGACCAAGCCAGCCACACCCGCCCCGACTATAATGGTGTCATCCTGAGTTGCCCCTGAATTTATTGGGAGCACTCTCTTTTCCAGAGCTCTCAATGGACGGCCCATAGCAGTGAGTGCTATCGCGCTTGTTAAAAAATCTCGACGAGAAAAGGTGGAACCGGATCTTAGTCCAGTTTCCTCAGTCGCACTTTCAAGGAGTGATTTGGAAATAAGGGTCTGTAGTTTTTTAAATAACCGCTGTCTTGCCATTTACAAAATGACTCCTAAAAAGTTGCGAAACCTAACGCACAAATAAAATCAGACAAAAAAGTCGCACTCAACACATTTGAGATTAAGGCTCATCACCTATTGACACCGTGGTTAGACGTCTAAAACCAGCGGAATAAATATCGGCTTGTGACTCACTCTTTTTTTATAAAATCGTCTGCCTTCTATGCGTAATGTTTCTTCAAGATCTTGAGCATGCATAAAATCGTAATAAATATCTTCTAGGTGATCCTCTGCATCTTCTGCCACATGCTGTGGGTTTTCTCCTTTAAAATAAATAAGTCCATAGGACCGAATGGCTGGAGGCCCGAACAGTTTTAAACTTTTTGCATCTCTCATAAAAACCGCAAAGACAATTCCGGTTTTCGCTAAATTACTTCTCTGAGTGAAAATATCGGGACGACCTTCTACATAGTCGGTTCCCACAATAACCGTCTTATTCAGTTTAAGTCTCTCTCCAAGCTCAATTCCATCTACCGAAAGCTCTACCAACTGACCATCTTCGATCACTTTAATATTTTCAGGTGGGATACCCACCTCTTCAGCCAACCCTGCGTGTTTTGATAAATGGCGATAGGCCCCATGAACCGGAATAAAATATTTAGGTTTTACCGCTCGAAGCATCATCAACAACTCATCTTGTTGACCATGCCCCGACACATGCACCTGATGAATCGATTCGTAAATCACCTCGGCACCCGCCCGATATAACTGATCGATCATTTTCGATATGGCCCGTTCGTTTCCTGGAATAAATCGACTAGACATCACCACGAGATCCCCGTGACGAATATGAAATTCTTTATGAATTCCCTCAGAAATTCTTAGCAGCGCCGATTGCGGTTCGGCCTGACTTCCGGTCATTAAAACAATCACCTTATCATCGGGAAACTGCCCTGTGTTTTCCAGTGGGATTAAGGTATTGGAAGGTATCAAAAGCGAGTTTTGCTCAGAGGCAAGTTTCGTATACGTGTGCATACTCCGACCTGCCAAGGCCACCTTTTTGCCCTGTGCGTGGGCCAGCTCCAATAATTTTTCAAGTCGTTTAATATTAGATGCAAACAAGGCAATGATCATTCGTCCCTTTTGTTTGCTTAAAATATCTTGGAAGGAGTCTCGAATCTCCATTTCAGATAGGGTGTGTCCAGGACGCTCGGCATTAGTACTGTCTGACAATAAAAGGGCAACCCCTTTATTTCCCCACTCTTCAAAGGGTTCAAATCCAATTTTGCCTTGAGAAGTTTCGTGGGCATCATGCTTAAAATCACCTGAGTGAATGACTGTGCCCACCGGTGTCTCAATCGCAAAGGCTAAGGCTTCAATAATGGAATGCTGCACTGGAATGGGATCAAATGTGAATGGCCCGACTTTAAATGGTTTTCTGTTTTCAATTTTGTGAAATCTGACATCTTTTAAGTCGCTATGCTCCGTTAGTTTTTGACTAATCAGTCCTGCAGGAAAGGGAGTCGCGTAGATATCTAGCTCTTTTTCTTTTAGTAAATAGGGAATCGCACCAATATGATCCTCATGACCATGAGTAACCACCACTCCGCGAAGACTATCCAAACGATCTTTCACATAGGCGAGATCTGGAATTAGTAGATCCATTCCTGGCCAGTGACTATCAGGAAACTGCACGCCACAGTCGATTAAAACCATGTCATTACCGTATTCAAGCACAAAGCAGTTCATGCCAATCTCTCCCAGGCCACCCAAAGGGAGAAGTCTTAGTTTTTTGTCATTTTGTCGTTCGGTCCTATTCATTTAAATTGAAGCCTACCGTAAAGTGCTGCTTTGTTCGAGAAAGTAATTAGACTCTGCCATCTTGAAGCTAATCCTTTCCCGGAATTCGACCGATAAATTAGCTAGAATCCTTTAATTTATCCTTTTAACAGGGACTTTTATTATGAAATCTAGAGATCTTTTTTTACCCTCCCTTACTGCCGTTATTTTAGCCGGCATGGTGGCTTTTTTATCTTGTGCACACCAAAACAGATACGCTGAAGATGTGGATGTTCCCGACGAGGATGTTGTCGCAGAATCGGATAACGAATCGAGCATAGAAAGCCCCGATCAAGCTTCCTCATCAGATAATGAGATAGAATCAAATTCTCTAGCTAAGAATACAACTAATGAAACTTCATCCACCGACGAAAATAAATTAGAGGATGAATTGGAAAAACTCTCCGATCCTAACTCACTAGATTCCGAAACAAAGCAGCCCCTACAAAATACACAAGAGGGATCCCTCTCTGAGAACTCGACTGGAAAAGAACCCTCCTTTGAAGAGGAATTAGAGGCGTCAAGTCCAGATAAAACTGCAGCCGTTGTTCCTGGTATTATTGAAGACCCCAATACGACTGGTGGCGTTATGGGGTCTAATTCTAATTTAGATTCCGCAGCTCCTGTACAACCCAAAACAGACGAGCTTGATGAGCGAGGCACTATTTTAAGCCAATTAGATACCCCTTCATCAGAAACACTTAACTTAGAGACTCCTGCACCTAGAAGGTCGCGCTTTGGAGTGGCTCATAGAGTTCCCAAAATTCCAAGTAAAGCGGTTACAAGAAGAGGGACTAAACTCAACCGCTTTTATTTTGTAAGAAAAGGGGACTCTGCAAACAAGGTTTCTACTCTTATTTATGGCTCCTCCAAAAATGCGGGAAATCTAAAAAAATGGAACGGCAAAAATTGGACCCCCGGTAAAATTCTCTACTATGTATCTAGTAAAAATCCAAAAGATCCTAAAATGGACTCCTTCTTTAAAGAAAATGGTGTCACCCCCGATAGCTATACGATTGGGGAGGGAGATTGGTTATCTAAAATCGCAAATAATAGATTAGGAAGTCCCAAGAGCTGGATAGAAATTGCTGTGGTTAATGGGATTAGAAATCCAAAAACTTTAGAAACAGGCCAAAAGATTGCCGTATACCCTAAAGATCTAACCCTAAAACCAGAGCCCGTAATGATTGCAATTGCGGAGCCTATCGTGCAGCCACCCGTCGTCATAGAAGCCCCAGTCACCCCTCCCGTAGTTACCACGCCTCCTGTCATGGAGCCCTCAGTTGAAGAGGCTGTAGTAGACCCTGTGGTGACCTCTAGCCCGATCGCAGGATTCAATATTAAAAAGTTTATTGAACAAAATATGTTTGCCGGACTCATGGGGCTTGCCGGATTCTTTTTGGTTCTTTTATTGATTACTAAAAAACGTAAAAAGAATAACGCCATGGCCAATGATGATTTCGCAGATGGAGAAGATAGTTTTCAGCCGCCTACTAAACTAAAACGAAAGTAGAGCTCTCCTGATCTCAGTTTGTTATTTGATCTCTAATCCCATTCCTACCTCTGTGGATAGGCGTCATTAACTTTTCCCCCAATCTGTTGTCCCCTCTCAAAGTTGACAAAACACTCTCCCAAAGGCAACCTAGTTAGTTAATTATTTATTAACATTCTCACACAACCAAAAGGGTGTTTTATGAAACTAAAAGACTGTCTTTTTACTTCCGAATCGGTAACTGAAGGTCATCCAGATAAAATAGCAGACCAAATTTCCGATGCTGTCTTAGATGCCGTTCTTGCGCAAGACCCGCGTGGACGTGTGGCCTGTGAAACCCTACTCACCACAGGACTTACGATAATTAGTGGTGAGATTACCACTACAGCCGTTTTTAATCCCACAGAAATTGCCCGCAATGTAATTAAACGAATCGGCTACACCAGTGACGAGATGGGATTTGATTATAAAACTTGTGGCGTGATTACTGCCATAGGAAAACAATCTCCAAACATCTCTCAGGGCGTGACAGAAGGTCAGGGGCTCTTTAAAGAGCAGGGTGCCGGGGACCAAGGAAGTATGTTTGGTTATGCCTGTGATGAAACTTTAGAGTTAATGCCAGCCACCATTTCCTATTCTCACAAACTTTGTAAACGCCTTGCTGAAGCTCGAAAAGAGGGAACGCTTGGATTTCTTCGTCCCGATGGTAAAGCGCAGGTCACCGTTCAATATGAAAATGGTGTGCTGAAACGAATAGAAACTATAGTCGTCTCAACTCAACACAGCCCCGAGGTCTCTCACGCTGAACTTACCGATGCCGTTATGGAAGAGATCATTAGAAAAACTATTCCTGCAAAACTTTTAGATTCTAAGACGAAATACTTCATTAATCCTACTGGGGTTTTTGTCGTGGGAGGTCCGATGGGAGATTGTGGACTCACCGGAAGAAAAATTATCGTTGATACCTATGGAGGACACGGTGCTCACGGGGGCGGAGCTTTCTCTGGAAAAGATCCCTCAAAGGTAGATCGTTCTGCTTCTTATATGGCTCGATATGTAGCCAAAAATATTGTCGGTGCAGGACTAGCAAAGCGATGCTTAGTGCAACTAGCTTATGCCATTGGGATTGCAGAACCGGTCTCTTTGATGATTGAAGACTTTGAAACCGGCACCGTTTCTTCGGCTAAATTAAATTCTGCCGCTAGAGAGGTTTTTGGTTTCAAGCCTGCTGATATTATAAAAACATTAGACCTTTTGAGGCCTATTTACGAAGAAACTGCAGCTTATGGTCATTTTGGCAGAACCTCTTCCAAAGGTTTCAATTGGGAAAAACTAGACCGCGTTGACGCTTTAAAACAACTGACTCGATAATAAAATAAGGGGCGATGCTTCATCCAAAAGCACCACCCCTTCAATTTAATTGTCTCAAAAACTAACTGCTAGCTAAGAAATTATTTTTAAAAAAAAAATTTCGCTTTTCTTGCGACTATTTTTTTGCAGTAATATGGGTTTTTCTTAAAGTCATATCAATATTTGATTTATCCGTTATCTTATTTTTCTTTCCACCTTCATCTTCATCGCATTCAATCTCAACATCAAAAACCAACTCATCACACTTCATGCAAACGGTACGATTGTTTAAAACATAATTAGATTTGGGACCCCCGCAGATCTTACAAGTTTTCATAATCATTCCTCCAAAGGCTATTAAGCCGATAAACCCTTATAAATCCTTGTGCCGTCTCTCTGTTGAAAACTATAACAACTGACTAACTATTCCTTAATTGTAAAGAATATGACGCAAAAAATCAATCCTAATTACCTGAAATTAATGGTTTTTATGTACTCTCATAGAATACACTCCACCTTAATTCGCATTTGGCTGATTCGGTTTTTTTATTCGAGAAGCTATGTCTGGTTTGACCTCAGAACTAGAGGCTCCTGGAGCCACACCAATGAAGACTTCATCAGCATCAATGGCCTCTCTTAGCACCTGATCAGTATGAGTTACTTCAACCACCGTAATATTTTTTAGAATATTTTTAGGAATGTCTCTAAGATCCTTACCATTTTCCTGTGGAATAATAATCTTTTTGACTCCCCCTCGATAAGCGGCAAATATTTTTTCTTTGAGTCCACCGATAGGAAGTACATTTCCACGAAGGGTAATCTCTCCTGTCATGGCAACATCTTTACTCACCGGCTTTCCTGTTAAAGCACTTACCAATGCTGTAGCCATGGTGATTCCAGCAGAGGGCCCGTCTTTAGGAATCGCCCCTTCGGGAACATGAATATGGATGTCCAATTTTTCGTAGAAATCGGGCGCCAATCCTAATAGTTTCGCTCGCGAGCGCACATAACTCATGGCAGCCTGAGCCGACTCCTGCATCACATCACCCAATTTTCCAGTGACTGTGAGTTTTCCTTTTCCCGGAAGCTGTATCACCTCAATGGTTAGCATATCGCCGCCAGCCTCGGTATAGGCTAAGCCATTAACTAAACCCACCTCAGAAGTCGCCTCTGTTTTCTGATATCTAAATTTGTGGGGCCCGAGTAGCTCCACAATCTTTTTAGAGTTAACGACTACCTTGGATTTATCCTGAGATTTTTTTGCCCATTTACGAGCCACTTTTCTACAGACTGCAGCGATCTCACGCTCTAAATTACGAACGCCAGCCTCTTTCGTATAATGTCGGGTCAGATCTTCCAAAGCCTCATCAACAAAGGTTATCTTGTTTTCATCTAGGCCATGGCGAGGAACCTCTTTCGGCACTAAATGCCGTTTGGCGATCTCCATTTTTTCCTCTTCTGTATAACCGGAAATATTAATCACCTCTAATCGATCTAGAAGTGGCAATGGAATCGTATGTTGCGAATTCGCCGTGGTAATAAACATGACATTCGACAGATCATATTCGACCTCTAAATAGTGATCCGAAAAAAATCTGTTCTGTTCTGGGTCTAGCACCTCTAAAAGCGCACTACTTGGATCCCCTCTAAAATCTGTGCTCATTTTATCAATTTCATCAAGCAAGATTACAGGATTAATCGCTCCAGCCTTTTTCATCCCCTGAATAATTTTTCCGGGAAGTGCTCCAATATAAGTTCTGCGATGCCCGCGAACTTCAGCTTCATCCCTCACCCCACCGAGAGAAATCTTTACAAAATTTCTGCCAATAGATCTGGCAATGGATCTTCCCAAAGAGGTTTTTCCCACTCCAGGAGGTCCTACTAGACAGAGAATAGGTCCCTGCATCTTTTCTACTAAACTCTGAACGGAAAGATGCTCAATAATTCTCTCTTTAACCGGTTTTAGACCATAGTGATCCTCATCCAAGACAGCTTCGGCAGCATCAACATCTATCTTATCTGAAGTTTTTTCACTCCAGGGAATGCTCAACATCCAATCTAAGTAATTACGAACCACGGTCGCTTCAGCCGACATGGGAGACATCATTTTAAGCTTTTTGATTTCCGAACGAGCCTTTTTCAAAGCCTCTTCTGGAAGTCTTTTTCGCTTCAGTGTCTTTTCAAGCTCGCTGATTTCACTTTTAAACTCGTCTCGTTCGCCAAGCTCTTTTTGAATCGCTTGCATCTGCTCGTTGAGGTAGTACTCTTTCTGAGAGCGCTCCATCTGTTTTTTCACACGACTGCGAATTTTCTTCTCTACCTGAAGGATCTCAATTTCACCTTCGATCAGACCCATTAGTTTTTCTAATCGACGGCAAGCATCGGTTAATTCTAGAAGCCTTTGCTTTTCCTCCACCTTGATATTTAAATGTGGAATGATCGTATCGGAAAGTTTGCCTGGATCTTCAATGGAAAGCACCGACATCAATAATTCGGGTGGAATTCTTTTATTCAATTTCACATAAACTTCAAAAACAGATTTGATACTGCGGACAAAAGCTTCCGCCTCCACCATTGAACTCACACATTCATCAAGAGGTTCTCCCTCAACTTTAAAATAATTCTCCTTGTCGATGTATTTAGTGATACGGACTCGACTGATTCCTTCGACCAAAACTTTTAAGGTACCATCTGGAAGTCTTAAGAGCTGAATGATATTGGCAAGCGTCCCAATTGCAAAAATATCTTTTTCATCTGGATTGTTATTCTGCGCTTTTTTCTGAGCCGCTAAAATAATTTGCTTTCGATCACCCATTGCCTCTTCGAGAGCACGAATTGATTTTTCCCGTCCCACAAAAAGTGGAACTACCATGTGAGGAAAAACAATGATGTCTCGAAGTGGAAGTAGAGAGTAAAGAGAAGTTGGTTCTAGTTTTTTAGTCATGGACGCTTACCCCCTTGGAATAATTATATCGCATGTCGCAGCCCGAACATAAGCCAAGAAATTTTTTATTTTCTAACACCAAGTATTAGATTCGCTGACGCGTTATGATTTAGTTTGTTTAGTAAGCGATCGATGACGAATAGGTAAGTAACTAGCTAATAAATACAGCTGCGCACCACAAAAACCACAGCAGATTGTCTTTAATTGTCATATCGGAAGAGCGGTTCTTAAGCCGATTCTTTTTTACTTTGTGCAGATACAGCTTGTTCTTCAGGAGTAGTATAGGTCAACTCGGGCTTTCCCTTTTTTAGAATAACGCTTTCATCGATAGTGCATTCCTTCAGATTTGGAATTGATGGAAGCTCATACATAATATCTAACATCGAGTTTTCTAAAATCGATCTTAGTCCACGGGCCCCTGTTTTTGATTTTCGTGCCTCTTTAGCTACAGTATTAAGTGCCGCCTCTGAAAAATTTAATTTTACGTTCTCATACTCAAATAATTTTTGATACTGCTTGATGATCGCATTTTTCGGCTCTGTAAGAATACGAATGAGGGCAGGTTCATCAAGCTCACCGAGCGCAGCAATTACAGGTAATCTTCCAATAAATTCTGGAATCATTCCGAATCGCAAAAGGTCCTCTGGCAAAACTCTAGAAAGAGGATTCTCTTTAGACTTTTCCTTTTGGCCTTTAACTTCCGCACCAATTCCCATGCTGCGCTTTTGACCTCGCTGTTCGATCACTTTGTCTAGGCCGACAAAAGCTCCGCCGCAGATAAAAAGAATGTTAGTGGTATCAACCTGTAAAAACTCCTGTTGAGGATGTTTTCTTCCGCCTTTGGGAGGAACATTAGCACGGGTGCCTTCAAATATTTTGAGTAATGCTTGCTGCACCCCTTCGCCAGAAACATCTCTGGTAATAGAAGGGTTTTCCCCTTTTCGTGCAATCTTATCGATCTCGTCGATATAAACGATACCCTTTTGTGTTTTTTCGATATCGTAATCGGCATTTTGAAGTAAATATAAAATAATATTTTCTACATCTTCACCCACATAACCGGCTTCGGTTAATGTTGTGGCATCAACGATAGCAAAAGGCACCTTCAAAACTTTAGCGAGTGTTTGCGCTAATAAAGTTTTTCCACTTCCTGTAGGCCCTACTAAAAGGATATTACTTTTTTGAAGTTCCACTTCAGAGCCTGAACCGCCAGTTGTTTTCGCTTGAATTCTTTTGTAATGATTGTGAACAGCCACCGATAAAGTTTTCTTGGCCTGATCCTGCCCAATCACATAGTCATCAAGAATGGCTTTAATCTCAGCGGGCTTCGGAATTTTGGTGGTCCCAGTACGAACATCCTCTTTCTGGGCCTCCTCGGCGATAATGTCATTGCATAGCTCAATACATTCATCACAGATATGAACGGTGGGACCCGCAATCAGTTTCTTTACCTCTTTCTGACTTTTCCCACAAAAACTACAAACTAAATTTCCAAAGCTTTCACTGTCTCGGCGACTCATGAGGGCCCCACTATCTTTACGTTGCTATTATCGATAATTAAAGAACCTAACTGCTACGAAGTCAAAATGAAGTCGCTTTATTTAGCCGCTCCACCCTTACCACGCTCCATAATCACATTATCCACAATGCCATACTCTTTGGCCTCTACTGCAGACATATAACGATCACGGTCGGTATCACTTTCAATCTTTTCGTACGGTTGGCCCGAATGCTTCACTAAAATATGATTGAGCTTCTCTTTGAGAATAAGAATCTGCTTAGCTTGGATAGCAATATCGGTAGCTTGTCCTTGTGCCCCACCTAGCGGTTGATGGATCATAATTTGTGAGTGAGGCAGCGCATAACGCTTTCCCTTCGTTCCCGCAGCTAAAAGTAGCGCGCCCATACTGGCCGCCATCCCTGTACAATAGGTGCAAATATCCGGCTTGATATACTGCATCATATCGTACATTCCCAATCCCGCAGAAACACTTCCTCCGGGAGAGTTAATATAAATATGAATATCCCCTTCAGGATCCTCAGACTCTAAAAAGAGTAACTGAGCAATAAAAAGATTCGCGATCGCATCATTGACCTCTGTACCAATGAACAGAATGCGTTCTTTAAGAAGCCGTGAATAGATATCAAAACTACGTTCGCCTCTGGCGGTTTGTTCAATCACCATAGGAACGAGATAACTATTGCTCGTTTCTGTTTCGCTTAAATTGGGTTTAATAGAATTCATGGTTTGAGAAAGAGAGATGATGCCGGACATGGAGTGTGCCCTCCTAATCCTATTATTAAACCTCTGATCCCCAAAAATGACAAGACCCGCAGTGCTAGAACTGCGGGTCTCATTGACTTCCTAAAACACCAGAAAAGTTTTCCGTTATTTTTCCATTTTTGCGCTGGTAATCAAAAATTCAAATAGCTGATCGGTAAGAATTTCATCACGTAAGCGCTGTGTAATTCCTTTTTCATTTAAGAACTTCTGAGCCTCTGGAACTGTTTTAGCAAGTTGAGTTGCAATCATTTCAACTCGGGCTTGCATCCGATTAGAATCAAGTTGAATACCTTCTTTTTGTGCAATCGCTTTTAAAATCAAAGTACTCTTAACCATGTTTTCAGCGCGCTTTTTGATAAGAACCATCTCGTCAGCTTTGGGTGGCGGCATTTTAATATTTCGCTTTTTAAAATCCTCTTTCATCCAATCTAAAAGAGCTGTCGTTTGTTCTTCTGCTAGTGACGCAGGAACTTCAAAGGTGTTTTCTGCCACCAAGTGATCCACAATCTCTTGTCGTTGTGCTTTTTTAGATTCTTCGCCTTTGGACTGCTTAATATTTTCTCGAATTTCAATGGTTAAGGACTCAATTGTAGCCCCCTCTTTTAACTGCGCCGCAAAGGCATCGTTCACCTCTGGAAGTATCTTGTTTTTTAATTCAATTAACTTCACAGTAAAGTTGGCCGTTTTTCCTGCGACAGTGGGGTCCCCATATTCTGCAGGAAAGGTCTCTTCGACTTCGCGAGTTTCTCCCGCCTTCATTTCCATTAATGCTTTTTCTATATTTGGAAGCACTCTCTCGATACCTAATTCCACAGTATAGCTTTTAGATTCCTCTTTTTTACTTGGATTGTCCTTTAAAACAAATCCCACCTCAACCACGGCAAAACTTCCTTTTTCTGCCTTTTCTGCAGTTGATGGCTCAAGCGTCGCCATTTTTTCTCTTAAGCTGTTAAAGGTTTCCTTGATATCCTCTTCGGTAGGTTCGGTACTCTGTTTTTTTAACGACATCCCTTTGTATGCTTTTAATTTGATTTCGGGTTCCACCTCAAACTCGGCAGAAAAAGCAAAGGGCTTGCCGTCTACAATTTCATTGAATTCCACTTTGGGCCGACTTACAGGAGAGAGTTTCGTTTGTTGCAAAGCTTCACTAAGACCCGCTTCAAGAAGATGGGAAACAATATCTCTTTTAATCTCCTCTTTAAATTTCTGTTTGATTAATTGCGCCGGTGCTTTTCCGGGTCTAAACCCTGGAATTTTTGCAGATTGAGTATAGCGAGTGAGCATCATCTGTTCATGCTTTTGCATGGTGTCTCCACCAAATTCAATGGTGAGTTTCACCTTAGTCTCACTTAAACGATCGATACTTTTCACGCTTAGATCATGGCTGTGTTCTTTTTCGGTCACAAAAACCCCTGTTTTAAATAGTTAAAATAGCCCGTTCTTCTACCACGGCATGGCGCTAGGCACAATAGAGGTTTTATTGCCTTTAAAGGACAGAATTACTCTTAGTTGTCGACGAATTCCCCTGAAAAAAAGAACCGATAAAAAGGTAGGTTACCCCGATCACAATGCAGGAATCGGCCACATTAAACGCGGGCCAATGGTAGACCTCCTTCCAATGAAGATCCAAAAAATCCACTACATAACCGAACCGAACTCTATCGATTAAGTTTCCGATAGCCCCCCCCATCACTAAACTTAGGGCTAGTCCCGTTAGCTTTTGATCCGGTTTAAGCTTGGCTAAAATAGCCATAATAATAACCAAAGCCAATATCGGAACCATAATGAAAAAGGGATCTCTAAAATAGGCGGGCGCATTATGTAAAACGCCAAAGGCCGCTCCCATATTCCTTACATAAGTAAGCGCAAAAAATGACTGAATAATAGAAAGACTCTCACCCCAATGAAACCGATTTAAAACTAATTGTTTCGTCCACTGATCAAATAAAATCACCAGCAGGACGGTGCTAAATATCGTTACTATTTTCCAGGGTGGAAAAGATCTCATATTAAATTCCTTTTTCTCTGCGGCCTCTGCCACTGTGCTTAAGTGTGTTCACAAACATCAAAATGACACCGACTAAAATAGAAATATCGGCGATATTAAATGCCGGCAGAACTATTTTTTCTTTCCAATGTATCTGCAGAAAATCGATCACATAACTATATTTGATTCTATCTAATAAGTTTCCCATGGCCCCCGAAAAAATAGTCGTCAGCGCCACCGAAGTTAACATTTGATCATCTTGAAGCTTGATGAAAATAAGAATAATTAAAACCAGTGCAAATATGGGAACGGCGATAAAAAAGATCTCTTGAAATTGTTTAGGGGCCTGTTGCAAAAGACCAAAGGCAAAGCCATTGTTTTGCTTTAAAACAGCCGAAAGAAAACCGGGGACAAGCCAGTGATCCGTGCCTTGTTGCCACGAGGATTGAACAACATGCTTTAATAACTGGTCTAAGGCCAGAATTAAACCACTCAAAGAAAATAGAATTAGGTACCGTTGTTTCATGTACCCAGAAATTTTACTACGAACTCATCGAATCTAAGAAAGCTTTATTTGTTTTTGAGGACATAATCTTATCCAGCAAAAACTCCATGCTATCTACCACATTCATGGGTTGAAGCACTTTTCTTAAGATCCATACTCGGTTTAGAACCTCTTTATCCATTAAAAGCTCTTCACGGCGAGTTCCCGATTTATTGATATCGATACAGGGAAAGATTCGCTTCTCCATCAGTTTTCGATCTAAAACAATCTCAAGATTACCCGTACCCTTAAACTCCTCGAAAATCACCTCATCCATGCGACTTCCAGTATCAATTAAGGCCGTCGCTAAAATGGTTAAACTGCCACCATTTTCAATATTTCTTGCGGCACCGAAAAATCTTTTCGGTTTGTGAAGTGCGTTAGAGTCCACACCACCCGATAAGATCTTTCCACTCGGAGGAACTACGGTATTGTAAGCGCGTGCTAGTCGCGTAATCGAGTCTAATAAAATCACAACATCTTTTTTGTGCTCGACTAAGCGCTTAGCCTTTTCAATGACCATTTCGGCAACCTGAACGTGTCTCGTGGCCGGCTCATCGAAAGTTGAGCTCACTACCTCGCCGTCTACGTTACGTTCCATATCGGTGACCTCTTCAGGACGCTCATCGATAAGAAGGACGATTAAAACAACCTCAGGATGATTGTGCGTGATCGCATTTGCAATCTCCTGCATTAGCATCGTTTTTCCAGCTCTTGGAGGCGCTACGATAAGACCCCGCTGGCCTTTGCCTACTGGAGTTAAAAGATCGATAACTCGTGTGGAATACTTTTTGGGATCATATTCCATATTAAATCGCTCATGAGGGTAAAGCGGCGTTAAGTTATCAAATAAAATTTTCTCTCGAGCCACATCTGGCTCTTCATGATTTATTTTTTCTACTTTGAGTAATGCAAAATATCTTTCAGAGTCTTTAGGAGGACGAATTTGCCCTTCAACGGTATCTCCGGTTCGCAGCATAAATCGGCGAATCTGAGAAGGGGATACATAAATATCGTCTGGGCCTGGAAGATAGTTGTAATCGGGGGCTCTTAAAAAACCAAAACCATCGGGAAGGGTTTCTAAAACACCTTCACCATAGATTTGTCCGTTTTGCTCGGTCTGTGCCTGCAGAATCGCAAAGATCAACTCTTGTCGACGAAGTCCCCCGGGAGACTCAACTGCTAAAGAACGCGCCAGCTCTGTTAAGTCGGCGATTGGTTTTTCTTTTAGCTCCTTTAAATGCATATTAACTACCTTCTATTTGGGTTGGATTACTTTTGAGGAAATACCTAATGTTCTTATCTCTATTCCCTGATTTCACTGTTTTGTATTTTGATTGGGTTAAAACTTAAATACCCTATTTATTCCATTGCCGGAGGTAAAAGATAAAAACAAGTTAACTTACGAAAAAAAAGCTGCGTGTGTCAACAAAAAAGTACACCCTCGATTAAGTGGTGCGCAAGAAAAGATGGGGCCCAGAGTCAATCTCTGCCAACTGGGCCCCGAAAATCAAGACAATAAAAATTAGGCGTTGCCGCTCTTGATTTTGGAAACGCGTGTGGCTTGCGGCCCCTTAGGACCGTCGGTCATGTCGAAATCGACCTCTTGACCTTCCGTCAAAGACTTAAAGCCTTCGCCGTCAATAGAAGAAAAATGAACAAAAACATCTTGCCCACCCTCTTGCTCAATAAAACCATAACCCTTGTTGTCATTGAACCACTTCACGAAGCCAGTTGGCATAAATACAGTCCTCCAATAATAACCACTTAAAATTCTTTTGCTCTGGTGAACTTTCAATCAACGTTTTTAGTTTCACTAAAAACTCTCTCGAAAGCGGCGTTTACACTTTACTACAACCAAAAGAATTTTAAGAAATCCCACCTATTAAAACAGGAAATAAAAAGGAACTAACTCCCCCCCTCTTTAACTACCTGTTAAACCCACCAAATAGAATGATGTTTGAGGCAGGACTTCGTGTCAAGCGAGTTGATTGACAGGGAATGTCACTGCGCTATAATTAATTAGATAGAAATTTCGATTTCCGATCCATTCTATCGACTAAAACATGTCAAATTATTGTCTCTAAAATTCCCCCCAAACAAAGGTGGCGTCATGTTCTTTGGAAAAAAACAATCTGTGCCGCAGAAATCCATGCCCAGAAGTATTACCGTTGCAGGCACTAGACCTCTACCTAATCCGCTGGTGGGAGAGATTCAAAGACTGATCTGTTTTGCTTTTGCTTTAACTTTAATTCTATCTCTTTTAAGTTACTCGCCCAGTGACCCCTCCTGGACCACATGGAACTCCAAAAATCATTTTCAAAATTGGTTAGGAAGATCCGGAAGTATTGTTTCAGATGTATTATACCAACTATTCGGTTTGGCTGCGTTTATGATCGCAGCTATTTTTGTTGTTTTTGCCTCTCGAAAACCACGCGCTCAATCGGAGGCACAATCTACAAATTACTTTTTAGCACCCACCTTTTTTTTGGTGGCTGTGAGTGCGCTACTCCAAAGTCTCGTGCCTCACCGATGGACCCCTTGGAATCTTCCGAATTCCGGAGGAATGAGTGGCCAAGTTATCCATCAATTTTTAACTTGGGCCTCAGGAACACTCGGTGCCTTTCTTATTAGTCTATTCGCCACCGTTTCATTAGCGATGTGGTTATTTAAGTGGAATTTTGTATCGGCAATCTCTCATGGGATTAAGGTGGGGTCCTTCAAACTAAGAGAAAAGCGCGCCCTATATTTTAAGGCATGGAAAGAAAAATTTTGGACCCAGCTCTTAATTCTCAAAAACACCTTTAAACAAAAAAAATTGCTCCCAATTGGAATTGAGTCTACTCAAGCTATTTCTACTACAGAAACTTCGAACGCACGGCCAGAGCTCCTTCATCTTCAGATTGCTAAACCTGCTTATCAATTGCCTTTACCGTTACCCAATCCCAATCAGCTTTTGAGTGTTGAAAATTGTCCGCCTATTTCTACGGAGCGCTCCGCAGATGATGCAGAGATGATCAAGGTATTAAATCCGGAATTGGGAAAAGAAAAAACGATCTCTCAAATGGGAAGGGCTCAAAAGAAAATTAATATGAATTTTCAACTGCCTCAGCTTTCCACCTTATCGGGAAAAGCAAATTCAAAAACAAAAACGGTCGATAAAAATTGGTACTTAGAAAAAGCAAAAATTCTGGTTGAGAAACTAAAGGACTTCGGTGTCGACGGAGAGGTCGTTCATATTTCACCAGGACCCGTTATTACTGTTTATGAATTCAAACCCGCCAGCGGTGTAAAAATCAAAGAGATTTCAAATCTGTCGGATGATTTAACCTTAGCGCTTAGTGTTTTAAGCGTTCGTATTGTCGCTCCTATTCCAGGAAAACCGGTGGTGGGAATTGAGATCCCAAGTCCTCATCGAGAAACCGTTTTCTTTAAAGATCTCGTGCAGGAGACCCCCTTCTTTAAAAGTGAAATTAGAATTCCGGTGGCATTGGGTCGTCTAGCTTCGGGAGAGCCGGTGACGGCAGACCTAGCTGCAATGCCACACTTACTTGTGGCAGGATCTACAGGGACCGGAAAATCGGTTTTCATTAATACACTTATTTTTAGTCTTCTTTATCGATTCTCTCCTCAGCAATTGAAGCTCATCTTAGTTGATCCTAAAATGGTAGAGCTATCTCTTTACGAGGGGATTCCTCACCTTTTATTACCTGTAGTAGTAGATTCGAAAAAAGCGGCTCTAGCACTAAGATGGGCTGTAGAAGAAATGGAGCGTCGCTATTCCTTAATGCACCAATCGGGAGTACGGCATGTAGATTCTTACAATGAAAAACTTACCGAGGTTCACGGTGGACCGACTGAAGAGCAACCTTTTTTACCTTATATTGTGATTGTTATCGACGAGTATGCCGATTTAATGGCGGTGGTTCCCAAAGACGTCGAGCTTTCTATTGCAAGGCTGGCTCAAAAGGCTCGGGCCAGTGGAATTCATTTAGTGATTGCCACTCAACGACCCTCTACCGATGTGGTTACCGGAACCATCAAAGCAAACTTTCCGAGCCGCATTTCATTTAGAGTTGCCTCCTCGGTTGATTCCAAAACTATTTTAGATCGCACAGGTGCCGACCGCCTTTTGGGAAGTGGCGATATGCTTTTTCATTCGGCCGGTTTTACTAGTTTAAAGAGGATGCAAGGAGCCTTTATTTCCGATAGCGATATCGAGCGAGTGGTTGAACATTTAAAGGCCCAAGGTGGCCCTGAATATGATGAGCGAGTTTTGCAATCACTAGAAAATGCGGAGCTGGGTGAAAATGCAGGCTCTTACAGTGGAGAGGGAACTGCAGAGGAGGCTCGGCTTTTTGACGAAGCGGTGAGACTAGTTACCGAAAAGGGCGAAGCTAGCATTTCCTTGGTTCAACGCCACTTAAGAATTGGTTACAACCGAGCGGCCACGCTAATTGAGCAATTAGAAAAAGAGGGCATTGTCGGCCCATCAACCGGCGCCTCCAAGCGCCGAACTGTTCTCGTGGGACAAATCTAGAGACATCCTTTTCTAACCTCGTTAGACCACTACGATTTGCTTCTATTAGTAAGTTCCTATATAAGACCGGGCAATCAACCCGTTTTTATATAGGTGCTCAGATGATGGCTTTAAAGATTTTTGTCTCTCTCCTGGTTCTGGTTTTTTCTACTGCACAAGCAGCACCAAGCCTTTATTCTTGCACATTAAAAACTCACTGTACTGAGCTTGGAATCGATAAAGAAACTACCTTTGAGTATCTGGCCGGCACCTCAAGTAAAGAGGCTACCAGCGTCGATTTCGGCGTGGTGCGCGCCAGGATTTATGGGCCTCACTATTTATCTCTTTATTTGTTCGACATTCGCCACGCTAATAGCATTTGGACTAAAAGTCACTCGAGCGTTCTCGTTGAAGATTTAGAGGTTTCTTTAGTAATTCCTGACAGCGCAGACCACTCTATGGTGGCCAATCTTTTTTGCTCCAAAAAGCACTAGGCCGATCTCTTAGTGACCTTCAAAACGGTTAATCCCAAAAAGGTATTTTTCCAATAGGGGCCTAATTTCTCAACGAATAATCCCTCCTTTAAAAATATCTCTGTGTACTCCTCTGTTTTTTGAAAATCTGAAATTAATGCCACACCAGTTTTTTTTAAGACCCGTGCTATCTCTGAGCAGGCCCGATCTCTTCCCTCGCGATTCGGAATATTGTGTAAACAAAGATTAGAAAGAATCACATCGAATGCGTCATTAGCAAAACTTAACGCTCTTGCATCCTCACTTTTAATAGTAATCTTCTTGTCCACTCCCTCAAGGATTGCATTATTTAAAGTTTCGGAAGCAAAATTTCCAGACAGATCTTTTTGACTCCAAATATCAATTCCTACAGCCCGACCGGAGGTGAGCTTTTTGGCGGCGCCTATCAATAGTAGCCCCAGCCCCGTTCCCACATCGAGTACCCTTTCATTTCCCTTCCACTCTATAAGGGACAAGAGGCGATCTCGATGACGAAACTTTCCATACTTTCCGTAAAGAAGCATGCACATTCCTGACGGAAAACAAAGCGCCTGACCCAAAACAAAAACGATCCCTATTGGCCAATCTCTTCCTTCGATAGTCAACGTTGGAAAAATCGTCTGCAGGACAAAACAAAGTAATCCCATGGCGAAACAACCATATAAAACACCCGGGGCATCCATCCCATACCTAGCTCTTTCACGTAACTTTTGTCCTCCTGGGCTCACTCTGCTATAACTCCTAATATGAAAAATAAAATCTCTGGCTTTGTAATATGCTTTTTTACTTCCATCAATGTTTTTGCCACGAATCCAATGACGGCCGTCGTAGATTCACTTCAAACCAATTGGAATCAAACACAAAACTATAAAGCCGAATTCAAACAGGTGGTCTACTCTAAAAAACTGCACACCAAAGATGAAACCACCGGAACTATTTTTGTATTAAAACCAGGAAAGATTCGATGGGAGGTTCCTTCACAAAAAACGGTTCAAATTTTGAATGGCAATCGGCTCATTTACATTAAAGATAATCGAAGACGAAAAACGACTGTGGTAGATATTTATAAGGATGTTTCAAAGTCTATCGACTTAAAATCGCTCGCTTTTCTGGCCGGAAATGCCCTTTTTAAAGAAACCTACACTAGCGTATTAGGGGCGGAAGGTCCTGAAACTGTTGAACTAAAGCTAATCTCCAAGGCAGCCCCAAGTGAAAGTTATCTTGCAGAAATCGATAAAAAAAGCTATTTTCTGCGCGCTTTAACAACGGAAACGGCCGATTCAAAAGTTCGTATCGATTTTTTGAAAACAGAGACCAATATTCAGATGGGACAAAACCTGTTTGAGTATCAGCCGAAACCGAAAGATGTTGTGCACGAAAACCCGTAACGAAAGCCTGCTGAAGGATTTGCGGCTTCGTTTTTAAGCGACTTAAGGAGCTTGTTTATGCCGTCGTTCGATATTGTAGTAAATTTAAACCTTCAAGAGGTAGACAATGCGATTAATCAGGCTCAAAAAGAATTAAGCCAGCGATATGATTTTAAGGGCAGTAAAAGTAAGATCGAATGGGATGAGAAGAAAAAAGAGATCTCTTTATTAGGCGATGACGAATTCAAACTAAATGCTGTAGTTGAAATTGTTCGTGGAAAACTTATCAAGCGTGGTGTCTCTGTAAAAAATATTACCTTCGCTAAAATCGAAGCCTCCTTTGAAGGCACCGTCAAACAAAAGCTCACTCTAGCAGGTGGCATCTCCCCCGAAAAAAGCAAAGAGCTAACCAAGCTTATTAAAGAGGCAAAATTAAAGGTGCAATCACAAATGCAGGATGAGCAATTGCGGGTCACCGGAAAAAATCGTGATGATCTGCAGGAGGCTATCGCCCTGGTCAAAGGGACCGATTTAGGAATGGATTTTAACTTTATTAACTTTAGGGACTAATGCTACACACAGAATCTAAAAATATATTTTTTCAGTCACTCGGTTGCCCCAAAAACTTGGTAGATGCTGAGGTCATGCTTGGGATTACCAAAGAGCATAACTATACCTTTGTTGAGGACCCTTCGATAGCTGAGGTGATTGTAGTCAACACCTGTAGTTTTATTAATGATTCAAAAAGAGAGTCGATTAATACCGTTATTGAACTTGCAGAACATAAAAAATCTGGCAAGTGCACCAAGCTAATCGTAACCGGCTGTCTCCCACAACGATATAAAGAGGACCTAAAAGTAGCTTTTCCTGAGGTAGATGCTTTTGTAGGCACGGGACAGTACCAGCAGATTTTAGAGTTTATCGAGGGGAAAAAAGAGGAGATTGACGGCTTTAAACACCCCAAGTATTTGCACAATGAAAATACGCCAAGAATCAATTCTCAACCAAGTCATCGGGCCTACTTAAAGGTTTCTGAAGGCTGTATTAAAAATTGTGCCTTTTGTATTATTCCCAAAATTAGAGGTACCTTACGAAGTCGCACGATAGATTCCCTTGTGAAGGAAGCACAGAATCTAGTGAATCAGGGCGTGTCGGAATTAAACCTGATTGCGCAGGACCTAACCGACTATGGCAGAGACTTGAGAGATGGCACCACTTTACCCGGATTGCTTAGAGGGCTCGTTAAGGTAGATGGTTTGAGATGGATTCGCATGCTCTATGTATATCCAGATGAAATGTCGAATGAGTTAATTGAATTAATCGCGACCGAAGAAAAAATTTGTAAATATATCGACACGCCCGTTCAGCATATCAACGATAGAATGTTGGCCCTCATGAATCGCAAGGTCACAGGAGACCAAATTAAAGAGCGATTACAAAAACTGAGAGAGAGAATTCCAAATGTCGCTATTCGAAGTACCGTGATTGTGGGTTATCCAGGGGAAACCGCGGAGGAGTACTCTCAGTTAAGAGCCTTTATTAAAGAGGCGCAGTTTGATCACCTGGGAGTATTTGCCTATTCTCACGAAGAAAATACGGCCTCCTATTCTTTGGCAGACCAATTACCTGAAGAGCTTAAACAGGAAAGACGAGACGACTTGATGAAGGTGCAACAAGCAGCGTCTAAGGCCCGTTTAAAAAGATTCGTCGGAAGAATTCTTCCTATTTTGGTTGAAGGGCCCTCTGAAGAGTCGGAATATTTGTGGCGCGGTCGGCACCAGGGACAGGCCCCAGACATTGACGGGCATGTGCTTATCCGCTCAGGAAAACTTTCTCAAGGAAAGATTCTAGATCTTAAAATTGAGCGCGCAATGGAGTATGATTTAATCGCCAGTGCGATCGAATAAATTACATATTGTTTTTGGTTTTCTTTTTCTAAAATCCATTGCTTGGGCAGACTATGCTTGGATTCCTGAATACCATCACCTACTGGTTAAAACCGGTGGAGATTATTTCACCAGTGGTGAAAACTTTGGTAGTGATGGGGTAAGAACAGAACTTAAAACCTCCGGCCTTTCGACCACCTTTAAAGAATATAAATTTTTTGCAGAGGCTGAATATGGTGTGGCTACAGATTGGGCTGCAACTTTAAAGGTTCCCCTGGTTTCTAGCCTCGTAGATACCGATAGTGATACGGTGCTTAGTGGCTCTGGAATTTCCGATCTTAATTTGGGTTTGAAATGGAACTTAATTAAGAGAAAACCTGTTTTGACCTTTGAGATTTCTACTAAAATTCCGCTTTACTCGACGAGTGACCCGTTAGCAGGAGAATTGGTTCTTGGGGATGGCAACTTTGATTTAGTAAGTTATGTTCACGTGGGTTATCGTTTTAACAAACATTTTGTGGCGGGAATCTCTCCTGGATTTGTAGCGAGATTCACCGGCTATGAAAATGCTTTTGTCTTAAATGGTTTTCTGGGGGCGGCGTGGAATCCTGTTTATTTTAGGTGGGTGGCTGAAGGTTATTTTTCTTTGAGTAAAGCTCTAACGAGTTCGGTGGTAGCAAGCAATAACGCTCAGGGATCTGGCGGGTCTTTCGCGCGGCTCTCTAAAAATCCAGACCTAGTTTCTTTGGGCGGCCGTTTTGGTACTTTTATTACTAAAAGGTCTCGCTTAGAGGCTGCGGCTACATGGGCCGTAATGGGAAGTCATGCTCCTAATTTTTTTCGAGGGGGGTTGAGTTGGATTTCAGATTTTGATCTTTATACTCCGCCTGCTAGAAAAACAAAGGTCAAAGAAATTCCATTTGAAACGGACCAGCAACCTGCAGAAAAACCTGCCCCAGCCGATGTTGATGAGACGACCGAATAGGGTGTTTTTTTAAAGGGTATTTATTCAAAGCTAACCTGGGTTCTAAGAGCACGAACCGTTTTCTGTGTTTTATCTGTGCTTGGTTTTCGTTCCTCGGGGACACTCATCGTGACTGACTCACTCACTCTAGCCGGTTGACGCATTACTACCTCAGGAGGTTTTCCGTTGCTCTTCTTAAAAAAATCGGAGTCAAGAGGGGAATTACTCTCTGCCACTTGATTGGAGCCATTACTTTTTAAGTCGGGGGATGAGTTGGAGTTGAGGTTAGAATTGTTGTTACTACCTGAGCTCCTATTCCCGTCGTTATTAAAAAAATTGGAGTCAAGTTGTTCCGAGTTGTCTGGAGGCTTCGCTAATAAACTTAGGTCTTTATTGCCTACAATCGTGTTATTGGGCGCTCCCTCTCCTGTTCCACCTCTCACCTGAGAGGCTCCTTGTTCTGGTAAACTATCGTCCCCACGAGTCACGGCCTCGGTTTTTTTATTCGGCGTAATAGTAGAGCCAGTTACCGGTTTTCCGCTCCTTCTGAGGGTCAGGCGATTTTTTTTCTTTCGGTGGCCCGATTCTGCACTGGCTAAGCTATCGGCCTCCCCGTCTCCTCTAGGATCTGCTGGATTCCCGTTTGGCTGTGCGGCAGCCAGGCTTGGTCCGCCTGTAAACCTTTTCCAAATGGGCTCGCCAAGCGCAAGTGGCTTTTTAGACATCGATTCGTGATTATAATATTTTGTCTTACTCGCATAATATTTATGCTTT
>SHZA01000019.1 GCA_009692515.1 Bdellovibrionales bacterium
CAACCCATAGACAAGATCTTAAAGGCAATGTCGATTTAGTTGAAGAGGTCGCAAGACTAGCAGGCTATGAGACGATTCCTGAAAACCTTCCAACCTCCTTAGCCACCTATGATCGCTTAGATGAATCTAATTTTGATTTCGAATTAAAGGCTAAAAATATCTGTTTTGCCATGGGACTGAGAGAGACAATTCACTACAGTTTCGTGTCTGAACAAATTTTGAAGACCTACGGGTTTGACAGCGACAAAATGGTCTCTTTAAAGAATCCTTTAAATGATGACATGAAGGTTTTAAGAACCTCACTTCTGCCCTCTTTACTTCAGACCTATGCCTACAACCTGAATAGAAAAGTAACTCACCAGAGACTTTTTGAGGTGGCTAGAACCTTTACAAGCGATTCCAATGAGGAAACAAAGGTAAAAGAGACACCGCATCTTTCCGGTCTTCTCTCGGGTAACTTATCTGGAGCTAACTGGAAAGATACTCCCACACCCTTAGATTTTTATCATGTGAAAGGGCTAGTAGAGAATTTAGTGGGACAACTCACTTCAGTTAAATTAACCTTTGACGCACCAAAAAACACAGTTTTGTACCATCCTAATAAAAGTGCCATTATTAAGCTTGGAACAAAAAAAATTGGTACCTTAGGGGAACTACACCCTGTAATTCGGGATAATATTTTAGAAACAAAAGAACCGGTCCTCCTTTTTGAACTCAATTTAGAGGCCTTAAAAAAGCACCAACGAGTGACCACTCGCTATAAAGTACCCTCGAAGTTTCCAGCGATTGAATTCGATGTGGCCTTAGTAGTTGAAAAAAATATCTCTTGCCATGCTGTGGTAGAGAATATGAAGCAAACGGGTGGAGAACTTCTCACTGAAGTATCTGTTTTTGATGTTTATGAAGGGGAATCGATTGGTCCTGCTAAGAAAAGCCTAGCGTTTCACCTAATATTTCAATCACCTCAGCGAACACTCCAAGATACTGAGATTCAAGACCTCAAAAATCAAATGCTCACCCAACTAAAAGACAGGTACGGCGCTGAACTAAGAGGTTAAAATTAGGGGCTTCTTGGTTTTTTTTAATTTCTGCCTTATAATTATAACCATCAAAGTTAATCCCTTTGATTTTCTTAAATAAGCACTCAGTTCATTTTTTTAAATTCATCTTTTTTATACTAAGGGAGAACAGCATGTCCGATTCCAAGGCATTTGAACTTTCACAGGCATTTGAACTTCCAAAGGCGACAGAAAAACTTTCTCACAAATTTATCTTAGATTCTTTATATGAAGAACAAACCCTAAAAAGTGAAATTATTTCGACACATATAGTAGAACAATGTGGTGCTCAAACAGAACTACCGATTGCTATCGAAGAAGATATTCCAGAGTCTGTGCCCATTGAAGCATTATCTCTGGAGGCCGGAAAAAAATATTTTAGAATTGGCGAAGTGAGTACCTTAATCGGCGTTGAACCTTACGTGCTTAGATATTGGGAAAGTGAGTTCTCTGTAATTCGACCCACTAAAGCTAGCAGCGGTCACAGAGTATACCAACGAAAAGATGTTGAGGCTTTACATGTCATTCGTCACCTACTCCACGTAGAAAAATACAGCATTAAAGGGGCAAAAATCAGATTCAATGAAAAAAAGAAGGAAACAAAGGAATCTCAGACTCAGACTAAACACAATCTCAAATCTTTAAGCATTGAGATTAAAGAGTTAATTCAGTTAATAAAAACTTATTGATTACCAGTAAACCCTTTAAACTCTGAATTACTTCACCAGATCCCTTTGTTATCTATTATTATGCCCGTGAAAAATGGGGCGCCATTTATTCGTCACGCCATTCAATCTATCCTCATGCAGAACTATGGAAATATTGAGGTCATTGTAGTACACGGAGCTTCTACAGAAAGAACCCTAGAGATTCTTAGTGAATTCACTAAAGCCTATTCCTTTACTAAGATAATAAGTGAAACCAACACTGGCCAATCATAGGTGATGAACAAGGGACTAAAACTGGCCAAAGGCGATATTATAGGATTTTTAAATGCGGATGATTTTTATTCCGAATCTATTTTTCATTAGGCCGTAACTATTTTAACGAAATTATCGAGACCTGCTCTGGTTGTAGGTAATTGTCATATGTACGATCTTGAGATTCAAAAGGTGCGACTACAAAAGCCTAATTATCTAGCATTGGAATCTTTCATTTTGAATATTTCAGATCATCCAGCAAACTCATCTCAATATTTTTACCCTACTGAAATTCATCCTTTAACAGGAGGTTTTTCAGAAAATGAGCATCTCGCGATGGATCTCTGGTTTTTTTTAGAGTGCTGTTCTCAGCCCACTATTACTAAAAAATATGTAAATGTTGATTTGGGGTGACTTTAGAAGATATCGTGCAACAAAATCTTACGAGAACCGTCGTTTCCATAGAGAAATCAAAAGAAGGTATCGCCTTAAATACCTTAAGAATATAAGGCTTCAACCACTTGCTGTAGCTATTGGAGTTAAATCTTCGCAACTATCAAGAAAACTCGCACACCTTCCAACTAGAATTATCGAACGTCTTAAAAAGAAAATGAGACGCCACAATAGTTTTTAATAAATTCTGACCAGGAACAATATGCACCTCTAGGCGCGTAATCCCCTATAAAATGGTGGGCCGCAAAAGGTTTGGGGTCTGCCACCTGATTTAATCCTTGGGGATACCAAATAGGAATTTTATCTAAATTCCCTTCGAAATCGCTTGTACTCAGTAGGTTTCTGTAGATTATTACCGGTAGTGTAAAATTCCCTCTGGAAATAAAATTAAAACCTAGCGACTCGATCTCTTTTCGATATTCCTCTCCTCCAACTACTATATTAACAAAACCATCATTGGATATTTTTGCTTTCGAATCGGCTAAACACTCGCCAGTGACCCCATTAACTCCTGATAAACAAAGCGACCAATAGCGTATTTGTGTATCTGCATTAAATTTATCACGCTCAAAATAGGTGTTGGAAAATTGAGGATTTCGAAACTTAAATGCATAAACTTCATTTTTTTTTCTGGTAAGACGTGAGGTGAGATATTTGTTGTCAGGAAGTGAATAGATATTAGCTCCAGGAGAACGATAAAAGAAAACATCTCCCTGAGAAGCGGAGGGAGGTGAATTGGTCAAAGATAGCCCTGGAGGCTGTATTTCTCCTCGTTCGGGACACTCTTTTGCATTCATCGTGTCGGGATCAAAGGATTCTATGTGAGGTAATGAAACATTCCCATTATCATCACTGAACATATCTGGAAAATACACCCGATACCAAACCTCTAAATATTGAAATTCCGATTCCTGATCAGTGACTGGATACGCCATCACATTCGAATAGGAGGAAAACTTATCCTTCATTTCACTAGGAACTACCCAAACGGTATAATTTCTATTTTCAGAACCTCTACTGGCACCTGCTAAAAAAGGATTTAGATTTCCAGAGTCTGGCAGAATATTGAAATCGGCTAGGGAATACTGACTATTGAATGTGATTTGGTCGTAAACATTAAAACTCATGTACCTGGAGTAGCTGAATCTACCACGAAACCTTAATGCTATTTTTGAATCTTTGGGTAGCCTAAAGCGAACTCGCCAGTAGGTATTATTAGAATCGGTGAATAGGGAAGATAGGTAAGAAGTCGATTCTAGCTGTTGCCATTGGTGGTCGCAGGATTCACTGTGGCCAGCGGAGATTAGAAGATGAACCAATAAAAATAGGCCCCACACTTTTCTCATATTCACTCTCAATTATTGTTGTAGTTAATTTTAATTACGACCACTGAATCTTTATCGGTGATATCTTTTTTTTAAGGCGTGATTCCAGCAGCCTTTATTAATTATGTTTAAAATAATATATTTCCTATGTCGATTCTCCACCTCCAGCCCAACAAATAACATGTGATTAGCACAATTGAATTCCGTTTTAGTTTTGGTGTTTAAACAACCCTAATTTTTTACTAAAAAGAGTTGGGTGGACATCAAGATAATTAGGAGATTTACCGAATCTAGTTCAAAGAGAACCAATACCTGGAGGATATAAATATTGAATCCGCAAATTAAAGAGATCTCTGAGTTTAATGCTACCGTTAAAATTTCACAGATGCCTATGCCAGACACCGATAAATATGCCTGGCTAAGTAGGTATCTCAATCTTTTGCTGGTCATGAACATTACTCTATTTGTAAGTAGCGGGCTTGTTATTAAGAAGGGTTATTGGTTTTGCATTGTGGCGTCGAGTATCATTATTATTATTAACGGATTAGTACTAAACCCCTGGAGTAATCCCAGAAGCCATAAACTTTATCAGGTAGTTTTTTGGTTAACGGTCTTTGTGACCTATCTCACCATCGCATCTATTATTTACTGGATCCAGCATGATGCTAGCTAGTGATCTTGAATCCTTTAGGTTAGAATAGAAACCATAATCTCTCTTTTTATCCCCCAGCTATCGTTGGGAATTTTAGTAAACTTCATAAAACATGTTCCACTCAATATGGAATCTAATTCTAAATTTTCAAAAGCAATCCTCATAATTATTCTTCTAGGGGTTACTTTTTTATTGGTGGGATCTTTTGATTCTAGACTAGCCAACAGCAACGGGGATGACCATCCAGTGGTGTGGGCGAGATATTTTGCAAACCCAACCTTTTGGAAGGGCGATGGAGGCTTTTTTTTGGCTCAACAATTTGGAGTCGCCACCCTTCCCAATATTATTTCGACCTACTCAGTAAAGTTAAATACACAGCTTCCTATTTTATTAAGCTGGATCTATATTATTATTCAAAATGTAGGCATAGGATTGGCCTTTTATTTTTTAGCTACTTTGTGGGTAAAAGAAAAATGGCTGGCAGCTTCTGTGGCGCTACTCAGCTATAGCATGACTCCGTGGCAATTAAATCTTGCCTACTATCCAAGCATGATCCACTCCCCCTATTCAGGCCATCTAGTAATGCCATTTATTGCATTTGCTGCCTATTTTCTTCTGACCGAGCGTACCATTTATGTATCAGTATTTCTTGTGATCGCTGGCCTTATTCACCCTAGTCAGACACTACAATTTATATTTCTGGCCTTAGTTTTTTTATTGATATCGGATAAAACTAGTAGACGTGTAGCCCATCTTGCAAGTTTGATTCCTCCATTACTAGCTTCATTAATTATTCCTTTTGTTTTTTACCGAAGCCCCCTAATCCATTGTCCGATACTGAGCTACTTCCGTCGGCATTACTAAATCCCCATTTAATTCCCTGGGAAAGCACTACATTTTGGCCATGGGGTGTCCCTAGTTTAATCGCCTGTTTTTTTCTTTCTTATATTTCTTGCCTTGAATTAGCTAAGAAGAATTCGCAGCTGAAGGCTTTCTGGTGGGCGAACCTTATTTAACTTTTAGTTCTTGGATTGGGGCATTTCATCGGTGGAAAGCTAAAGATATTATCCATTATCCTTCTATGCCCTTTTCGTGTCAGTGTGATTAATTCGGTACTACTTGCGCCGATCGGTTTCTCTTACCTTATAAAAAAAATTACAGGTAAAAACTTAACGGTTTGTTTTACAGCCGGCACTGTGATTTTTTTTCTTTTACTTTCAAAGTCTGGATTTTTTTGGTGTCCGTTGCTGGCATTGTTATTTTACGAGAAAAATAAAAACAAAAAACATACCGGTAATATTTTATTTTGGGGGGTAGTCCTTTGGTGGGTTCTATTTTTACTAGTGGGCCGGCCTCTTAGAGAGGTTTTGGGTTCTGATATTTCAGGTTTTTTTAGATTGATCATGGCTCCAGGCTTTACTATGACTATTTTTAAAATCTGGCTAACCTTGGGCCTTACTCTATTAGTTTCTATCGTTAGCTTTTGGAGTTTCAAAAGAGAAAAGGAGATGGGTTTTGGGTTATTTATTTTAGCCGCCGTTTTTACAATCATCCAATCCTATCAAACTGGATCCGAGGCTACAAAGGGAGAACTCAAAGCCCGTTGGGATCTTCAGAACTGGGCTAAAACTTCAACTCCTTCTGATAGTATCTTTTTAATAGAATGGGGATCTTGGCGAGGAGTTTCTGAGCGAAAAGTTCAAGTAGTGGGCTATCGCGAAAATTCTGTTCTTGCCTATTTTAGATTAAGAGATCCTAAAGAGGCTGAAACTAAGTTGCAAAAATTATATGCGCCCTACCACACTAAAAAGTACAGTGAGTTACCCGATACAGCGCTTTCAATATTCGCAGATACCTTTAATGGAGATTACTTTGTGGACGCGGTTGATCTGCCCAAAAGAAAATTTGCCATCTGTTTTGAAAATGCTAGATGGAGAGTCTATGCAGTGGGTAAAAAAGCCCGTTGCTATAAATCTGAAATTGCCAAGGCAGTTTATTAGCTCCGTAGTTTTTCAAAAATAATAGGCCAATAAAAAAGTCCCTTTATCAGCTGTCTTATCGAGCTGGTATCTGTAGGTTTCCAATAAAGGCTCACACAAAGACAAAATAAACTGTTTAAATGTTTCTTTTTCCAATAATAGTCGGAAAGCCGTTTGTAGTTATTAGCAATTGCATTTCGCACTACCGATTTTGGAAATACCGATGATGCCAGGTGTTTCTTTTGTACATGGAGATCATTTTTTAACATTAGTTCTGTTTTTGCGGTTTGCGCATTCGGATTCGAATAACGATATTTCGATGTAACGGTCGGAGCATAAGAAAATTTTCCACCTAAAATAACAGCACGAATCCAAAAATCATGATCTTCACAGAGGTGAAGCTTCGGGTCTGTATCCATGGTACCTAGTCGCTGAAGAAATAGTTTAGTAATAATAGCGGCCGATGGCTGAATAAAATTTCTAGCGAAAATTGAATTTGGAAACTGTAGGAGATCTTCGGACGTGGGACCCCATAGCCAGTAATCTGATTTTCCAGTGGAATCAAAAACAGAAACCGTGGAATAATAAATATCGGTGCCTTCGGTCGATAAAGTTTCTACTCCGATAGAGAGGTGATTTTTTTCCCATAGATCATCATGATCTAAGAAAGCTATATAATCACCCGTAGCGGCCGCCATTGCCGTATTACGAGTCGCACCAAGTCCTCGGTTTTTAGGATGCTTAATATATTTAATTTTTTGTTTGGGATGTATGGCTTGAAAATCGGTAACAATTTTTTCAGTGCTATCTTCCCAACCATCATTAACGACCACAAGTTCCCACTCGGTGTGAATCTGTTCACTAACAGATTGTAGCGCTTCGGGTAGTTCCTTTTCTGCTTTGTAACAAGGGATAATAATAGAAACAAGGCAAGACCGAGTGCTATCACTGGAATGGTTATTCATATGGTTGATTATATCAGTAATTTTTAACTTAAATGGATCTGAAAATAATTAGGGGCGTTATTCAAGCTCTCCAAAATAGTAGGGAAGTACTTCGTAAGATTGTGCTTTGAGTTGGCAAACCCGAAATTGTTTACCCGCTTCAAGAGATCCAATCTCCTTTTCCAATCCTAGAGCCGCGGCAGCATTATAGGTAATAGCAGCGATCGATTCTGCCACCGTCATTTTCATTTGGGCACAAGCAATTGTCGTCATAAGAGGAAGGTTTCGACTAGGACAGGTTCCAGGATTAAAATCGGTAGTAAGCGCCACTCTGGCTCCTTGATCGATTAGTTGTCTGGCCGGTGCATAGGAGGTGCCAGTAAATAGGGAGGCTCCAGGACATAAAACAGCGACCGTGTTTGATCTGCTTAAAAGCTGAATATCTGAGGCTGTAATATTGTCTAAATGGTCTACACTATGAGCCCCTAATTTTACTGCTAATGAAGTTCCTCCTAAACTTTTAAATTGATCTGCGTGAATTTTAATATGAAGGCCATGGTCTATTGCTTTTAGACAAAGTAGTTCCGCCTGTGGAACGGAAAAATAACCCTCCTCGATAAAAACATCAAAATAGGAGGCTAGTTCCGCTTTGGCAACCTCTGGAATCCACTCTTCACAAATAAGTTTTACGTAGTCATCGGCTCTGCCTTTGAATTCGGGCGGAATAGCATGAGCAGGCATAAAAGTAGGAACTAATTGTACTGAAGTATTTTGCTGCAAAGCTTTAATACAGTGTAAAATTTTAAGTTCGCTTTCTAAAGATAGGCCGTACCCCGATTTAATTTCAATCGTTCCTACACCGAGCTTTTGAAACCTTTCAATTTCGTGCTGAGCAGTTTCAAAAAGAGTTTCAAAACTAGCGTTGCGGGTATGTGACAGCGTGGTAAGAATGCCGCCACCTTCTGCTGCGATTTCGGCGTAAGTTTTTCCTGCGGCTCGTTGTGAAAAATCATGGCTTCTATCACCAGCAAAAACTAAGTGGGTATGGCACTCAACAAGCTCTGGAATCCATACCTCCGTCTCGCAGGTATAACGATTTACAATTCCTTGATACTGAGTAGGAAGATCTTTAGATTTTCCAACCCAAATAATACGGGTGTTTTCTGTATCCACCACCATGGCAGCATTTTCAATAATTCCCAAGTCCTCGGTAGTGACATGACGACCCTCTTTGGCAGCCACTCCAGCTAGAGTTAAGCATTGAAAAATAGGGTCATAAAGAACTAAAGATTCTTGATTCATTTTTTCCTCATCGGAATCTGAAGTGCTGTGTGATCGGCTACTTTTTCTGCAATCTCATAACCTGCATCCACATGGCGAAAGACTCCCATCGCAGGATCCGAATTTAAAACTCGAGAGAGTCGTTGATCGGCATCGCTAGTTCCATCTGCCACAATCACCATTCCCGAATGAATCGAGTATCCCATTCCTACACCTCCCCCATGATGAAGAGAAATCCAACTGGCTCCATTGCTGGCGTTAATTAATGCATTTAAAACAGGCCAATCGGCTACGGCATCACTACCATCCTTCATAGCCTCCGTCTCTCGATTGGGGCTTGCTACACTGCCACAGTCTAAATGATCTCTTCCAATTACAATCGGCGCTTTAACCTTACCCTCTCTCACAAGGCGATTAAACATCAACCCCGCTTTTTCTCTTTCGCCATAACCTAACCAACAAATTCTCGCTGGAAGCCCTTGAAAGTGAACTCTTTCTCTAGCCAATTTTAACCATCGTGCTAAGGGTTTGTTTTCAGGAAAAAGCTCTAAGATCGCTCTATCTGTCGTGTAAATATCTTCAGGATCTCCACTTAAAGCTACCCAACGAAAAGGCCCTTTTCCTTCGCAAAAAAGAGGACGAATATATTCCGGTACGAAACCTGGAATCTTAAAGGCATCTTTAATGCCCTCCTCTTGGGCAATAGCTCTGATATTATTTCCATAATCGAAAGTAGGAATACCACGATCTAAAAATGCTAAAAGACCTTTCACATGAAGGGCTATCGATTGGCGAGATCTTTTTAAGTATTCGCTAGAATTTGACCGTCTTAAATCCATTGCCTCTTCTGTTGATAGGCCTATAGGAATATAGCCCAATAAAGGATCATGCGCGGAGGTCTGATCTGTCACTAAATCTGGCATCATATTTTGAGCTGCAATTTTTGGAATTAGTTCAGCCGCATTTCCCAGAAGTCCAATGGAGATCGCCTTTTTCTCAGAGGTATATTTTTTTATTTTTTCTAACGCGCGATCAAGATCCGTTTCCATTTCATCGAGATATCCACTCTCAATTCTTCTCTTGATTCTTGTGGCATCCACCTCAATTCCTAAAAAGCAGGCTCCATTCATAGTTGCAGCTAGAGGTTGGGCTCCACCCATGCCTCCGAGCCCTGCAGTTAAGATCCATCTTCCTTGAAGATCTCCCTTATAATGACGACGTCCCGCCTCTGCAAAGGTCTCAAAAGTTCCTTGTAAAATTCCCTGTGTGCCAATGTAGATCCAAGATCCAGCGGTCATTTGCCCATACATCATCAGGCCTTTTTGTTCTAGCTCGCGAAAATGTTCCCAGTTAGCCCACTTAGGAACCAATAAAGAATTGGCTAATAAAACTCGTGGCGCATTTTCATGAGATCTAAGAATTCCAACGGGCTTTCCAGATTGAATGAGAAGAGTTTCATCATTTTTTAAATTGATAAGGGAGGTAACGATAGCATCAAAACATTCCCAGTTTCTTGCGGCCTTCCCCGATCCTCCATAAACAACGAGATCATCTGGTCGCTCTGCGACGTCAGGGTCTAAATTATTCATGAGCATTCTTAGCGCAGCCTCCTGCGCCCATCCCTGACAGTGAAGAGTATTACCCCTAAAGGCACGAATATTTTGGTGCGGAATTTTCACAAACTTAAATCTTTCTGCATCGCTAAATACATCTCTCCAGTTCGCATCGTGGATAGAATAGTTTCAATGTCATTGTGAAGGTTTCTATCTTCCTCTAAAGCAGAAACTTTTTCCCGAACAAAACGGTACAAGAATTGTGGCCCCACACCCGGTTTTAAGGGTTTTCTAAATTCTAAGGCTTGAGCGGCCGCTAAAGCTTCAATAGCTAAACAGGTTTGAGTGTTTTCCAAAATGGTTTTAGCTTTGCGTGCACAGAGGGGTCCCATACTCACATGGTCCTCTTTTTCATTATTCGTAGGAATTGAATCTGTTGATGCTGGATGACTTAAAAGTTTATTTTCAGAAACTAAACTTGCGGCGGTAACCTGTGCCATCATAAAACCAGAATTAAGCCCTTCATTTTTCACTAAAAAAGTGGGCAGGCCACTAAAAGTGGGATCGATGAGCTTGGCCATTCGTCGTTCAGAAATACTTGCTAATTCTGAAACAGCCATTCCTAA
Organism: Bdellovibrionales bacterium; assembly: GCA_009692515.1. Taxonomy (GTDB): domain Bacteria; phylum Bdellovibrionota; class FAC87; order UBA2466; family UBA2466; genus UBA2466. The sequence goes on from SHZA01000019.1 coordinate 10,792, forward strand.
AATATCTAAGGCAAAGGCTATGGGCTGACCGTGAAAATTTCCGTTAGAGATAAGTTCTCCCGTTTCTGCATTCACCAAAGGATTATCGGTAGCTGCATTTAGCTCGATAGAAAGCATGTGTCTTACAAAAACTAGTAGTTCCCTAACTCCACCATGTACCTGCGGTACACACCGAAAGGAATATGGGTCTTGAACTCTGTCACAATCCACGTGACTCTGGCTTATCTCACTTCCTTCCATAAAACTGCGCAAAAGTTTTGCCGTTTTAATCTGGCCCGGAAAGGGTCTGGTCTGTTGAACCCAATCGGTAAATGCCTTTGCCGTTCCCAAAACTCCATCTAAACTGGCTGAGCAAATCAGATCTGCTAAATCCATAGTCTCTTCGGCTCTTAGTAACGTAAGAGCACCAAGAGCGGTCATCTGTTGTGTGCCATTGATTAGAGAAAGGCCCTCTTTAGGGGCTAACTTAATAGGTTTTAGCCCAGCCAATTTCAAGGCAACATCTCCTGTCATTCTCTTCCCTTGAAAAAAAGCCTCCCCCTCTCCAATGAGAACAGAAGCAAGATGGGCAAGAGGAGCTAGGTCTCCACTCGCACCCACAGAACCTTTTGAGGGAATCACAGGGTGAATTTCACGATTTAAAAGCTCAATTAAAAGCTCAACTAATTGAGGGCGGACTCCGCTAAACCCCTTAGCGAGACACTGAGTGCGTAACAAAAGAATAGCTCTAGATTCCACCTCGGAATGAACCTCGCCTACTCCTGCGCAATGACTTCGAATAAGATTAACTTGAAGTTGATCCAGTTGATGCTTTTCAATTTTTATTTTACTTAAAACACCAAAGCCCGTATTAATACTATAAACTTTTTCATCTTGATTAGCCGCTTTATCGACGACAGCTCTTGCTTTTAGCATGATCTCTTTTGCTTTGGGACACAGAGAAACCTTTTCTCTGTCTTGTACAATAACCTTGAATTTTTCTAACGTGAGAGAGTTGCCGTCTAATAACATTTAATCACCTCGAGTGGCTTCTTTAGAGAGTTCAATAAGAGCAATCTTATAATCTTTAAAACTAAAAAATCCAGTGCCCATTACTAGGATGTCACATCCAGCCGAGACAGCCTCTCGAATATTCTCTTTCTTGATCCCACCATCAATTTGAATTTTAATTTTTCGTTTACCTATTCTTTTTTTTAGTTCGCGAACTCGTTCGAAAGAATTTTCTATGAAGGACTGTCCGGCAAAGCCAGGATTTACACTCATTAACAAAATGAAATCGGCAAAGTCTAAAATACCATTGAGTTCATCTAAAGAGGTACCTGGATTAATTGCAACTCCTGCAGTCATCCCTAAATTTTGAATTTTCTGAACGGTACCATGTAAATGAGAGCAGGCCTCCACATGAACCGACAACCAATCACAACCCGCTTTTTTAAAATCTTCCAGATAACGATCAGCATTATTAATCATCAAATGCGCATCAAAAATAAGTTTTGTTTTCTTTCTCAATGCCTGCAAAACTGGAAATCCAAAAGTAATATTGGGAACAAAATTTCCATCCATAATATCGAAATGAAGAACTTCAATTCCCGCTTTTTCTAGCTTTTGAACCTCAGTTCCTAAACAGGAAAGATCCGAAGCTAAGATAGAGGGAGCCAATTTAAATGTTTTGGATTTTAAGGCCATGCGAGTCTTTAATTTCCTATCTTTTTAAAGGGGAAATTTCCCCGAAAGGCTTGAAGAAATTCATGAATTTTAAGTCTTTTTCTATTCTCGGGTTGGATCTCTGTCAAGGAAAGGGCGGTCCCTTGACCGCAATGGATGACCATTGAAGTTTTATGATCCGTAACAATCTCTCCCGGTTGGCCAGAGGAGGGTGGATTTACAACGACTCCATTGAATAGTTTGACTCTAGTAGTACCTAATTTCATTTCAGCTACAGGCCAAGGTTGTAGTGCGCGAATTTGATTAAATAGGTTCGTAGCAGATAAATTAAAATCTAATATCGCATCCTCTTTTTCTAGTTTTTTTGCATAGGTTATTTGGGTTTCATCTTGAGGGGTTAAGGTACCCCCTCCTACTTCGATGAGTCTAATCGCTTCTACTAGGGCCTCTCCGCCAAGAACTGCAATGCGGTCCATGAGTTCTCCCGAGGTTTCATTGGGCTTTATCGTTATCTCTTTTTTTAAAAAAATATCACCCGCGTCTAGTTTTCTGACTATTCGTTGAACAGTAACTCCCGTGATCTCTTGCCCATCCCAAATAGCTCTCTGAATGGGAGCCGCTCCACGATAGGCGGGAAGTAAAGAACCATGCACATTATAACAACCTAATCGTGGGAGATTAAGCACCTCCTCTTTTAAAATTTGGCCAAAGGCGGCGACTAAAATAATATCTGGTTTTAGGTTTTTTAAGATATCTAAGGTCGGGTTTATATTTATATTTGACGATGATATTACTGGAACACCTATTTTTTTTCCTGTGTCTTCTACAGCTGAAGCGGTGACCTTCTGACCTCTCCCTGTGGCTTTAGCTAACTGCGTGATGACCGCAATGGGTGGATAAAGATCGCTACAGATCTTTTCGAGAATCGTTGCCGCAAGAGGGGGAGTCCCCATGTAAATAATCTTTAACATTTACAGTTTAATTCCCTTAGCTAATTTCTTTTTTGCCATACGTCTTTTTAAAATTGATAACTTTTCAATAAATAAAATACCATCCAAATGATCGTTTTCATGTTGAATCGCTACGGCTAAAAGACCCTCGGCCTCTATTTTTTTAGACTTACCGAAACGATCCATATAGTTAACTTTAATTTGCTCCTTTCTCTTTACCTCCTCTGTAAATCCGGGAACACTCAGGCAGCCCTCTTCAAAAGTAATGCTTCCGCTGCCTTGGCTTAGCTTAGGATTGATAAATTCATAAAGCTTTCTTTCTTCGTCCTCTTCAGTCGTAATATCAATAACGAAGACTCTGATCTTCTGTCCCACCTGGGGAGCAGCTAGGCCTATACCTTCAGCATCGTACATGGTGGCGGCCATATTATTCAAAAGAGTATGAAGTGTCTTATCAAACTTCTGAACGGGTTTAGAAGTCTTATGAAGTTCAGAGTTGGGATAGGTTAAAATATCTAAAATCATATTATCTTCTTTTCCAAATCATAATTGAGGCGATAGCCAGAAACATAAGGTTGGGAGTCCATCCAGCTATTATCGGGGGTAAATGGCCTCCCTTGCCCACGCTAATCATCATACGAAAGATGATCAAATAAATAAAGACCACCAGAAAACAAAATGCGACCCCCTTTGAAACCGACTGTGTCTTTAAGGGTTTTAAGACGAAGGCAATTCCAAGAAGTACAAAAATAATAGGCGTAAAGACCATGGAGATTCTTTCGTGATAACTCACCTGTTGTCTTGTGGTGTCCAGACCATAAGAGCGATTACGAATAATATTTTTTCGTAGCTCTTTGAGTTGCATCGTTTCCGGCTGAATTTCGAGTGTTTTATAATCGCCAGGTTTTTCAGGAATTAAACCTCTTTGGGAGACAAAGGTTTCTACCGTTGGAAAATGGCCTTCGGGATAGTAGATGATAGAACCCTCCTCTACATTCCAATCATTTTCTTTGAAGACAGCTCTTTTGGCCTTAATTTTTTTCTCTATGGCTCCCTTAGGGCTCAGAATAAAAAGATTAATGTCCTCAATAATATTTTTCTTTTGATCAAAGTGGCCCACATTGTAAATAGCTGTACCGCTTCGAACCCAGAAACGATCTCTATTAAAATTTAGAAGAGCCTCTTCCCCAGCATCGGCCCCTTTTTCAAGGAGCTGCCTCTTTTTTTCTAGCGTGGGAACCAATGGATCAAGAATAACAAAAGATAGTGCACTCAATGCAGCCACCACACCGATAAAGGTGGCGGCAATGCGAATCGTACCTATTCCGCTAGCATACAAGGCAATGACCTCATTTTGTTTCGCCATAGAGGAGATCACAAGTAGTGTGGCCATGAGACAGGCCACCGGAACAAATTGTCTAACTGCCTCTGGTATTTTATAAAGATATAGGGTTAGAATCGTACTAACCGGCATTTGAATGGACCAAAATTTTGATAGGAAATCGACTGCCAAAAAAAGTATTGAGATGCCACAGAGAATCAAAATAAAATAAATAATAATTTCTTTAACTAGATATTTATCGAGTGTGTCCATCCAAGATCCTTTGACAGAGTATAGCTGGCTCTATTCGTTGGCCTCTAGCCAATGTCTAAATTTATTAAAAGCGGCTGGGATTCCTGCTGGATTGGTTCCACCGGCCTGTGCAAAATCGGGGCGTCCCCCTCCAGAACCACCCACTTCCGGTGCTAGTTCTTTGACTATTTTTCCGGCGTCATATCGTTTCAATAGATCTTGGGTTAGTCCTACACAGAGTGAAACCTTACCATTAGACTCAGTAGCCAAAACGATAATGGTTTTTTCTTTTAACTTGTCACGAAATTGATCTACTAGCGCTCTTAATATTTTAGGATCTCCTGAAGGTATTTGTTGAAGAACAAATTGGATGTCTCGAAGTCGCTCTACTTTCGTTTCCTCTTTGCTTCCTTTTAAATTTGATTGGGCTACTTTTATTTTTAGTTGCTCATTTTCTCTCTGAAGATGCTTCACCTCACTTACAAGATGCGCCACCTTTTCCGTAATTCCAGTCTTTGTTCCTAGAAGGTGTTCTACTTTTTGAAGTGACCGACCTCTTTCTAAAAGAAACTTTAGTGCCTTGGTTGAGGTGATCGCCTCAATTCGTCTAACTCCACTGGCCACAGAAGACTCTGAAACTATTTTTATAATCCCAATTTCAGAAATATTTTGTAGATGGGTACCACCACATAGCTCGACACTAAATTCATTTTTTTCCTGACCTACTTGGACCACTCGGACCTGGTCTCCATATTTTTCGTCGAAAAAAGCAAGAGCACCCTTTGAAATAGCTTGATCATAACTCATCTCTTTAGTTGTGACCGGTAGACTTTTTTCGATTTGAGAGTTAACGAGGGTTTCGATTTCCGAAAGTTCTTCCGCGGTAAGCGCCTTTGGATAGGTAAAATCGAATCTTAAATGAGTGGCATCCACCAAAGAACCTGCTTGCTTTATTCTCTCACCTAACGTTTTTCTGAGTGCCGCATGGAGTAGATGAGTCGCAGTATGATTAATAGCCGTGTATTTTCGTCCTGCCGTATCCACAGTTAAACTGTAGGGTTTTTGATTTTCTAAAACTCCAGTTTTCACCTTAATCTTATGGAGGATATGTTTCGCCAATTTAAAGGTTGTAGATACAGTAGCCTCTATCGATTTACCGTGAATAAAACCAGAGTCACCGATCTGGCCTCCACCTTCTGGATAAAAAGGTGTGACATCGAAAATAGCATAGCCCTCTCCGCCAGACTCAATATTATGAACACCCTTTCCCTCATCAGAAAAAAGCTCTATGAGCTTCCCCCCCATGTGAAGGTGATCATAACCCACAAAATGGGTTGAAAACTGCCTTTTAGATAGGGCCTGAGTGATAGAGTCTAGCGCTTTATTCTGATTTTCCTGAGGCACCGAGCTCTGTAGACGTTGTTTTTCCATTAGCTCATTAAAAACAGAAAGATCCACTGAAAGCTGATGTTCTTTTGCAATCACCTCGATCAAATCGATAGGGAAACCAAAGGTATCATAGAGCTTAAATGAAATATCTCCAGGGAGCACCGATTTGTTCTTTGCTGTTAGTTTGGTAAGCGTGTCCTCTAAAAGTCCTATGCCACGATGTATTGTCTCGTGAAACTTAGCCTCCTCCTCCTGAATTATGATTTCAATTAACGTTTTATTTTTTACGATCTCAGGATAAACGGAACCCAACGTATCCACGACACTACCTACCAACTCAAATAAAAATGGTTTTTCCATTCCTATTTTTTTGCCATGGCGGATGGCTCTTCTTAAAATGCGTCTTAGAACATATCCCCTGCCTTCATTACTTGGATTGACTCCATCAGCAAGCAGAAAAGTGCTTGAACGTAGGTGGTCGGCAATAACTCGCATAGAGATATCGGCACTTTTGTTTTCTCCACTGCGAATTTGAACTTTATTTGAAATAGCCTGAATAATGGGATTAAAGAGATCGGTTTCATAGTTATTATAAACACCCTGAAGAATACAAGCTAATCTCTCTAGACCTGCACCGGTATCAACACTAGGCTTTGGGAGTGCTATGAGCCTTCCAGAGGCATCTCGATTATATTGCATGAAAACTAGATTCCAAATTTCTAAAAATCGAGTGTCACAAGGACACCCGGGTTGGCAATCCGGTTTTCCACACCCATTTTGCTCACCCCAATCGTAGTGTATTTCCGTACAGGGACCACAGGGACCGGTGTCCCCCATCGCCCAAAAATTGTCCTTTTCTCCCAACCGAATGATCCAATCGGGACGAACCCCTTCTGCTTTCCAAAGATCAAAGGCCTCATGATCACTTTCAAACACAGTGATTCGAAGTCGCTCTTTAGGAATCTTAAAGTGATTGGTTAATAGATCCCAAGCAAAGTGAATAGCCTCTTTTTTGAAGTAATCCCCAAAGGAAAAATTTCCGAGCATTTCAAAAAAGGTGTGATGTCTCGGTGTGAATCCTACATTTTCCAAGTCGTTATGTTTGCCGCCAGCACGTACACATTTTTGAGCTGTAGTGGCACGGTGATAGCCCAAGTCATTGTGGCCCAAAAAACAATCTTTAAATTGAACCATTCCCGCATTGGTAAAAAGTAGGGTGGGATCGGCAGCAGGAATGAGACTAGAGCTTTTCACTTTGTGATGCCCGTGAGATTCAAAGTACTTTAAAAAAACTTCTCTTATTTCTTGTGACTTCATAATGGGCTCAGTTTAACTGAAACCCCTATACGAACGCAAACAGCAGTTGCAAATACATATCGTTTTATCATGGGCCTCTAATCCGGAGATAAATGAAGTTGTAGATATTCCAGCTTTAGGACTTCAGGGCTCTAGTTGCAGCAAAAGCAATTCCTTGTGCATTGAGTTCAAGATCTAGTTTCAAAAATTCGCGGTGTGTTGGAAAGGCTAAATATAATTTTTCTTCAATTTTAGTACTAAGCGCATCACCTAAATGTAAGTTTTCCTTTGCCCATTGAAATAGTTGCTCATGAATTTCCAAGTGTCTTAAAAGCTGTTTCTTTACGATCGGCAACGCCGATACTTCACCGAAATGGGTCAAAAAAAGCCTTGCAGGATTTAAGGAAAAAATTTTCTCAACACTTTTTTTCGCTTCAATAGGGTCGTAATCGATAGGGCTAGTGGATGGAAGAATAAAAAGCCCAGAGCTCTGAAGATCTGGATAACAAAGACCCAGGGCATCTCCTGTAAAAATACTTTGAGTTTTAGAATCATGAATACAAATATGGTGCGAGGCATGACCTAAAGTATAAAAAAAAGTAAATGTCCGCTCACCAAAAACCAGTGAGTCTCCGTCTTTAACAGACAACATTTGTGTTTCTGAAATAGGCTTGACCTCACCATATAGTTTCCTAAAAACATCTTCACCATAAACCTTTTCAGCGCTTCGTATGAGTTTATCAGGATTAATTAAGGTGCGGGCGGCTTTTGGATGGGCTACAACCGTCGCATTTTTACAATGATTTAATAGTGCTGAAGTTCCCCCTGCATGATCTAAATGTGCATGGGTTACAAACAGATAATCAACCTGTTCTGGTTTTAGATTATGATCTTTCAGTGCCTTTAATAAATAGGGGAGTGCCAAGGAGGTATTGTTTTCAATAAATGCCGCCCTACCATCTTCAATTAAAAGAAAAGCAGCGGCAAATCGAGGCCGTAAATAATGACAATCGATTGTGACAATAGAATGGGCAGTCTCTTTCATTATCTAAAGTTTAGTATCCTGAACTATCGGGGGATTTTTAATCTCTAAGTTCTGCGCTACCATCTCCATAATGTCCATGACCTGAACTTTATCGCCCAAGCCCTTTTCATTAACTCCACTGCTCATCATAATACGACAAAATGGACAAGAAACGCCGATGACCTCAGGGTTTTTATCCAGGGCCTGTTCGGTACGCGCAATATTGACTCGTTGATCTTTTTGCTCCTCCATCCACATTCTGCCACCACCTGCGCCACAGCACATGGCCTCTTTTTTATTAAATTCCATTTCGATAGCATTATCGCCAGTGACCTTCTGAATGAGATTTCTCGGTTGTTCTACAACGTCATTGAAGCGGGCATTGTAACAAGAATCATGATACACGACTCTTTTATCCATATCGCTTTTCACCTTTATTTTCTCGGTGGCAACTAGATCGTTTACAAAATCTGCAGCATTATGAACCTCCCATTTGCCGCCGACTTCCGGATAGTCATTTTTTAAAGTGTTGAAGCAATGAGGGCAATTGGTGATTACTTTTTTCACGCCATAGCTATTAATTTTTTCTGTTAATGTTTCTGCCATCGACTGGAAAAGATATTCATTTCCAAGTCGTCTTGCAGTTTCTCCATTGCAGGTTTCTTCACTCCCGAGAACGGCGTAGCTTACTTCAGCTTCATCTAGAATTTTAGTAACCGCTTGAGCCGATTTTTTATGATTACCATCGAAACAGCCACCACATCCCACATAATAAAGGTACTCTGCTTTTGGATTCTCTGCCAAGGTTGGAACCTTTAAACCATCGGCCCAAGCAAAACGCTCAGCTGAGCTAATGCCCCAAGGATTTGAATTTCTCTCAAGCCCTTGAAAAGTTCTGTTTAGTTCGCCAGGAAATCTAGCCGCCTCTTGTACTAAGTGCTGTCTGATATCAATGATTTTATCGACGTATTCAATGTTCACTGGGCAAGCCTCTTCGCAGGCTCTACAGGTGACACATGACCAAACTACATCATCGATGACCGCTTTATTTTCTCCGATGAGCACATCAAATTCTGTTTTTCCATCAATAATATTATTCTGATTTTCATATAGATTATCTCTTAGATTCAAAAGAAACTGTCTTGGAGCTAAGGTTTTTCCGGTAATGGCCGCAGGGCAAACCTGGGAACATCTCCCACACTCCGTACAACTATACATATCCAAAACCTGTTTCCATGAAAAATGATTGGGTTGTGACCGCCCAAATAGCGCATCTTCAGCGGTATAATCTTTTTTAGGTAGTCGCCCTTTGGGTTCAATCTTTCCGAAAAACACATTGGCCATCGCAGTGATAATATGAAAATGTTTTGAGCGGGGAAGTAGGTTTAAGAAAATTAAAATAACAATATTATGTACCCACCAAGCTATTCCAGCAATGCAATCTGCAGTCTCCACATTAGCAGGAAGTTGTCCTGCTAGAAAAGAGGTGAGAGGTTGCCATTTCGCCTCTGCAATAGAATCCATATCCCATTGGTATGAAATCATTCTACTTGCATCATAAAAAAATCCTGAGGCCATGATTGCAAAGATAAAAACAAGGATGATTTTTGCTTCCCAGTGTTTTTGACTGTGAAGTTTCTCTTCTGCGGGAAGGATTCCAAAAAGGCGTTTAGGTTTGGAGATAGTCCAGCGGTAAAGTGCCATGAGCACACCTGCCATCACAGCTATCTGAAAAATATCACGGAGTAGACCATAGGGTCCGCCGAAAAAATGAATCGTAAGCCCTGGAACCGTAAAAGAGGGGAACCAGCCTCTTGTAAACATGGTGATTACCTGTAAAGAGAGAACGGTAAAACCCCAAAAAACAATCACGTGCATCAAGCCTGCAGGTTGTTCTCCTATAAAAAATTTCTTTTGTAGGAATCCAAAAACAACCATGTTTTTGACCCGTTTTTTCCAGGTGGCTCTGGAATAATCCCGGCCATCATCTCTACGGGCCTTAAAGAGCACACGGAGTCGTCCCCACATTTGAAAAATAAAAAATCCCATGGCACCTAAAAAAGTTAAAGACCACATGATGACATTCATAGATAGCTCCTGAAACTGATTACTGCTAATTTACCAGGTGTTAACAAGGCTTAAAAGAAAAGTTATCAGCGTTAACATTAAGAAATCTTAAATAGATTGTCTCTTCGACATTTCCAAGCGGGAACTCTGCCTTCCGCTTCGGTAATTAACGAGGGATTAATTTCAACTGTAGTCACCGCTTCAGTTTCCTGAAGATCCAAAAGAATCTCTCCCCAAGGTGCGATTGCCAATGAATGGCCATATTTCAAAGATCCATCTCCGGAGGTTCCCGTAAGTCCAGGGGCCAGCATGAAAAATTGGTTTTCAATAGCACGGGCACGAATAAGAATTTCCCAGTGGGCTCTCCCTGTAGGAACTGTAAAGGCGGAAGGGAGAAATATGACCTCTGCACCACGATTTTTTAAACCTCTAAAAAGCTCTGGAAATCTGAGATCAAAACAAATAGCAAACCCAAATTGAATTCCCTTCCAACCGAAAGTGACCAGCTCGCTACCCGCTGTTGAGTATTGAGTTTCATCATAATTTCTATCAGCTAACATAGCCTGATAAAGGAATATTTTACGGTAGGTCGCTAGTACGGTCCCTTTATCGTCGATAAAAGACAGCGTATTAAAAAACTTTCCCTCTTGTATGCTGGGCTCTCGTAAGGTGCCTGGGATGATGGCAATGGCATGGGTAGCGGCCAGATCACTGAAGCGTTCTAGTAAGCGTTTGTAATTGTCCCCTATCATTTTGTTAGCGGCAGCTTTTCCTGAAAAGTAGGCCATTTCAGGAAAACAGATGAGTTCAGCGCCCTGTGTCTTGGCTTGAATTACCAGGGATTGCATAGTTTTGAAGTTTTTCTCAAAGTCGGCGTGAGCTGTTATTTGAGCTATTGCTATCTTCATGGGTTGCCACACTTTCTAGATACAAGTAACTTAATACCATGAAAACACGACCGATTTTACTGATTTCTTTATGCTTGATCTTAGGGTGTCAGACACCTCCGTCCCCCAACTCGTCCCCGCCCAACTCGTCCCCCAACTCTGACTCTGGGGAGCGGGGCGGGGCGGAGTATTCGGAAAGGCACTTGGATTTTAAAGAGTGGGGGCGAACTTCCGATTGTTGTACAGCGAGTGGAGTGAAGGCTGCTGTGGCATCGGGAGGAGGCTTTGCGTCTAAAGCTGGAATTGAAATTTTAAAATCTGGGGGTAATGTTGTGGATGCTGCCATTGCCACCGCTTTTGTATTAGCAGTAGAACGACCCCATTCCGCCGGGCTGGGCGGTGGTGGATTTATGACTCTGTATTTAAAAAACCAAAGATCACCTGCACAGTTTATCGATTTCAGAGAAACGGCACCTAAGAAAGCCTCCCGGGACATGTATCTTGATAAAAATGGAAACGTAATTCCAGACTTAAGTGTCTTGGGCCCGTTAAGTGTCGCGACCCCTGGTTTTGTCCTTGGACTTGCTGAAATTCACCACCGATGGGGAAAACTTCCCTGGAAAACTTTACTAACACCCTCTATTCAACTCGCCTTTCGGGGATTTAAAATTTATCCGTCTCTCGCTCGTCATATTGAAGAAAAAAAAGAATGTCTTATCAAAGATCCTGAAATTAAAAAGCTGCTCTTTAAAAAAGAGGAATCCTTAAAAACTGGGGAAATTTTAATTCAGACAGATTTAGCCAATACGCTGCGAAGAATAGCGACTAATGGAGGGAAGGAATTCAAAACGGGAAAAACAGCGCAAGCTATCGGTCGTTATATGAACTCTAATCAAGGTTTATTAAGTGCAGAAGATTTAGAAAACTATAAAGTAAAATATCGAACACCTATATTGGGCAAATTCAAAAAGTTAGATTTTGTAAGTGCCCCGCCTCCAAGTGCCGGGGGCATCCTTATTTTACAAATGCTAAAAGTATTAGAAGGTTTTCCAATTGAACAGATAGCTCAAAAAACCCCAGAGTATATCCATCTCCTATCCGAAGTCATGAAACGAGCCTATGCAGATAGAAGTAAATTTGTCGGGGATCCCGACTTTACCAACCATGATTTTTTAAAATTGGTATCGGAAAAATATATTGAAACTTTAAGAAAAAATATATCGTTAGTTAAAGCAACCCCCTCTTCTCTTATTCAGGGAGGACAACTTATTAATGAGGGCTCCCATACGACTCACTTAAGTGTCATCGACGTCCAGGGCAATGCGGTCGCAAGCACACTCACTATTAATGATACCTTTGGCGCTTGTATCATGGCACCAGGAACCGGTATTTTTTTAAATGATGAGATGGATGATTTTAGTGTGAAGCCAGGCGCCCCTAATATTTATGGTTTGGTCGGCGATAAGGCTAATGCAATTGAACCCCTTAAGCGTCCGGCGTCTAGCATGTCTCCCACGATTTTGGTGAGAGGAGGACAACCCATTTTAGTCGCAGGCGCTGCGGGTGGATCCCGAATCACTACCAGTGTTCTACAGGTAATCTTAAATGATCTTTTTGTTTATTCTGGGGATTTAAAAAAATCTATTTTCGCCCCTAGAATTCATCAGCAGTGGATGCCTGAATTTTTAGATATTGAAGAGGGCTATTCAGAAACAACTAAAGAATATTTAAATTCATTAGGTGAAAAGGTGAGACCACCACCCTTTAGTGCGATCACACAAGCAGTTCACCTACAGGACGACGGAAAGGTCACCGCTGTATTTGATCCTAGAGATGAAGGCGGCGCTGAAGCCTATTAAATAAAACCCCCATCTGCGACAAACATCATAGATGGGGGTTTTTAAGCTTATAAAAAATTTGATTACAATAAAATATTTAAAGAGACTGTAGGAAGCACTAGTAGTGCGCCCCCTAAATTTCCAAATTTAGCCTCTGCATTGAGTCCCACTTTTGAGTTGATATTCCAATTAACGCCAGGACGAAAGGCGAGTAAGAAATCAATTCGAGTCCCTGTATTAATCATGTCAGATTTAAGAGCATTTAAGTACAAATAGGCTCCTGCAGATAAGCCCATGTAAGGAACTACTTTGGCGTTAGATCCTAAAGTATAAATGACCGTGGGTAGCAACTGTAGGGCTGTTGTATTTGAGTTTCCGACTAAATTTCCCCAAAAATGGATTCCTAAATCTCCTCCTATAAAAAGATGATTAGAGGCTTCAGCTTTGCTTAAAACGCCAAAAGCAAATCCAAATCCAGTTTCCCCAGAATCGGGAAGGATTGGAAGTGCAAAGCCTGTAGTAAGGGCCGTATCACTATGAGTTTTAGTAGCTATACTTCCAGTAGAACTCGCACTATCTATCGAGGATTTATTTTTCCCTGCGGCTAATCCTAGATGAGAGGTAAGGGCTAAGGTTATTACGGTTATGAAAAGTTGATGCATAGAGAGACTCCTTTAGTGTGATAACAACAGACCCATTGCGCTTTTTTAAAGCCTTATGTTTTAAGTTCTGATAGCGGTCTGTTGTAAAAAGATAGTCATACTCGGAGACTACGAGAGGGTCAAGAAACGGAGTGTTGATTGGAGATTAAAAAGAGATTAACCCACCTTTTTCAATTGGAGAGACCTCTTTGAAAAGGCCTGGCTTCCAATGATCAGGTGATCCATCTCACTACCTAAAAAACAGCGAACCGCATCCTCAGTTGAGCAAACAATAGGTTCGCAATCGTTGAAGGAGGTATTGATTAACATGGGAATACCTGTTTTTTTTCGAAAAGATTCAATGAGTTTCCAATAAAAAGGCTGAGTCTCTTTTGAGACAGATTGAATTCGACAAGAATTATCAGCATGGACTACAGATGGAATCTTTGAACGCTTTTCTTTTTTCACCTGAAATACGGCCTCCATGGTTGGACTAAAAAATACCTTTTCAAACCATTCATGTTGGTTTTCCTCAAGTACAGAGGCCGCAAAGGGCCGAAAACTTTCTCGATGCTTCACTCTAGAATTTAATTTTTCCTTCATTTCTGGAGGCCTTGGATCTGCTAAAATACTTCGGTTTCCTAAGGCTCTTGGACCAAATTCCATTCGTCCGAAAAAAAGACCAAGGATCTTTCCATTTTTTAACTCGTTAGTCGCCCAATCGATGAGATCATATTCGTCATTAAAGGTAATGGTTTCTAACTCCTCTACGCTAGGCACTGGTAAACTATTAGTAAGATCACTAGGTCCTAAAAGCCCCCAGTGCCCTCCCTGAACAGAAATTTCTCTCTGTGCAACGCCAATAGCAGCTCCTACTGCAATCCCTGCATCGTGCGCAGCGGGTGCGACTAAAACTTTTTTAAATGGGGAATGTTGCGGAATTTTTCCCACCCACACACTATTGTGACTACAACCACCAGACAAGGCTAATGTATCGGAGGGGACCTTTTTATAGAGTTGAATTAATAGGTGGTTGGCGATTTCTTCAAAACAGGCTTGAGCCGAATGGGCTAAATTTTTATGACATTGCAGAATGGGATCGTTGGGTTTGCGTGGTGCAAATCCGATTAACTGTGTGAGGTAGTTGAGATTATAAAAGGGCAAAATTTTAGGTTGTGCGTTCTCAAGGAAATAGGAAATGGGATGTCTTAAAATTGGAAAGGCCTCTAAGTTTAATTCGAATCCAAAGTTTTCTGTTGGACGAACTAAATTTTTCATCTCTGCTAAGTAGGTAGGCTCTCCTAAACTTGAAAGTCCCATCACCTTAAATTCATCGCCAAAATGGGGAAATCCTAAGTACTGCGTAATAGCGGTATAGAAAAAACCTAACGAGTGCGGAAATACAACGCGATCTAAAATTTGTATCTTCGGGCCTATCGTTTTTGCTATCGTTGTCGATACAAAATCTCCCAATCCATCCAATGATAGATAGGCCGATTCAGCATGAGGAGCTAAATAGCGGGAACTATAAAGATGCGCTAGATGATGTTCCACTCTTTTGATCTTGGCGTGATTTAATTTAAGTTGTTTAAGACTTTTTCCTAGTGAAATTTTAGGATCTGCCGAGGGGGTTTTGGGTTTTTTAAGTAGGTTAGGATGATTAAGAACAAGAGCAATTCTTTTATGAAGTTGGTTCCATGGTTTTCTGGGAACCGCCACTACATCTACCTGTTCAGCCGATATTCCAGCATGTTTTAGACAATACTTAATTGCGTTTTCAGGGAAATCGCCAAAATGTTTGATGCGATTAAAACGTTCCTCTTCTGCGGCGGCTACAAGCTGATCTCCCACAATAAGTGCTGCTGAAGAATCGCCATGCCCATAACTAATACCAAGAATAATTTGTAGTTTTATAGTCATAATTTTTAATGGGGTCGAGCCTTCTATTGTATCTTAATGAATTCAGTCTTTCATCTGTTCTTAAGCTTTGGAAGCGGCGGATAAAGGTAATCGCAGTGCATCTAAGTAGATTTAACACTGCGTAAACCACAAAAATATAACGGTGCTAGTAGTTTCTTCTCATTAGATTTTCAAAAAACCAGTACACTAATAATATAGGTCGTAGTTTGTCTGTAACGGAATAGGCAAAAACTGACTTTACTCAATCGATCTTCAATTACATGCAAATACCCACACAAGAAATCCTAGAGTTTTCATTATATCTACTTGGTATTGCGGCAATAGCCTATCCGCTATTATTGCTGAATAGTTATTTGGCACCGCGACTAGGACTCATCGATTGGCCTAAAGCACGAGGATTAAATGAAACTCAAACTCCCATCATCGGGCACAGTATTGTCCTACTATCGCTGGCTTTTTTTAGCGTCGCGAAACTATTCTTTCCAATTAGCGGGTGGTTTTTAAGCACCGCTGTGATCATTGCTATTATGGGAATGTTAGATGACAGACAGCCTCTACCTGCCATCGATAAAATGTTTGTCCAGATGATATTTGTAGTATGTCTTGTTCTATTTGATCCTAATTTACGACATGGCATTAGTGAACAGTATGGCCCTGGGGCTACTTTTCTTGCCATATTTTTTATTTTAGGATTAATGAATGCCGTTAACTTCATTGACGGAATCGATGGTTTAGCAGGCCTGGTTCTCCTTATAGGAGGGGTAGGTTTCTTATTTATAGGTCATGCTCAAAGTGGGGTTGAAGCTTTTGTTTGGTACGTTCCAGTTCTAATTGGCTCGTTAATCCCATTTTTATATTTGAATGTTATTAAACGAAAAGGCTTTTTAGGAAATGTAGGGAGTTACTTTTTTAGTTTTGTTTTAGCTTATATGCATTTGAGCCTTCCCATTAAAGCTCACGACGCACTTTCCAGAATGGCAATTTCAGGGTTATTCTTTTTAATTCCCATATCGGATGCTGCGATGGTTCTTCTCAGTCGTATTATGAGTAGACGGTCTCCTTTTCAAGCGGATAAAGGACATCTCCATCATCGGCTTATTCAAACTTCACTCCCACTAAGATATATTCTTATTACCTTTGCCATTATCGATATCGCAGGCCTAGTGACAGGGTATGCCTTAGTTCGCAGCGGATCCATGACAAATTCAATTTTTCCAATAATCACTCTTATTACCCACGTAGGGGTAGTGGGTTATTTGATCGTCTTTATTGAAAAGGCCTCACAGTGCAGAGTGCAATCTTTCTTTCAGCATTTAGATCTCGGAAACTCACTTTATTTCCTCAAATATAAACTAAGCAAATTAGATGGCGCCGTTATTCCCCCCTATTTAATGAATCGGATTGCAGCTCGTATGAATGCTGAAATCAGAGTGACAGATGTTTGCTATATAGAAGAACCGGATATTTTATTTATTGCCTTAAAGATTCAGAATGAAACACTGAGAAACATTGCACTTCGACTAGAAAGAGTTTTCAATTCGGAAAAAATAAAGGTGATTCTCCAGATTGAAAAAGGGGAATTTATCAAACTAAAAAACCCAGTTCATTCGCCCTATGTAAAACCCCTGAAAAAAGTCTCTTAAAATTATGATACAGAAGAAGATTCTTCTAAAACTGCCCCCTGTTGCCGTTGATAAAACTGATGATAAATTCCCTTAGCCTTAATTAAAGAATCGTGAGTTCCCGACTCTTGAATCTTTCCCTGTTCCACGACAAAAATACGATTTGCTTTTCTTACTGTCGATAAACGATGCGCTACCATTAAAGTTGTTTTTCCTATACTGAGCTCTTCCATGGCTCTTTGTACCAAGGCTTCACTCTGACTGTCTAAACTTGAAGTAGCTTCATCTAATACTAAAATAGGCGCCCCCTTTAAAATAGCTCTGGCAATAGCCACTCTTTGTCGCTCTCCACCACTTAAGCACACTCCCCGGTCACCGATTATGGTATTAAACCCTTCCTTCAGTCGATTAATAAAATCGGTGCAGTGAGCTTGCTCTGCAGCGAGCTCCACCTCCCGTTTAGTCGCTGTGGGGTTTCCGTAATGGATGTTTTCAAAAAGAGTGTCATTAAATAAAAACGTGTCTTGGGTTACAAAAGAAATTAGCCGCCTCAGATCATGAAGAGAAAAATCTGAAATCGAGACGCCGTCAAAAAGAATTTTGCCTTCACAGATTTCATAAAGTCTTGGTAGTAGATTAACGATACTCGATTTTCCACTTCCGCTGTGACCTACAAAAGCCACGCAATCGCCTTTATTAATTTCGAAAGAAAGGTGACTCAGAGCAGGTTTCTCGCCGTAATTGAGACTTACATTTTCAAAAGAGATACCGCGTTCTAATTGAAAAATCGGACGGGTTCCTTCCGATTGCTTTTGCGATGGCTCAGTGTCTAAAAGTTTATAAACTCTTTCTGCAGCCGCCTCTGCGGTTTTAAGTTTTAGATAAGCATTGTTTAATTGTTTTAAAGGCATCTGCGCCAGACCGATAGCAATAATAAACCCTACAAGTTGCCCAGGAGTTAATAGTCCCATTGCCGCACGATGCCCCCCGTAAATAATCACTCCCGCAATGAGAATGGCACCGATAAACTCGACCACTGGAGTGGCTAGCTCTTCTACCCTGGTGGATTTCATTAGGGTTAGAAAGTAGCTGTCTTGAATATTTTTAAATCTTTCTAATAAAGGCCTCTCAAGCTGAAAAACCTTAACAACCCTTGCACCTGAAATACTTTCTTGGCTTACCGACATAAGGTCTGAAAAAGTTTCTAGGTTTTTATGCGAATATCGTTTTACGGCACTTCCTGAGCGAGAAAAAAGAAGGGCTACAATCGGGGCAACCACCAAAGTGCTTAATGCCAAACGCCAATCACAATAAAAGGCCGCACCTAAAAGACCTAAGAAGGTAAAAGGTTCTTTAAGAACTAAAATGAGCGTGTCAATTCCAACCGATATTTTGCCAAGATCATTTTGAATACTAGAGAGAAAATCGCCTGCTCTAGTTTTATCTAAAATCGACAAGGGAAAACCTAAATACTTTTCAAAGATTACTCTGCGATATTTAAGAATGACCTTCTCGGCCACGTATCTACGAAGAGTATTGTGAAAATATTTGGCAATCCCACTTATGAAAAAAACTCCGATAAGCATCGCGGGAACCTGCCGAAAGAAGGATCCCTGAATAAGACTGCCTTTTTGAAGCTCATCAATAATTCGTTGAGATAATTTGACGCTAATAGGTTGGATTAAAGAAATGACAATTCCAAGACACAACACAAGACTTAACTTTATTTTATAAGGCCGGAACTCACCCATCACTCTTTTCAGGGCCGCAAAGGATTCGCTAGGTGTGGATTTGTTATTTGTAGAGTGCATCTTAAGTAAATAACATATACGAAATTTACCTAGAGGCGAGTAGAAATATTCCCTTCACTCCTCTTTATCATTTTCCACTTCTGATTCTGCTTCTGGATTGGATTCTGGAGGGGTAAATTCATAGGTAGTAAGCTCTGCATTTTTTTTAACCCGAATGACCTTACCGTAGGTATGCCCCTTCTGAGGCGTCCCACAACCATACATAGATTTCACGAGCATCTCATGAGCCTCAGCCTCTAAATCTTGCACTACCGCAGCCTTCAAAGCAAAAGGGATGTGGGCTGAGGTGGAATTTAAATAAAGTAAGTATTCGGCAGCTACGTCCTTACTGAAAGCTCCTGAATCATCATAGGATTTTTTCAGCATGTGATGCTGAAATAATTGAAACATGGGGTCTAGATTTATTTGTTTTTTTCCACGCATCGGTTGGGTTCCCTTTAGTCACATGGGTTAAGTCCAATCCGTGGACGCTACGACAACGACTAGTTTTATTACTCACATCCCATTGAACGGAATTAAATGGAGAATCCTTTAGAAACTCTTCAAGGAGAGTGTTACACAATTGCTCGCTGTAACATGTTATATTTATTGATACTTTGCATTCGCTTGGCTTTAACTGTCTTTGAGCAAGGCATAAAAGCTATTGAGTTCCCTTTTTGCCAAATCCCAAAAATAAGTAAATTCGATAGTTTAACTTTTATAGCCTTGGCCGAGCAATTGCTTTATTTTCTAGTAAGATATTTAACTCAGCTTGAACAGACAACTTAAGGTGTAAACAACATGAACACTAAAAAGCTTAAAAAGATAAACCCGATTTTAATCTTAGTTCTAGCACTAAGCTCTTTCATGATGGGGTGCAAAATTTGCCCTACCTCTAAAGAAAAAATACCAAGTATTGTTTCGTCCCCTCTTAGATTGGTGAGCAGCACCGATCCCGATCCCCTAATTCAAGAAACTTTAAGTAATTTTACATTCCTTGTCTTTACCTTTGCACAGGATTTCACAGGTGATGTGAAGCTGGTACTCAATAATGTGCAATATGACACGCCAGTTAAAACATTTACCTTCAACATTGATCCCGGATCAAAACAGCTAATCATAAAATATGCTGACCCCAACTCTTTGGAATGGGACAAAGCGATATCTGAATCTGGAGCAGCTACAGGGGGCAATGCCCCTGTTTTATACAGGTATGAATTGGGGCGAGATTTAGTGATGAATAGTGAGCAAGGTGACTATTATCGCTTTGTCCCATTTACTGGGGTTCTTAATCCTGATGACACCTGCAGTTTTTAACACTCCAGCAACTATTTCCTGACAGGATATTTATTTGCGGCCTTCCGTATTTGCTGTTAGAACGGTCTTGAGTAAGCTGAAAAAACAGCCATACCTTAACAAGCTATTGACCAGGAGTCATTGATGTCGTTACGATCTAATCTTAAAGTTGATTTCAGTAAATGGGCTAATCACCCCTCCATTAACTCATTAACTCGGCAAATCACAACTTATGAAAAACGAGTGTCCTCTCTAGTCAAAGGGTTTGATATTAAGGGCCGTGAAGCTCGCAAACGCAGCCGCAAACAGCTAGATAAAGTTTTGGTTCAATTAAAACAAACTCGCGCCAATGTGGAAAAGAGGGTCTCTCAATTAGTAAGTTTAGAGGGCAAAAAATTAAATAAGCGAGTCAATGAACTTGTCAGCTATTTGAAGGTCGTATCGCGTAAAGAGGCCCGAACAGGGGCTACCGTAGGCAGAGCTAAAACAATCACTCGCGTTAAGAAGTCCGCTTCTCGAATAGGCAAAACTAGACCCACTCGTACTATTGGAAAAACTAGACCTAGTCGAACTAATCGAACCTCAAAATAGGGGTTCTAACAGCAAAGTTGTGAAAGATGCAGGTTATCCATGGGCTTTCAGATGACTCTGAAAGCCCTTCTCATTGTGCAGTCGCTATCGGAAACTTTGATGGCGTTCATTTAGGCCATAGAGCCCTACTTTCTCAAATGGTAGATGCGGCGAGAGCCTTATCTCTAATTCCTAGTGTTCTTACCTTTTATCCCCATCCCGTTGAGGTTTTGAATCCTCTAAAAAAATTGGAGCAATTAAGCACCACAGCTGAAAAACTAGCTCTTATAGAGGAGCTGGGAGTGAAATCGGTGTGTGTGGCTAAGTTTGACCACACCTTAGCAAAGCTTTCTCCAGAGGACTTTTTTGAAAAATATTTGGTCAATGGGCTGAAGGCAAAGGCTGTATTTGTGGGTTTTAATTTTAAGTTTGGAAAAAATAGAAAAGGAGACACGGCCCTTTTAAAAAAACTTTGTGAAGAAAAAAAGATGTCACTCACCGTCGTTGAACCCGTTTCAGCACTAAAGACATTACCAAGAATATTAAACACACGAGTGAGTAGCTCTTTGATTCGTGAAAAGATTATTCACGGCAAGGTAGAGGAGGCGA
>SHZA01000020.1 GCA_009692515.1 Bdellovibrionales bacterium
TTATCTAGAAGTTTTCCTATCGCAGTTGAAATAAAGAGCAGTCCCAAGGCCCACCGCAATAAATATAGAGCAATTGTTTTCATTTTTAATGGTTATGGAACTAAGCAGAACTTCATCATATTTTTTATCTCTCTGGTTTATTCTCTTCGGATTACCTATAATTAACTTAAGTCTTTCTAATATTAGGAGTGCATCGGTGAAGAGACATCAAAGGTACTTTTTTATCTTATTGGTTCTTTGCTTTGGATTTGAGTTTGAAGCTTTGGCTGCAAAAAAAGATTTCAAAGGTCTTTTTGGATCCTATCGACGAGAA
Organism: Bdellovibrionales bacterium; assembly: GCA_009692515.1. Taxonomy (GTDB): domain Bacteria; phylum Bdellovibrionota; class FAC87; order UBA2466; family UBA2466; genus UBA2466. Next base: position 314 of record SHZA01000020.1, read on the forward strand.
AAATTTACTGAAAATGAAGGAAATAGGAACGATTTTGGTTTTGATCTTCTTTTGTCTACACTGCTTCCAGTGACTTCGGTGGCTAAAAGCGCCCAGGACAGCTCCTTAACTTTTTCTCCTCTTAACTATTCGACCTTCTTTAATGTGGAGGCCTCCCTTTGGTTTTCTCTTGGATACCATTGGGCTATTTACGCAAATGTCGGAAAGTATTCCTATGAAAGCCGTAAAAAAAACGATTCTTCTACCGACGCATTGCCCGTATTTCATCAGTTTGAATTCGACGCGATTCCCGCAATAGTGGGTGTGCGTTATCGACTTTCTCAAGATGATATTGTGCCTTATATTAGCTTGGGAATAGGCATGGCCTATGTCCATAGAAAAGGTTTTACGGAAGGGGCCATTACCAATGCAACAGGTTATGCAGCAGAAGAGGAATACAAAACGGTTGCTTGTGGTCATGGGGCAGTGGGAATCGAGTTTTTCTTTGCACCCAAGGCGGGACTCAGAGTTGAAACGTCAGCCTATTATATGAATTTACCAGAAAGAACAACAGAGCCAGGTGGAACTATTGGAAATCGTCCTAAGATCCAATTCCAGTCTAATGTTTGGTCTTTACGCTATGCGAGTGGAATATTCTTTTTGTTTTAAAAAAGCTTGGCCGTATAGGGTTGTCACGCAAAGTCATTTAAACGACCCGATACGGACAATTATTTAGTCGATAATTTTTCTAACTCAAACATTATTTCGTAATTCCGATAAGTAGGGATAAGGAAGTGTGATTAGGCATTTCTACCGGGTTTCGAAAATTTTTTTACATCAGAAAATAGAGGAGTCTTACCATGGGTGAAATATCAGAACTTGCATCGTTTATTAAAGAGGGTGGCTGGCCAAGTTGGTTGGTAATTTTTGTGGGAATCGGAGCTGCAGGAATTGCCATTGAGCGCTGGATTCGAATTCAAATCGAATATTCGGTCAACTCTAGAGCTTTTATGGCAAAGCTTAAAAAATATATTTTGAGTGATAATATCGATCGAGCGATCAGTTTATGTAATAGTAAAAGTTCGGCGCTTTTGCCTAAAGTTTTAAAGGCCGGTCTCTCTAGAGCTAAAGATTCAACTCAAGATATTCAAAATGCTATTGATGAGGCCACGCTTGAGGTGATTCCTAAATTAGAGGCAAGGGCTCTTTATCTTCCCACGCTTGCTAACTTAGCCACACTTATTGGACTCTTTGGAACTATCATTGGTTTAATCATGGGTTTTAAAGGTGGCTCTCAAGCTGTAGATGCTGTGCAGAGACAGCAATTTTTACAAAATGCTATTGCAGTAGCCATGCATACGACGGCTCTTGGAATTATGGTTGCGATTCCCACTCTTTTTGTGAGTGCGGTATTACAATCTAAGATCAATTCGATTATTTCCGATATCGATCAATACTCAGTGAAGCTCATCAACTTACTAAGCGCTTCTCAAAAAATGGGAAGTTCTTCTGCGGTAGCTGCAAATGATGATGATGCTGCAGATGAAAAAGAATAAATTTATTAAGGGTTAAATCATGGCAAAGAAGCCTAGTGATAGAACACACCGAAGTCGGCCAGACGACAGTCTGAACCTCACTCCATTGATCGATATGATCACCTGTTTGATGTTCTTTCTGATGATGTTTGCCAGTATCCTTCCTGTCGTTATGATTGATGCTCCTCTTCCTAAAGTGGCCTCCACCGCAGAAGAGGTTAAGCAGGCTAAGAATGACGAAGCAAAAATGGAAGTTTCGATATTTATTACTTCTAAGGGCTTCCAAGTTAAGAGCGATAGTGCGGCCGAGAAAAGTTTCACTATCGGGCCTAAAGGTTATCCGTATGAAGACCTTCATAAGTATTTGGTTGGACTGAAAACAAAGCGGCCTAGTTCTAAAGAGCTCACTCTGATGCCCTCCGACGATACCTCTTATGAGGTAATCATTGGAGCAATGGACGCCTCAAGAGAGCTTTATAAAGAGGACGCTGGGTATCAGGCCCTCTCACCAGAAATTGCAAAAAAACCAGAAAGCCAACAATTTAATCGGCTCTTCTCAGAAGTTAGTATTGGAGGCGTATAATGGGTGGCGGCGGCGGCGGTGGTTCGAGTGCAGGCTCACATCACGGCGGAAAATATACAAAAAAATCTCGTAGTCGAACTCACATGAGCACAGGCCTCATGCTAGCAAGCATGTTGGATATTCTCATGGCGATTCTATTTTTCTTAATGAAAAATTATTCCCAAATCCAATCGGACTTTAATATTGGAAAAGATATTAGTCTTCCTTACTCTAGTTCTGTTAACCCGCCGGTTAATGCACTTCAAATGATAGTTACCCAAAAAGCAGTTTTGGTCGATCAAGAAAAGGTACTCGATCTTGTAAATGGTGATATTGCTAAGCAAGATCTGGTACAGGGTCTTCTTATCAAACCACTCGCGCTTAAACTTAAAAAATTAAAGGACAGAAGTGTGATCCAGAATGATGTGGATAAAAAATCTTTTGCTGGAATAATTATCATGCAGGCTGATAAGTCTCTTCAATTTAGCATGTTGAAAAAAATTCTCTATACAGCTCAATTATCTGACTTTGTAACTCTAAAGCTTGCCGTATTAAAGAAAGACGAAAGTTAACCTTAAATTACGGTCTCTTATTTTGAATTTTTTTATATTTATTTCTGCTCAGGACTGATCAGCCACTCTTCTGAGAGCAATCTATAAACCTACCAATAATAGCTTTTACAGACTCAATTTTCTCAATCGAGTGGACACTTTTACCCGCCTGGTAATAATCCTTGGTTGATAACCCTTTGATAGCGGTCTTTCTCATGGCTACCACAGCTCGTAAATTATAAAAGAGTCGGATCCAATGTTTAGTGTGCCGATTTTTGAAAAAAAGTTTTGAGATGGGGCCTACCTTTAACCCTACCTTATCCACATAGGGTGTGCGAATAACTGCCAGAGGAACCCCTGTAACCCTTTCCGTCTTTACAATATCCTCTTCCGTAGCTGCGATAATGGCATTTTTGTAATCAACATGAGAATTACATTCTATCGTTGCAATAAATCTAGTTCCCAATTGGACTCCAGCATAATTCATCCTCATGACATCTACAAAATCAACCTCTCCTCCAATACCTCCCGCACAAATTAAGGGTAGATTAAAGGAGCTAAGTTCTAAGTAGAGTTCTTTAGCTGATCGAGTTCCCGCGTGACCTCCAGCTCTCTGATTCACACAAATAAGGCCGTCGACTCCAGCCTCTACGGCCTTTAACGCCCATTTTTTTTCGGTGACGTCATGATAAACAAAACCCCCTACCGATTTTACCTTCTCAATAACCCAATTAGGATTTCCAAGTGCGGTGACAAAGAAACGACACCCCGCTTCGATAGATTCATCGACCCACCTTTTCATTCTGTCTTCATAAATTTTAGCATTTTTTTCTACGATAACATTCATGCCAAAAGGTTTTTTAGTGAGCTCTCTTATCCGTGCTAATCCTTTTTTAAATTCATACCGGTGAACATAAACGAGAGATAAGGGCTGAACAATTCCCAATCCACCAGCTTCAGAAACGGCTGCGACAAGTTCAGGATTACTGCACGGATACATGGCCCCACAAATGATAGGATATTGAACTTTGGCCTGCTCAGTGAATTTTGTTTTTAAACAGATCATACTTTTTTGGGACGAACTAACCAGGTAGCTCTACCGCGTGCCACAATGTCATCTTTGCTGTCACGAATGATAGCTTCAACTTTACATTCTTGTTCAGTTGAGACGCCTACAAACTGAGAACGACAGTCGGCGGTCAAATCTCCTCTCCCTTTTTTTAAATAATCTACTTCAAAATGAGTGACAATTCCTTGCATATGACTCTGAAGTCCGGAAATAAAAGCGAGTCCACTGGTCAGCTCGGCAAAGTTCATTAAAGCGGCCGCATGAATAGATTTTAGGTGGTTTCTGAGACGCTTTCGGTCTCTTATTAATATTTTGGCATAGCCCTCCTCCAATTCTAGAATTTCTGGAGTAATAGACCCAGAATAGGGAATAAAAAACCCTAAGAGCCAACCAAACACTAATCGTCCACCTGGATAGCGTGAAAACTTTTTCCAATAATCTAAAAGCATGAGGGTACTTTACAGAACTTTTTTTGAATTGAAAATATACTTTAAGACCGAAAGGCGGTGGCATCGATAATAAATTAAATTCCAGTTCCTGAAAGAACAGGAAGGGAGGTTACCATTTCTAAAAGGCCATTATAGTAACTTAACTGTAAGGTGGTCTCACTATGACCCATGGCTTTAGGATTAAAAGCGACTCTAACGGTACAGCTGGAATGACCGGATAGTTCCGATCCACAGGTGCCCTCTGTTCCTGGAAAGGTCCCCCCCACATAAAAGAAGGCAATGGAAAAGTAAAAGGTACCTGTGATTTGAGTGGCTGAAACGGAGCCTAGATTGGTGACGGTAAATTCATGATTCCCCTGGCTATCTAGCAGCAGATTTCCGTAATCATAAAGAGGCGAATCGGAGATACTCAAGTGGGCCACTGGGATAGGGCCGTTCAGGGTGTTCCGATTGTCATCCCCACCACAACTAGCGAGGCTAAGGATTAGTGCATAGATAGCCAATTTATGTTTTAAAGTAGTTTCCATTTCCTTCTTCCTTGAATTAAATGGGCGGTTCTTCTTTAAAATCTACTAAAAAAATATGCTCCGGAGATGATGGAACGGTGAATTTTTAATCACGATTCAAAAGTGGCCATTTTTTTAAAAAAGTGAGTAGATAAACGTATTCCGCTTGCGAGAATTTATATTATCTAGGTAGAGTGATTTTTATGAACGTAATTAAAATCTATGAAGCTAAAAACTGTAGCACCTGTAAAAAGGCTCTAAAATTTCTTTTGAATCATAATTATGCAGTTGACCGCGTTGATATTTTTAAAACTCCACCTACAAAGGGGGAACTAAAGAAAATGATAGGGTATTTAGGTCACTTCAGATTCCTTTTTAATACGGCAGGAAGGATCTATCACGAGATGAATCTAACCGAAAAAATAAAAACGATGACCGAAGAGGAGGCTCTAGACATGCTGGCTAAGAATGGTCGGCTTGTGAAACGTCCCTTTATTTTCTTTAAAGAGGGTGGAATGGTCGGTTTTGAACCTAAAAGTTGGGCCCTAAAGCTAAAGTAGGTTAGGTTGTTTTTGATATGACGGTCCCTCTCGAAAAAGACATTTTATTTCCAAAAAGCCGTCTTCTTGCCGAAGAGGTAAAACGCATTACTGCAATCTTGGAGGAGGTCTTAAAAGATCGAACTGTCCTAGCCAATCTCTCCAAGGAGGAACGAAAAGCCTTTCTTATTGCCGCAGGAAGAATTTCTCGCCCCGATCGTTTAGAGATGATGAAGCTTACTAAGCAGTATCAAAAGATTAAAAAACAAAAACAACAGACCTCCGATCGAGTCACACGTGCGAAAACAGAAATCCGTAGAACTAGAGAAAAAGCAGTTTTTGAGGCTCCCAAACAAATAACTAATAATAGACTGGATGAAGAGGAAAAAATTCTAGAGACGCCCCGACACTGTTACGCATGCAAGGTATCTTTTCATAAGTTACATTTTTTTTACGATGCCTTGTGCCCCAACTGTGGAGAGTTAAATTACTCGAAGCGATTTCAGACTGCGTCACTCAAAGGACAGGTGGCAATTATTACTGGATCTAGACTTAAGATCGGTTATCAAGCTGCCCTTATGATGTTGCGAGCCGGTGCTAGGGTGATTGTGACTACAAGGTTTCCACATGATGCGGCTGTTCGTTATGCAAAGGAAGATGATTTTGGAATATGGCAAGAGAGACTTCAAATTCATGGATTAGATCTTCGTCATTCCCCCAGTGTGGAATTATTTACCCGATTTATTAATCAGCATTACGATCGGTTGGATATTTTGATTAATAACGCAGCTCAAACAGTAAGAAGACCGCCTGGATTTTATGCACACATGATGGATCTTGAGATGAAAACGCTATCCGAATTACCAGAAAATGTGCGTCCTTTACTTGGCAGTCATTCACAGTGTCGGGCTGCCTTTTCTACCAGTTTAATTTCTCCAATAGAAAATTCGGGAAGCCAATGGTTGTCTGAATGGCATTCTAATAGTATCGGACTTAAGATGAGTGCGGCGCTTTCACAGATTCCCTACGATTATGATGATAGATCTCACGAAGATTTAAAGGTTTTTCCAATTGGAAAAACAGATAAAGATCTTCAACAGGTAGATTTACGAACCATGAATAGCTGGCGAATGACCTTGGCCGATGTGCCTACACCAGAGATGTTAGAGGTGCAGTTAGTGAATTCGGTGGCACCTTTCATTTTATGTAGCAAACTAAAACCCCTGATGCTTCGTGATCGAACGTGGAAAAAACATATTGTGAATGTTTCAGCAATGGAGGGAAAGTTCACGCGCTATACTAAAACCGATAGACACCCACACACTAATATGGCGAAAGCAGCTTTAAATATGATGACAGTCACTTCAGCTCCAGATTATGCCAAGGACGGAATTTTTATGAACGCTGTCGATACCGGTTGGGTGACAGATGAAGATCCCATACAACTTTCTCAGCGCAAGCAAGAGGCTCATGATTTCCAACCTCCTTTGGATATCGTAGATGGCGCAGCCCGTATTTGTGATCCCTTCTTTTCAGGAATCATAAGTGGCGAGCATGTCTGGGGGAAGTTTTTAAAGGACTATCAACCGACAACTTGGTAATATCACACCTTTTTAACTGGTAGCTTTCCAAATTTCTTAAACTCTCGTAGCATAATATTAAGGAGATAATGATGAAACAAAATCCATTTACTGGCGCCTGGGAACATAAGAAAACAATAAAAAAAGATGAAGAGGCTACGACCTCTTCCGATAGTAAAAAACAACCCCCCAAGAAAAGTACTCCCAAAATTAAAAATGGTCCTCCAAAAAAGTGAGACAGTTGATGCATTTTGTACCAATTTTTATTTTTCTTTTAGTGCAGAGCTCTATTTGGTCTGAACCTGGAATTCCACCTTATCCGGCACCTCGGCCTGGAGAGGTATATACCTCTCCAGCATTTTCAGAGTATGTTCCTGATGCTTTGAACGTAGGTGAAAAAGCCCCGTTATTGGAATTAAAAAAATTAAAGGAAAATAGTTTTTTTCGTCTAGATAAGGCTCTTGGAAATAAACCTATTGTCCTAATTTTTGGAAGTTATACCTGCCCTGTATTTCGAGGTCAAATTCGTGAACTGCTCGCTATCGGTAAAACATTTTCTGATCGGTATGATTTTTATTTTGTATACTTGCGAGAAGCTCATCCAGACTCCCGTCTCTATTTGAAAGAAAATGGGTCTGAATTTTTAAAAACTATTTTACAAACGGAGACGGTTGAAGAGAGAGAAGATATTGCCTTAAAAACTAAGGAGACATTTCAAATTGAAATCCCCATTTTAATTGATGACAACTTAAAGATGGCGCACAAGTCTTATGCTGCTTGGCCAGTAAGATTTGTTATTATTTCTTCAGGCGGATTGATACGGTTTAAGGGGCGGATGGGTCCTCATGGATTTTGGCCCGATGAATTGCGGCAAGCTCTTTTAAACTGATAGCCCCTTTGAATTGCCAATCAATTAAAAGAAACCACTCAGTTCCAATGCGGAAGTACAGTCTCTACTAGCATGCGTCCCAACTGATTTTGATTTCTTTCAAAAGAGGTAAAAAACTTTTGACCATTATCCGACATCCAAATATTTTCTGTGGTGAAATTATTTATTTTAATTGTCTTGAAAAAGGTGACCTCTGTTTGCTCGTGAAGGTTGTGTAGAGTCAGCCCTTTTCCATTTGCCCACGACGCAAATATCGGTTGTTTTGATGAAATAAACACGGGAGTTTTTCCTTCGAAATTATAGAAAGCACACTCTCCAGGCTTATCCCAAAACAGGGTTTTTTCCGGGTGGTCTAAATGAAAAGCAAAGGCGTTGAAATCCTTAGTGTGAAAGGAATAGAATGCTTTAATGGGACCTAGCTTAGATTCAGGGTATTCGGTAATCTGTTCCATTGGACAGGTGCTTCCATACCCAATCGCATCCACATTCATTCGATAAACAATCACCTTGTTTCCCAATAATCCATTTTTAATCGCATAAAAGTACATAAAAGGAAAAGTGTTTTCCGGCGCTAAGCCCTTAATTTTTCCAATATTTTTACTTTGATGACAATACAGCTTCTGATTTTGTCGTTCGCTATATTTCAAGAAAACAAAATCGTATTGTCCTCTGTTGGGTTCAATAGTTTGTAAACTATAAATAGTTTTATCATGCCAGAAAAGGTGTTGTTTTACTTCAGTGGAACCTGCAAAGGAATGCCAATAGGGATTTTCTGTTGAGGTGTTCAAAAAATAGGTAGCGTTAGAACTTAAAATACGACTGGATTGTTCATCTATTAATCGTGAAATAGTTCTGTCTGCATAATTCAGAAAACGATCTCTACCGGTTACTGTATTAAAGGATCTCAATTGATTAGTCAGATTCCTGTAAATAAGTTGTTCTGTCTGTTCCTGGTAAACAAAATCTTTAACCCAGCCATTGGAGGGAAGGATTGTTTGTTTTAGCTTGATGTCCTTTGTAATATTCGCGAATGGCGTTCCTCCATCACCACCCAAGCATCGAATTTCACTACCTAGAAGTGGGCTGGTACGTAACATGCTTATTAAAACAATAGTAAGGCATAAAAAATAGTTCACAGTGCCTCCTCAATCAACTGGACTTCACCAGTAAAAATATAATGAATCCCTTTTTTCTCTAAATATTGTGTATCGACGCCTATTTTTTTCATGTTTTTTTTAACTCCATGAACGTGGTAGTAAATTAAGGCATTGTCGGTACTAGCGGCATAATCCCTATTGAATAAGGCTGTAATTATTTCTTCTTTCGTCATAGTTTTTTGCCTTAATAAACAAAGGGTCAATTTGTCGGTAAGGCGGGTCTCATTTAAAATTAGCATTTGGTCTAAAAACGTTAAAACGGAGTGGCCTTTTTTTAGCTCTAGTACCAAAGGGCCAATCTCTTTTCCCGTTATAAAAGCCTTTTGAATCGACTCAAGCTGACGCTTAACTGTTTTAAGTGGCTTTTCTTGGGCCATGGCAGCGGTTTCAATTAAAAGTTGTTTTGCTAAGTTCATATTTCCAGAATCCTGATACAGCCCAATCGCAATAATTTGGGCTGTAAAATAGGCGTACCAATCTATTTCTGGAGTTAAGCGAAGCAACAGATTCTTCAGTGTTTTTTCAGCTTCAACAAAGTTTTTTTCATCACGGTAAATTTTTACTTTCCAGGTTTCTATTAAAAATTGAATAGAGAGGTCTGTGCTAGTCGGAATCGAGTAGATTAACTGCCTAACTGCAGCCACATCATTAGAGATCTCATCATAACAATAGGCCAAGGTCATTTTTGCTTTAGCCTCATAATCGGCCGCTATCGACGTCCGAATTAATTTTTCCAATAGTGGAATCGCTAGTTTCAACAGGGGGGGGTCTGCATTTACATAAACAACAGCCAACTGATAGGTGATAGAAGGACTTTCGATCTCCTTCTCTAGTTTTTGAAGCGCAGAGCTATAAAAACTCAGTTCACTATTTTTACCTAGTTCACTTAAAATACGCACAAACATGCCAATGAATTCAGCATGTTCTTTTTCTGGTTTAAAAGGAAGGCGGTCAAAATATCTACGTAGAATATTATAGGCTTCTATCAATTTCAGTTGATAGAAATAACTTTTGGCCTTCGCAAGTTCTTTTTGCGTTTTAAGTTCCATGATTTTTTTGTCATCAATTAAAGTCGGAAACCCTTCTACAATATCATAGCAGCCCAGTGATGCAGTAGGACTAAAAAGATTGGACAAGAATAGGAACAGCAACATTACATGTGTTAACGTAATAAATTAATTCCGCTAGCTCTTCTTAGTTTAATTAACTAAAATATCATTACACTTAAAGTTTCACGTTACAGTTCTTTTTACCACTCAAGCTAGCAATGGATGATTCTAACTAAAAATTAATCTGCCCTTATTTTAGGGGGAGTTTATTTAAGGAGACATTGGAATGAAATTAAGCTTATTGATAATTCTTTTGGTGGCTATTGTTATAGGTGATGTAGGCTTTGCAAGAAATCAAGATGCCAAAATATTTTCTATTCTAGCTCTAACAAAAACAAAGGAAGAGAGAAATCAGATTGCCAATGCGGGTATTGCTATCGATAAAGTTTATTCAGACTCAGTGGGATTTATTGGAACTGAAAAAGAGATCAAACAATTAAAAGCACTTGGATTTGAGCTGAAAATTGCCGACCTTTCACAAAGAAAGCGTGATTTTCCTGCTGGGGATAGCTCCTTTCACAATTATAAGGAGGTCGGTGAAGCATTAGATGCCATCGTGAGTCAAAACCCTGAAATTGCGCAGCGCTTTAGCATTGGAAAAAGCTTAGAAGGAAGGGACTTAGCTGGAATCAGAATCTCTGGCAGCTCCAAGCGAGATTCCTTGCCGACCGTTATTTTTATGGGCTGTCATCACGCCCGAGAACATTTGAGCGTTGAGGTACCTTTAAAAATTGCAGAGTATCTTGCTCAAAATTACCAGAGAGATGCCAGAGTTAAAAACCTAGTTGATACTAGAGAAATTCTTATTGTTCCCATGGTAAATCCAGATGGGGCCGAATACGACATCAACAATGGGGAATATAAATGGTGGAGAAAAAATAGACGGCCAAATACAGATGGTACCTTCGGAGTTGATCTAAACAGAAACTATGGAACCGGATTTGCTGGAGCAGGATCTAGTAGCTCTCCTGCCAGCGATACCTACCATGGTCCATCGGCCTTTTCGGAGCCCGAAACTCAGGCGGTAAGAGATTGGGTAAGAGGCCGTCGTAAAACCACGGTACTACTTTCTTTTCATACTTTTAGTGAACTTGTGCTGTGGCCATTTGGTCACACCAATGATCAAGTTCCCAGTAAAATTGATCAGGAGGTTTTTGAAATGATGGGCAAAAAAATGGCAACTTGGAATAAATACACACCACAAAAATCTAGTGATTTGTATTTAGCTGCTGGAGATACCACCGATTGGGCATATGACGAGTTAAAAATATTTGCCTTTACGTTTGAATTGACACCAGACTCCATGTTTGCAGGTGGCTTTTATCCCGGAGCTAGTGCCATTGAGCCTACTTTCAAAGCCAATATTGAACCTGCTCTCTACTTAATTGAAAGAGCAGAAAACCCTTATGCGGTTTTAAAAAACCAGCAAGATCCTTTAGGCCTCATCCCCTAATATTGAAGTACCCCGATTTACTTTCCTAAATCGGGGTACTTTTTATACGTAGTATCAGTAAAAAAATATTTTAGTAGCATTTACTTATCACTGAAAGGCAATCACATGAACAGGTTATTCTTAGTCGCCTCAATTAGTTTAACTATTTCCTATTTGGGAACAGCCGCAATCCCGCGGGCTTATAGAGTTGATTCCAATGGTAAATCTTTAGATCAGGTCGAACGAAGTTTATGTGGAGTTAATGACATGACCCCCATGATTAGTGAACCGCTCAAAATGCAGGAAATGGGAACCCCTATTGGTATCTATGAAGCAACTATAGATGGGTCTACTGGCTATTGTAGTGGGACTCTCATTACGAAGGATCTTTTTTTAACGGCTCAACATTGCGCTGCAAAGTGTGAGGATATTAATGTTACCTTTGGATTTTTAAAGGATGAAAGATCGGAAAAGTTTTCCTGCAAAGAGATTATTGAAACAGGAAATTCTAGTTATGAGAATGATTACTTCATTATTAAACTTGCAGGAAGTCCTGGTGTGAGATGGGGTTGGTATGACGTTTCCGAAAAACCGGTACCACCGAACTCACCCTTACTCATGATTCATCATCCTCAAGCTACGCCCATGAAGGTATCAAAAAATAATTGTATTCTTCTAGAGGAAAAAGATGATTTTTTAATGCACCGTTGTGACACTCAGCCAGGAAGCTCCGGCTCTGCCATACTACTTCCGAATTATGAAAACCCAACAGAGACCAGAGTTGTGGGAGTTCATACTTTAGGCGGCTGTGATGACAACGCGAGTTCAAGTAACAGCGGTCCCTCCATGCGTCATTTGGTTACTATTAGCCCAGCCTTAAAATCTTTGGCAAAATAATTTTCTATTAAGATTATTGCTAGGTTTTGATATGTGTCATCTAGTAACATAGTAGCCACACTACTTTTAAATCATAAACCTAAATTATAATTGGCCCATCGGCATACAAAACATACCTATGATCAAAGGCATTATTTTCGATTTAGATGGAGTGTTAGTCGATGCTGTAGATTGGCATTTCAAGGCTTTGAATAGAGCCCTTAATCTATTTGGTTATTCCTTAGACGAATTAGAACACAAGGAAAAATATGATGGTCTTCCCACAACCAAAAAACTTGAGATGCTATCGGAGTCTAAAGGACTTCCCAGAAACTTGCATTCTTTCATCATGGACCAAAAGCAAAATTACACGTTAGAAACTATTCGAAAAAATTGCATCGTTTCTTCACATATTACGGAGCTATTAAGCTCTCTAAAAGAGAGAGGCTACAGTCTTGCGGTAGCCTCTAATAGTGTGAAACAAACCATCCATTCTGTTTTAGACCAAATGAGGATCACCTCCTATTTTGACGTTATACTTTCACGTCAGGATGTTTCTCGAGGAAAACCTCATCCTGATATTTTTTATCGAGCTTTAGAATTAATGAACTTAGGTTCTAATGAAACTTTAATTGTAGAGGACTCTAAACCTGGCATCATGGCAGCCAATCAAGTCACTCCAAACGTACTCGTTGTAAAATCTCCTACTGAGGTTAAGTTAGAAACCATTAATCCTGTGCTTTCAAAATTAGATCAAACCCTATCGCCAAATCTAACAACTCCGAAGCGACACAACCCTTTAATTCAGGTGGTAGTTCCAATGGCTGGATTAGGAACTCGCTTTCAATCTGCAGGTTACTCGGAGCCCAAACCTTTTATTAATGTGCTTAATAAACCGATGATTCAATGGGTCAGTGAAAACATGACGCCATCACACGGGTTATATAATTTTACATTTATTTGTCATAGCGACCACTTGAAACAGGCTCACTACAAAGATGTTTTAAATTCTCTAGCGACCAAATCTCAGATTGTTCCTGTTTTAAAAACTACGGAAGGTGCGGCGTGTACCGTGCTGCTAGCAGCGGATAAACTAAATCCAAGCCAGCCCCTACTTTTAGCCAATTCAGATCAATGGATAGATGCGCCGATAGATGCATTTTTAGATGACGCTATTAACTCAGGTTGTGATGGTTCGATTATGACCTTTAAAGCCACTGAAGATAAATGGAGCTATGCCAGGTTAAATACCATGGGAAGAGTTGTAGAGGTGGCTGAAAAAGTTCCCATCAGCGAGCATGCCACTGTGGGTATCTATTATTTTAAACATGCTGAAGATTTTTTAAATGGGGCTTTTTCCATGCTTCGAAAAAACATTAGAACTCAAGGGGAGTTTTACGTTTGTCCGGTTTATAACGAATTAATTGGTGCTAATAAAAGAATAAAAATTTTTGAAATTGAAAAAGAAAAAATGCATGGACTAGGAACCCCAGAGGATCTAGAGGCATTTATCCATTGGCATACCTCCAAACCCTCCCAAGCCCCCCTATTTTATTCTGTTGATCCCGCTCCCAAAAACATGTAATTATTCGCTGATCAAGGGTAAAAATTACATGTTTTTTGCGGGGGTAATCTGTGGAAGTAATAGCAACTAATCAAGAAGTACCTGGTATCACTAGGTTTCTAACACAAGACCTCAATATTTTGGCAATGCTTCAAATGGTTGGAAAGATAGCCCCTACCGAGGCCACCGTTCTTATTCAAGGTGAAAGCGGAACGGGAAAAGAGCTGATAGCCAAACGACTCCATGAACTTTCAAAAAGAGCCTCAAAAAATCTAGTTAGTCTTAATTGCGGCGCTATTCAAGAAACGCTTCTCCTCTCGGAGCTTTTTGGACATGAAAAAGGTTCCTTTACAGGTGCCATCAATCAGAAAAAGGGACTTGTTGAAATGGCTCACGGAGGCACTCTTTTTTTAGATGAGATTGGCGAGATGGGTTTAGAAGCCCAATCAAAATTATTAAGATTTTTACAAGAAGGAGAAATTTATCGAGTGGGGGGAAAGGCTCCTGTGAAGGTCAGTGTTAGAATTATTTCTGCTACTAATCGGGATCTCGAGACTCAAGTAAAAAACGGAAAGTTTCGTGAAGATCTTTTTTATCGATTAAATACCGTTACCTTAAGGATTGCTCCACTGAGAAAACGCCCCGGTGATGTGGCCTTATTAGTCGAACATTTTTTGAAAAATGATAAATCGGGTATTAGCGTAGTCAAGGCGGTTTCAGAAAAGGCCATGGATACTTTAAAGCGCTACAACTGGCCAGGAAATGTGAGAGAGCTTCAAAATACGGTGGAAAGATTTAAAATTTTAGGAGAATCGGAAGTTATTACTGAAAATGATATTTCATTTAATATGAAAAACATGAATCAGGATTCTGAAACAGACAATTTTGACGATGCCACTACCTTACTTCTCTCTCAGGTAGAAAAAAGACACATCATGAGAGTTCTAAATCACTTTAAAGGAAATAAAACCAAGGCCTCCGATGCCTTGGGAATCACGGTAAAAACTCTTTATAATAAGCTGGCGACCTATGAGCAGCTAGTAAACAGTTATCCCACGAACTGATAATTAGTAATCGGGAGAGATGCCGTGAATCTTTCGTAGTTCAGTGAGAAGTCATAATATAGTTACAAATCCAATCAGCGATCGATTTTTTGGTATTGGCTTTTTGAAAGCCACCTTTGCGAGAAAACAAAAATGCCGGGTGTGATTTTTTATCAATATCAGATAAATAATTAAGACACAAAGCTTCGGCAGATTTATCTTTTATATTTTTTTCGGCAAATGATTTGATAGTTTTGAGCGAAGGTCGATTGCATTCTAATTTAAAAGCAATTTTTTTTATTTTTGGAAATTTTTTTGTTATATCGTCGATTATTTTAGGGGTGGGAACCAGTTGTAGATTCCAGTTGTTTTTAGATGATACCTTTCCATTGCTTATTACTTTAGGCATAAAATCTAAAACAGCAGCTGAAAGAACGGCAAAGTCAGGTGACTTTTTTTTGCACAGCTGCATTACAGCCCGATGCATCTCCTCTACCGTTTCCACTTTAAAAAGGGTAACATTTTTTAACTTCTCAAAAGACACTTCGCTAGGTCCTACTACAGCGATTACTTTAATTCCATTCTTGGCTAAGACTTCACAAATCAAATAGCCCAACCGACCAGAAGAGTAATTGGAAAGATAGCGAACACTGTCTAGATAAGCTCGGGTGGGCCCTGCAGTTACCAGTACCACCAAAGGTTTATTTTTGTTATTCACACATTATATTTGGTCTATTTTTTCTAGCTTGTCGAAACAATTTTTGAATTTACAATCGGCCATAACGAGAATTAAACGCAAACAGGGGAATTGAAATGGGCCAAAGATATCTAAAATCACAAGACCCAACCGTAGGGAAATAGAAAACTGAATAACTGATCGGGAAAAATAAAACATTAAATAGGATGCCACCTAAATATCCTTTAAGTAATAAAGCCATTATTAGATCTAAGAAAGATAATAAAAGATAAAACCAACTAGAAAATAATGGGGTGAGTGTTGCTAGCTCGGTTGTTTTAAAATATAAATAGTTTCTCCATAGCTATATCCAAAGTATATCGCCACCTACCTCTTCCGGAATATGATAGCGACTAATTCTACATTGACCAAACCCAATGGAATGCACGCTTTTGTGAATCAGTTAAGTAATTTTTGGATGTTTATTTTTAAGGGTTTTAGAGACTGTCGTGCTTAAGGTCGAGTTTCTAAAAAAGCCCACCTGATGAATTCCCATTGGACGTTCTAATTGAATAGGCTCAAGGGGTATTGTGTTGAAATTAATTAGATGAGAATGAGGACTCGTTCTCATTTGGGTCAAATGCAATTGCTCTAAAATTTTCATTAACCAATCCCAATTGGGGTGAGGGGAAGATAGCATAATCATCCCCTCCTTTTTGCACAGTGCGGATAAAGAGGACAGACAATCGACGTGTTCTATAAGTTCTAATGCTACAATCGCGTCAAAGCTGGCTGCTTTTAAACCTAATGTGGGCCAATCAATAATATTCCCAATAATATCGGCCGGCGGGAAAAGATCTAAACTGGTAACGTTAAACCCCTCTGCTCTTAATTGGGAAGCAAACCAACCATCTCCCGTGCCTACCTCAAGTATGGTGGCTCCCCGTGCAAAATATTTTAGGCAGAGTCTAAGCTTTCTGCGCCGAGATAATTCACTTAACCATGGCTGTGTTCTAAAGTTTGGTGGGTTGATAAGATTAAGGATATTGAACATTCTGAATCACATGCCTAAACGTTTTAAAGAGATTCGAATTCTCTAGTAGACCTCTCCCGTTCCTGGTTCTGGTCAAGGCTACTCAAAAAATCTTAACACTTTAGGTTACGGGATAGATCTATTGAACATATTAAATATCGGTATTTTTTATATTTTGCCTTAACTGTGTTGGAATTGTGAGTCTTCCATCTTTTTTCTAAGATTTAGCATGTAGAGTACCGATTTCTAGATAATGGAAAAAAGTGTTCTTATTATTGGCGCAGGGCCTGCTGGTTTAACGGCTGGCTACCTTCTGACCCAAGCCGGCTGGAAAGTAACTTTACTAGAGGCCGATCCTACTTATGTAGGCGGGATTTCTAAAACAGTGAGTCATAACGGGTTTCACTTTGATATTGGAGGGCATCGATTCTTTTCAAAGTCTGAAGAGGTTAATAGGCTATGGCGTGAAATTCTTCCAGATGATTTTATCGAAAGACCTCGTTCCTCAAGAATATATTATAGAAATGAACTATTTTCCTATCCCTTGAAAGGATTTGAGGCCCTCAAAAAGCTGGGACTAGTTGAGGCTATTCTATGTGTTTTATCCTATTTTAAAGTGCAGCTCTTCCCCATAACCGATCCCAAAAATTTCAAAGATTGGGTAACGAACCAGTTCGGAGAACGGTTGTTCAATATTTTTTTTAAGACATATACTGAAAAGGTCTGGGGAATGAAGTGTGAAGAGATTTCAGCCGATTGGGCATCACAAAGAATTCAAGGTTTGTCTCTAGGAAAAGCGATTTTCAATTCTATTCTCCCTCAAAAAAAGCATTCAAAATTAACAGACCTCGGACTCAAAACGTTAAGCGACTATTTTTTCTATCCTCGCAAAGGGCCAGGAATGATGTGGGAAACCGCAGCTGCAAAAATATTAGTTCAAGGCGGTGAAGTATTCATGGGGCATCAAGCGAAAAAAATTAGTTTTAATAGGGATTTACTAAACTGGAAAATAATTGCAGAAAATAAATCGGGTGCTTTGAAAGAGTTTACTGCAAGTCACCTAATTAGTTCTTGCCCCCTGCGAGAACTAATAAATAATTTAACCCCCGAAGTAAATTTTAGGGTTTCTGAGTCGGCTAACTCTCTTCGCTATAGAGATTTTATTTGTGTCTCAGTAATGCTGAAAAATTTTAAAGGTTTTAAAGATAATTGGATCTACATTCATGACCCCTCGGTTAAGGTCGGCAGAATTCAAAACTTTAAATCGTGGTCACCCGAAATGACTCCAGGCCCCGAGTTTGACTGCTTGGGTCTTGAATACTTCTGTTTTGACTCGGATAGCCTTTGGAATCTTAGCGATACCGACCTTGGTACCTTAGCCATTGGTGAACTAGTTAAATTAAAATTAATCGACCCCCAGTGCGTAATTGATACCTTTGTAGTTCGCCAGGAAAAAGCCTATCCAATATATGATGATAGTTACAGGGAGTCGTTGAAAATAGTCCGTGATGAGCTTGAAGAAAAGTTTCCAACTCTTCACACCATTGGAAGAAATGGCATGCATCGTTATAATAATCAAGACCATGCGATGATGACCGCCATGCTAACGGTAAAAAATATCTTGTCGAATAAAAAAGTATTTGATGTCTGGAAAATAAATCAAGATGCTCAATACATTGAAGTGATTAATAATAAAGAAAATGTCATCGATTTTCCAATGCTTCCACAAAAGGTGGCCTAAGTAACCCCTCAGTAGTCTCTCTCATCCCTACTTGCTAACAAGGGCTAACCAGCACCCTCAAGGAGCAGGATTTTTATTAACGCACACTATAAAAATACACTCCGTATCTCGTAAAACCGATTTTTCTAAGAAACAATTTTAAAAATAGCTGCGCATTAATTGCGGGGGCCTATCTTTTTTTTAGGGAGTGTATCTGCTTATAAAAAAAGGTTAATTTAGGTATCCATGTATTTGTTTGTTGCGCAGAGTCGGTTTTTACTGACACTACTAGTCGTTACTTTTTACTCAACTAATCTTAGCCCGCGTCGAATGGTACTTTGTCTGGTGAAGATTTTTTAAGTCATTTCAATTTAAGAAATCTAATCAGGCAAAGGCCAAATGGATAGGCCGAATGTTTTTCAAAAAATGAAAAACAAACTTCAAGGAAAGAGGTGATAAATGATTTTATAGGAGGATAGCAAAATGGGTTTAACAATTAATACAAATGAAGTGTCCCTTGCTGCGCAAAGACATTTAGATATTACCAACAACCGTTTTAAAAGTACTATCCAGAGATTGGCTAGCGGTTCTAGAATCGTTCAGGCCTCTGATGATCCCGCAGGTCTCGCCATTTCCGATAATTTAAATGCCAACATTCGAAGCTTAGGGGCTGCCACACGAAATGCCCAAGATGGAATTTCACTCATTCAGGTTTATGAGGGGGGAACCAACGAAATTAATAACATGCTTATCAGAGTTAGAGAACTCTCAATGCAAGCTGCCTCCGATACTATTGGGGATAGAGAAAGAGGAATGTTAGATAACGAAGTTCAACAACTCAAAGAAGAGATGAATCGTGTCGCTCGCTCTACTAAATTTGGTGGAAGAGAACTTCTTTCAGGAGAAGGAAATAACATCGAATTCCAAGTAGGGACCAATAATGAGGCTGAGGTGGACCGTATTGAATTTAATCCTGGTGATACGGATCTACGAAACAATGCTTTAGGTGTATCGAATATCAGCGTTCTAGACAAAGAAAGTGCTAGAGATAATTTAGATGTTTTAGATGAAGCACTTCTTAAGGTGAATGAAATCAGAGCTCGAGTGGGATCTGCCCAGACACGACTTAATACCGTAGTCTCATCGCAGCAAATATTTTCTGAAAACTTAACGGCAGCAAGGTCACGTATTAAAGACGCAGATATTGCCCAAGAAAGCTCCAACTTAGCTAAAGACACTATTTTAAGACAAGCAGGGGTGGCTGTTTTAACACAGGCTAATCAAACTCCAGCACTAGCACTGTCTTTATTGCGCAGTTAATATATTGGGCATAAAAGTATTTTTTAAGACCAGTTTGTTTTGGAATGCGTGTCAATTATAGGAAAATGATATCATTATTGGACTCACTAAAATATTATGACACCTTCAAACAATCCAAAATATGAACCCATGTTGGTCCCAATTTCTGATCCTGGTGCTTATCTGTATCAAGCCCCTCATCAACTAGAAATCTTAGTTGATAGACAATTGGTCGTTATTTTTTGCTTGGAAAACACAGGCGCTACAGGCGTCGTTCTATTTAACCCAGAACGCTCGATAAAAGATTTGCTTTCCGAACTAGAAATTCTTCACCTTAAGATTAAATCTAAGCTCACAGTCAAACCAAATCAAATTAGTATTAAACTTTTCGGACTCTCTGCAGGCCCCAGAAATCTTCTCTCTGCTATTGAACAATGGACTACCGATATCGGGATTAAAATTATAGTCGTGGAAACAGGACAACGAACCATTCAAAATATTTTAGTTGATTGTGGAACGGCAAGAGTGGGTGTTACTTACGGAAAATCCAAGGACTTTGGCAAACTCATTTTTTTATCTGAGGGCACTGCGAGAAATCGAATTCCTCTTTCAGAAATTCACAATAACATCTTAATTTTAACTAATAACTCTGTCCAACGGCAGTTGACGAGAGCTGCCATTGAAGAATATCCTGCCTGGTCGGCTATCACCGTCGATAACATATCGCAATTTATTCAATCTAAACCCTGGGAAAAAAACTCTTGGTCGGTTATTTTGTGCTTTGCAGATCTTGAAAAACAACAGGGCTTAGAAATATTTATTAAAAATATCAGACAGTTTCGATCCTCCACACAAATTCGATGGGTAGGCTCCCGGTTGCCAGATTACAGCAGGGAAATTCCAGAATTGAAACTCTTGCCTCCAATGACCTATGAACTCCTGCCGGATTTCAAAAAGATGTTAAAAACAGCGGTGTTTGAAGCTGCTCTTGCGATGAATTTAGAACCACTTAAAATCAATTCTAAAAAAAGGTTTTAACCTCAAACAATGGGAGAACCTTTTTTACTTAGGTAGGTCTCTATGGAATTCATCCAGCCGGTTCTCTAATTGAAGATTGGCATTGCGTAATCATGTTTCCGGCCACTGTCTATTTAATTGACTTCAATTGTTGTTTTCAAACACCTTGAAATATATTTGTCGGAAATTAATTTTCTGAAAAGTCGATCAGCAACTTCAATGTTACCTTCTTGAGTCAAATGTACGATATCGGTGTAAACATAGTCACGTTTATCAAAAATATCAGAAATATCGAAGCCATAGGGCAACTCTTTTATCGAATTGCGGATTTCATCATGTAAAGCCATGAGGTTAGAGGGTACTTTATAAGGTTGATAAAAGGCTCGAAATCTTCCAGATCGTTCACAGCGAGAGGAGCTAAATGACATTGATAACTTATCTGCATTAGCCAAAGTTTCGAAATATTTTCTGCTGATCGCAGTTTCCCATTGCGGAGAATAAAGCCCCACATCGGTTTTGATTTGCTGAAGTTTAGTTAGTGAAAACCATCCGTACTTAATTCCTATGAGGTCAATTAAGTTGATGATAGGTGAACCCTCTAAAAGTAATTTTATTATGGGTGCAGTTTCAGCACGATAGAAATAATTGTAAGGATAGCCAGGACGAGGGTCGTAAAAAGCGCTTTGAGCAGTTTCATTATAACCACCGTAAAAAATAATCAAATCTGGCTTAAATATATCGTTTGTTTCAATAATGTTGTGTAGGTGCTGTCTGTGATTCGAGGAAACTACAGAGAAGTTAGCTATCTTAAAAGGGCGTTGGTACCTATCATTAAGATGTTTTTCTAAAAGTTTAGCGATTGGCGGCTCGCCATTGTAACCGGTACTCTCCCCAAAAAATGAAATCCTAAATGGGTTTTCCGACGATGAATTTTCAATCTTATACCGGCTCGTGGGAGTTAACCCTGAGATTAATGATGCGGAGGCATAGGAAAGAATGCGCTTGTGCGTTGCGAATAGCTATTATAGCCCTCGGTTTTTTTTTGTAATGATTTTTCTAAAAGAGCAACTCCGGAAACTTTTAATAATAAAAAAGACATGAGTAGTGGGCTTATTAGAGTCCATTCATAGCCTGCTCCCAATGCGAGTAGATAAAAACCCCACCACACCAAAAAGTCTCCAAAGTAATTCGGATGACGAGAATATCGCCAGAGTCCCCTATCAAAAACCTTTCCCTTGTTGGCAACGTTAGACTTAAAACGAGAAAGCTGAAAATCGCCGACCGACTCAAAAATAAAACCTGTTAAAAAAATAAGCAGCCCAACCAGATCAATGGCGTTTAAATCTTGAGTGGATCCCAAAGCGAGTTGTAGGGGCAATGAAACTATTAATAGAATGACCCCTTGAAGCCAAAAAACTGAAAACAAACTCACAATAGTGAAATGGGTTCCCATGTTCACTCGCATGGCCCGATACCTAAAATCCTCTGGTTTGCCTGCATTTCTCAATGCCAAATAGACAGAGAGCCGACAGCCCCATAGGGTGACCGCTCCTAAAACAATAATGCCTCTTACAGATAGGTGGCCCAAATATAAAAAACCGACCCATCCAAGAATCACAAAACCCATTCCCCAGAAAAGATCTATAATGCTGACATTTTTTATTTTTACACTCAAAACCCACAATGAAAAAAGTAAACCTAAAATCAACACTGTATTATTGGCTAAAATAGAAAAATTCATAGAGTATTTGTGTCAGTGGAATTATGGCGAGTCAAGTTCGCAAAGACTAAAAAAGGTAACTAAACAATGGACACTTAGTATTAAAAAAACAAAAGGCACAGCCCCTCTCGAGGAGTACAGGGGAACCTGGCCCTATGACTAGGGCGACGCGAAAGGAATAGTTTTTGCACCTATCTCCTGTAGAGAAATTATGAAAATGAAACTAAAATTGAATACTATCGGTACTCACCTAATCGGTTTACTTTGTGTAATGGGGACCTCCCATTTACTTCTGGCTGAAGTTGCCGAATTTACTCTGAGTGAAAAACTATTAAACCAACTTGAGTTTACCAGTAGTAAAACCGAACCCTTTATCAAGAATGGAAGAAGAGTTGAGCCCAATATTACCATTAAGGTCACTCCTCAAATTGGAAATTCCTCTGCCGACGGTAGGGTTAATTTAAATGTTGCCTTAACTGGCACCTCGACAAGTCGTAGTTCTACTCCAGTAGGGCGCCGCCACTCTGTTGAGGCTACTGTTGACACCGATATCGATGCCAGTTTTAAACAGGAAATAATGTTAGGCCAGGATAAAACTCAGGTAGGCCGTTTCCAATCGGAGATCAAGCTAACTCCCACCCGAATCTCGGTTGATAATAATTTTAAATTACTGCGTCGCTTTGTAAATCGCAAGGCCTCTGAAAAAGCTCCCATCCAGATCGCAGAAGAACTTCCAAAAGAGCGAACCGACTTGAGTGATGGAGTGAAGGGCGAGATAGATAAGGGAACCAGACAGGCCAAAGAATTGGTAGATTCCACTTTAGAAATTTTGGGGACGGTATTTACCGAGGAAGAGAGACTGCCGTTTCAAGCTAAACTATCAACTGAAACAGGAAAAGAAGGAAAGCTTAAATTAGTAGTTTCAGACAAACTAAAGGCTCAACAAAGAGATCCCAAGCCCGAGTTTGAAAATAAGGATCAGTTGATGGCAACGGCTGTGTTTCACCAAGATCTGCTTACCCAAACTATAGCAGCCGAAATAGCAGGAAAAGAACTTAAACTGTCTCAACTTAGAAAAGTCTTATGCAGTCCTAAAATTACTAAACTCATTAATTTTTGTGATACCTCCAAGGTTAATTCTCCTACAGGGCTCTCTCTTCTTTTTGATAAGGTGAATCCCATAGCATTTATTTTCGATAAAGACAGAGTGACCTTAAAGTTGAATGCCGTTTATCGGACCAACGATGGAAAGGTTGAAATCCCTAATCTCCAACTATTAAATACGCCTGAAACAACCAAGCCCTTGTTTGAAAGTATCCCTTACCAGGTTGAGGTGAGTTATCAATTAAAGAACGGTGTTGCTACACTAGATAAAATGAATGTCTCTGAAAGCGATATTTCGACCTCAGCCCCTGCCATTCTCAGCAACCTTTTAGGGATTCATACTTCTAATTCACCAATTGATAACAAACGTCCTTCAGCAGGCGCTTTATTAAACCCGCTTATTAAAGGACAAATACAGGGAGAGTTAAAGAAACTATTAGCACATGAGATTGTATTTAACGCCGTCTCTGTTCCTACAAAAGTAACAAACCTGAAGAACGGAAATGAAAAAGATTTAGAAATCACAGAGGCTGGAAGTCTTTTGCCAGTTGAGGTAAAAGCGGATCGCGGTTGGTTAGCTATTGGAAATACCTTTTGTAATAGTCATAATAAAGCCTTTGGCGTGGTATTTGGCCGAGGGGCTACGATTAAAAGCATCGACGAGAATAGTCCAGCGGCGCTCACAGGATTTAAGCCAGGTGATAAGATTGAAAGTTTTGGCGAACCTGAACAAAGAGCTACCAGTGTTTTCGATAATACCGATTCTTTTATTAGTTTTATCCAGGAGAAGGCCGGTCATAAAACATCTAAGGCCCGTAAAATAAATGTGTCAGGAAAAGATCTTCAAGGAAACTCATTTCAAAGAACTGTTTTTTTATGTCCTTCCCATTTAGATCATCTAGCAGAAGCGGCTAAGGGACTAAGTCGTTTTAAAAAACCCTAAAAATACAACACCTGCCCCTTACTAGAGATTAATAAAAGTGGCTGGAGTGCCGCTTGGGCCCGGGTGAACCCAAAATATCCCCATTGAATTCAGTAATTATTCTAGTTAGTTAAATAAGCGCATTTTTTGGCGCTTTACCGGGACCAATAGCAGTAATAAAAAAACAAATAAAACTAAGATTTGTGAGTGGATTTTATATTGTTTAAGTAGTAATCCTTGTTAGGTAAGGTTTAAAAAAAACAGAGATGAAGTTGGGGGTACGATGAGTCTAGTCCATTTTTTAGTTGGGATAACTTTATTATTTGGTTTTCAGGTAGTCGGAGCTACAAGTATTACGACTCTTGCAGAGGCTAGACCTAACTTAGTAGTTCCTAGTTATACCGCAGCCGAGCGTCAGACCTTAGCGGATCAGGCTTATCTCTTTATCAGTCAGTTGTATGTTCATCGCGATATTAAAATAAAAGATTTTGGAAGAAAAGCAGAGCCTTTGCATAAACTGAGAGCGATTAAAAAATATGCGGCCCAATATTCTAATGAAGAACTTCATCAACGACTCAGTGGTGTTTTTACTCAGCTACACGATCTTCACACCAACTACATAGCTCCTAGGCCTTTATCTTGTGCCGTTACTTTCATTCCATTGAGATTTGAATCTGTTCTTGATGGGGAACAACTAATCGTCCTCGTTTCAGATAAATTAGCTATTCAATCCCAATCGATTAAGGGAATTGAAGTCGGTGATCAACTGCTTTCAATTAATGGAAAATCGGTTGAAAAAGTTTTGAGAAAGCTTGGGAAAATATCGGGTGGCGCAAATCCAGAGGCGATAAGAGTTCGCGCCATTGAAATGTTAAGCTTAAGAAGTTTAAGTACCCAAAAAATTCCACAGGAAGACTCTTTGGTTTTGAAATTCCGAAGGAAAGATCAGCTAATTGAAAAAACAGTTCCGTGGTTTGCTTACAGAAATTTAGAATGTGAAGGGATAAACTCTAAGGAAGAGGCTCCTATCAATTTCAGAAGAAGTTTTAATATTTTTGAGGATGAGTTTCAGAAGAGGTACAACCGAATATTTGGAAATCCTAGACTAGTTAATAAAACTAGTAGCTGGGCTGCTGCAAGTATTTTAGATGAAGTTTTTGAGGTCGCTACAATAAATACCCAAGCGGGTGTGGTGGGCTATGTGCAGTTAAAAGGCTTTTCCTGGGAAAATCAGAATCTAGATATATCGACTGTTGTAGAGGGATTTCGTCGAGTCATAGAAAATCGACTCTCAAATGCTATCGGCTTAGTCGTCGATGTTCGTGGAAATCCAGGAGGGTATATTGTTTTTGCTGAAAAATTGATTCAGCTTTTTTCACACAAAGAGGTTAAGCCTACTAAAGTTCAAATGCTTGCTAATGCTTTAAACGAAAGCATTTTTCTGAAATCTAATGGCGAAGATAATCGTTGGTCTACTGCTATTTCGACTGCAATGAAGGCGAATCGTAAAATGACAGTTCCCATGGCTATTACCCCTTCATCTGAAGCTAATAGTTTAGGACAGATTTGGTTTCGTCCGGTGGTTGTTCTTACGGATGCTTCCTGTTTCTCTGCTTGTGATCTATTTGCAGCTGGAATGCAGGACAACGATGCCGCTGTCGTAATTGGTGTTCATAAGACCACAGGTGCGGGTGGGGCTAATGTGATGGAGCATAGAGTATTTCGTCAGATCATGGGAGATAACCATAATCCTTTTGAAACTCTGCCATTTTCACAAAACATGAGAGTTTCTTGGCGGCAATCTATTCGTTCTGGAAAAAATGAGGGTGTATTAATTGAAGATGCCGGGGTTAAATCGGATATTGTGGTCCCGTTGAGACCCACAGATATTGCTGGCAAATCTAAAGAATTGATGACCGCCATTAATAATATCATTGCTGGGCTCCAATTGAATTACAAGAGCGGTTTAACTGTTCGCCAGGGTAGTTCCATTCTTCTTGCTAATGGACAAGAGGCTAAGTGGGCTGAACATATTTACGGCGTCGATGCTATCGATGTATTTTTTGAAAAAACAAAGATCTCAACTGTTGAGTTGAAAAGCTCTATCTCTCCAGAAGAGGTTACTTTTG
Organism: Bdellovibrionales bacterium; assembly: GCA_009692515.1. Lineage (GTDB taxonomy): Bacteria > Bdellovibrionota > FAC87 > UBA2466 > UBA2466 > UBA2466. Next base: position 26,774 of record SHZA01000020.1, read on the forward strand.
TAGTTCCGGGTCTAAATAAAAACTGGAGCGACCAACCAGTAACTCTGATCGGAAAAAAAGATGGCAAACAGGTGTTTAGAGTGGTCAGGGAATTAAGTTGGCGTGGAGATTACTCTTTAATTTCTGAAGCTGGATTAACTTTTATTCCCGAGAATGGAGTGGCTGAACCGCTTCATATTATGACACTAAAAGGTAAAGACAAAGACGGCTGGCAGTTTGTCGATGGAAAACTGAGAGTGGGGCCAAAAGGAAATTATGAGAATGGCCTATTAACTAGAGCGTTCATTCCTCTACAGTTAAATAAACAGGGTGGAAGTGTCATCATCGATATTAGTCTTAAAGCTGAAGAGGAAAATGATTCTTTACGTATTTATTTATTTAATCCCGATACCTTTGAAAGAATGCATGTGTTTGCAGGGTCATTGTTATCGGAACAAAAAGGGATATCTATTCCTTTGCCAGCCACTTGGGATAGAGCCGATGTAATATTTGAGTTTGAAAGCGATGAAAACTGGAACATGGCAGGGCCAGTGATTGAAAATATAAAAGTGGTAAAGTAGGTTTTTTCCATTATCGATAATGGCCAAAAGGTATAGCGGTGGAGCTATCTCTAAAAAGCCTCACCCACTAATTTTGCAATTCCATAAGCGGCGCCGGCGGCGAGAGCCCCAATACTGAGAGTTTGTATAGCGCTTCTCCATGGAGTGGCAACGGTGAATCTTCCTTTAACATATCCAAAAGTAAATAAAGAGACGAGAGTCAGGAGAATAGAAACCTCCAAAGCTTGTTGAGCGTTTTTAAATAAAAAGTAGGGTGAAAGAGGTATGAGTCCGCCAGTGGCATAGGCAAGTCCGATGGTGAAGGCACTTTTAAAGGCTCGATTAGCATCGGGTCGTTCCAGCCCTAATTCAAACTTCATCATGAAATCAACCCATCGTTGTTTGTCAGCACGAATGGCAGTAACTAAAGTATCGACGATAGAATCATTAATATTATAACTGCGAAAAAGACTTGCAACCTCCTCAGCCTCTACCTCTGGAATCTCTTCAGTCTCCTTTTCCTCTCTTCTTCTTTCGGAGTCAAAGTGATGCACATCGGTTCTCGCTGCTAGATAGCCTCCGAGCCCCATGGCAATCGATCCCGCTGCAATTTCTGCAAGTCCTGCGGTAATAATCAATTTAGAGCTGGAGAAGGCTCCTGATAGGCCTGCAGCTAGTGCAAAGGGGACGGTAAGGCCATCCGACATCCCCAATACGATATCTTTTAGTGTGTCTGAGGCATTAAAATGTTTTTCTTCATGGGTATCGTGAATCATCTCTACTTGATACCAAGGTTTATATTTTTTTCAAGAGCTTAGGATTGCACCGAAAATATTGAGGTGTTAGATTCGAGAAGACAAATGGGGAAAAAACTTTCGAAATATAAATGGCTGTTAGCGTCAACCCTTATAATAGGAAACGCCAAGGGGGTAGATAATCCACTTTTATCCACCCATTTGTCTCCTGTTGAACAGGCGAGTATTCAGCAGCAGTTGCATCAATTTTATTCACAGGGCGATAGTTCAGTGATGAATAGGCGACTGCCTAAATTTGATGTGGCCAGCGATACTATTAAAACCAGGGTCTCCCTTTTAGCCTCTATACCATCCAGTAACAATCCAAATAAATTTCTACAAAATGCAGCAGGGGTAAAAATAACTCCAGACTATCTTAAGAGTAGATGCCAATGGTTGAAAAAAAGATTTCATGTCAGCTGTGACTCTGCCACTTGGTCTAGCATCGAGCCTAGTGATCGAGTAGAAAATTTACTAGAAACTTGGGTAGCCACCGATGAGGTCATTTACGATTTAGATAAAATACCAACTGAAGGGAATGTTCGGGGCGATTTTTGGTCGGGAGATTATTGGCGAATTAATTGGGGGGTCACCTCTTATCGATACAGTAGTGGAAAGAAAGATAAGACCTATAACAGTTCAATTAAAAGCTACTCACAACCCGATGAATGGATTGATCTTGAGCAAAACCTGTCTTTTAGTAAAATTTCAAAAGAGATTCTTACCTGGTCCCCCTCTGAAAAGTATGATCTCTTGGTTGGAGATAGTAGTTTTCAGTTAACTCTGGAACAAAAGGGTGAGGGAGCTGGGCTTGTAAATTCAAAAGGTGAAGTTGCAGACTGGTTTGGTATTTGTGATGGTTGGGCTCCTGCTTCGATTTTTGTTCCTCCACCCCTGAAGACGGTAACGACATCGGGTTTTATGGGCATTAAGATCACTTGGTATCCGGATGACATTCGGGCTTTGGCAAGTCTTGCTTGGACTAATGGGAACTACTTCTACAATCTAATGGGAAGACGGTGTGATACAAAAAATCCTAAGCAGTATAAAAACGGTAGAATATCGGAAGTGGAATGTGCCGATACCAATCCTGCTACGTTTCATTTAGCGCTAGGCAATTTGATTGGAAAACAGGAAATTCCTTTTATTATGGATGCAAGGTTTGATGCCGAAGTATGGAATCAACCGGTTCTGGCTTATGAGGTTAATTACTTTAATCCTCTTTTTCCAAGGAAGCGAAGTAAGGATTGGCGAGAGGTGATGGTTTCTTACGATGATAAATTTAAGAAAAAAGATCGCTTTCAGAAGCCACTCACACGGGGATATCGAGTCGAAAAGAAATATTTTGATGGGGGCGTGAAATCTATAGTGGGTGTTCAGGCTACGCTTGTTTATTTGGCTGAATATGAAGCCGATTTTAAAGTACAACCTGCGAGCAATATTACAGAAAGAGTTACCTATATTTACGATCTCGAACTTCATGAAAAAAACGGAGAGCTAATTCCAATGGGAGGCGAATGGCACAATAATACCCACCCAGATTTTTTATGGACGCCCCAGAGAGATGCTGTTCCCATGACAAAATGGGATGCTGAAACTCCTGAAGTTGATCTTTCTGAAATTCCTAATAGCGAATTAACCTCAATTGCAAAAAAGGCTTCAAAAAATGCCTATCCTTTATGTTCTGTTTTAGAGCAACTCATTCAATCTTCTAGTAGAAAAGCTACCTATCATTGCGTGAAATAATATTTTTTAAATTAAAATCCTCTTAAATATTGAACAGGAATTGGTTTTTGCTGTGGTGGATTTAGTTTTTGTGCGGCTTGAATAGGCCAGTAGGGATTTCTAAGTAGTTCTCTAGCTAGAAAAACTAAATCCGCTTTTCCGGTAAAAATAATTTCGTTGGCTTCAAAAGCATCGGTAATTAAACCTACGGCAGCAGTAGCAATACCAGTTTTATTTCTTATCTCCTCTGAAAGTGGAACCTGGTAGTGCTTGGTGACTGGAATTTTAATATGAGGGGCAATCGAACCCGAACTACAGTCGAGAAGATCCACACCTAGCTTTTTTAATTCAAGAGCAAGGTACACTGAATCGCTGAGTGTCCATCCCTCTGTAATCCAATCTGTGCAGGAAAGTCTTACTGCCACTGGCAAGTGAGTGGGCCAAACCAATGCAATTGCCTCTATGATCTCCAAAAGAAATCGACTTCTATTTTCGAAAGATCCGCCGTAGCGATCATTGCGATAATTTGAAATGGGAGAAAGAAAACTATGAATTAAATAACCATGGGCTGAGTGAATTTCTAAAAATTCAAACCCTGAATCTAAAGCTCTCTTGGCTGCCATTTTAAACGCTAAGACAATCTCAGTAATTTCCATTTCTGTAAGTGCGTGGGGCACCTGAAATCCTTCATCGAAAGCAAGGGCTGATGGGGCCACTATAGTCCACTCGTCTTTACATTTGGCAACTACACTAGATAGAGACCCCTTAGAGGCCCATGGAATTTCACGAGCGGCTTTTCGACCTGCATGAGCCAATTGAATTGCAGGAACCGCACCGTGCTCTTTGATGAACTTAGTAATCTGAATTAACTTGGGAATATGGGAATCTAAGTAAATACCATTATCACCTGGAGTGATTCTGCCTTCAGGAGTCACCGCAGTCGCCTCCATCATCACAAGTCCCGCTCCTCCAATCGCTCTACTTCCCAGATGAACCAAGTGCCAGTCGGAGGCATGGCCATCTTGTGAAGAGTACTGACACATAGGAGAGACCCCAATGCGATTGCGTAGCGTGATAGATTTTAATGTGAAACTGTCAAATAGTTGAGGCATAGAATCTCCCAGAGAAGGAGTGTCCCATGTTTTGAATTAAGGTCAATAGTACCCGATTAGAAAAATGTTTTTAAAGAATCGATAATTTCCATGTCTGACAGTAGAATAAAGAAAAGAATAGGAGATACTCGATGGATCTGTTTTTAAAAGCTGCAATTGAAGAGGCTGAACTCGGCCTTAAAGAGGGAGGTATTCCCATCGGTTCGGTTATTGTAATTGATAATAAAATTGTGGGACGAGGTCACAATCGAAGAGTTCAAAAAGGGAGTGCTATCCTTCATGCTGAAATGGATTGCTTAGAAAATGCGGGGAGATTAACCGCAAAGGATTACCAACGGGCCACCCTTTACTCCACTCTATCTCCTTGTGACATGTGTAGTGGAACCGCTCTTCTTTATAAAATTCCAAAAATAATTATTGGAGAAAACAAAACTTTTCAAGGGCCTGAAGCCTATACAAAGTCTCGAGGAATTAAACTTGAGATTCTTCAGGATAAAACATGTATTGATCTCATGGAAAAATTTATTAAAGATCGTCCTGAACTTTGGAATGAAGATATCGGAGTTTGATTAGTTAAATATTTATTTCGATTCTTTCCTCTGTAGAAAGTAGTAAAGAATTCCAGAGACAGCAAAGCCTACAAACCAAGCATAGTGGTAGAGGCTTTGAATGAAAATAGGAATAGCTTCGCTTGGAAGAAATTTAATCGTAGTCAAAAACCCAGGAACATTGGGAATAATTCCAGCAAGTAGAGAAAAAATGGCATGGTAGTTAAATCCATTTTTGTACCAATATCTGCCTGTTTCAGAATAAAGCTCTTCAACTACCAATACTTTTCTTCTGATAAAAAAGTAATCTACAATTAAAATTCCACCAATGGGTCCGAGCAAACTGGAATAGGCAAGTAGCCAGGTGAAAATATAACCATTGGGATCACTCACCAATTTCCATGGAAAAATTAG
>SHZA01000021.1 GCA_009692515.1 Bdellovibrionales bacterium
CCTCGGTAAGGGTTTTTTAAAAAAATCATCTTTCAAAAAAAAATCTGAGCGCCGGTTTAAATCATTCTATAAGAATATTTATTAATAACTAAAACCGCCTAGACCCCCTACCCTTGGTTAGGGCGGGCTTACCCTTTATTCGGGGCCAGGTATCTAACTAAATCGTGAGTCACTTCATGAAACTTAATGTTACTAGGTAATAGGCTTTTTGAAAACTGAGCCCACACCCGCTTGGTATCCATGGTATCATTACAAAGAAAAATATTTACAATCGCCATTTTGTATTCCGGCCAAGTGCTAATAATAAAATGAGATTCCTTTAAAATAAAACAAAGTGTGAGTCCATGCGGTTGAAATTTATAGGAGGACGATTTAACTACAGTGGCACCCTCAGCATTCAAAGCTTCTCTGGCTACCTTTTCAAGTTGTTTTAAATCGCTAAGATCAGCTTCACAACCGTAAGCATCTATAATCAGTTCTGTAATATGGGACATGAGCCATCCTATTTCGAACAGGTTCTTTTTAAATTTTAACATCAAAAATAAAAATGATTATATAATTTTCATAAGCCATGACTTCAAACAAATCTCTATACCTATATTTTTGTGCCGGCTTAGTGGCCTTCACCTGTGTAGCCTATGAATTGCTCCTGGGTAGCTATGCTACGTTCCTAATGGGCGCTAGTATCTTTCAGTACTCTCTAGTGATCTCCCTCATGATGCTCAATATGGGAATTGGAGCTTTCCTGACTAAACGAATGGAGAAAAACTGCTTCCAGGCATTTTTAGTGGTGGAGATTTTATTGTCATGGTGTGCCATATCAGCTGTGCCTCTAATGTATCTCTCATTTGCTCTAAACTTTGCTCCTTCAAAGGTTCTAATCTTTTTTGTATCTTTACTGGGGCTAGGAATTGGAATGGAAATCCCTCTCCTTTCTCACATGAACCCTTCACCTAAGTCTCTCTCCCAAATTCTTTTTTCCGATTACCTTGGTGGATTTCTTGGGGGCCTGGCCTTTCCTATTTTATTATTTCCTTGGTTGGGCTTTTTTCAAATCGGAGCCTTACTTGGACTTACCAATGCTTTAATCGCTCTTTCATTCTTAATACTATTTCGGCACACACTCAAAAGATCACGCACCCTATGGTGTTTCTTAATAGGAACGACTCTAGTATTTTGCCTAACAGAGGTACTATTTGCAGAAAAGATTAGAATCGCGATGGAGGGTTATCTCTTTGGAATCGATAACAGGCTATAAAAAAAGCTGTCTTGAGTCGCTCAAGACAGCTTTACTAAATATTAGATCAGAAATTTTCTAGTTTAAAAAATCTTTGAAGGCTTTTCCGGCACGAAATTTTGGAACGGTGCAGGCAGGAATTTTAATCGCAGCGCCTGTTTGAGGATTGCGTCCTGTTCGGGCCTTTCTTTTCGATTTAGTGAAGGTTCCAAACCCAACTAAGGTGACATCATCCCCTTTTTTCACAGCCTTTTTTACCACATCGATAGTACAGTCAATAATACGCTCGCAATCAGCTTTAGTTAATTCTAAATGAGAGGCGAGTTGTTCAACGAGTTGCGCTTTATTCATTTTAAGGTTTCTCCTAAGTCATAATTAGCTTGGTTTCAATCAAGTCGGAGTTCTAACAAACAGTTTTTTTTCGGTCAAACAATTAATAGGTGAATAATATTATTTTTCCACTTGCCAGAACAAAATTTTAACAGTCCTATCGTAGGTGATGCTGAATAAAAAGTTTGACATTATTTATTATTTTATTTTTTCTCTCCTTTTTTTAGTAACCTCCTGTACTGTATTTCAAGCCCCCACCGTTGCCCCTAAATCTCTTAAAGTAATTTTTGTTCTGCCCACATCCAAATCGATTAGTACCGAATGCAATGAGTCTCCTTGCATGGAAAAGCAGAGTTTAACGATGGAGGGGCTGTTTCGATTGTCCTATAAAAATAATCAACTCACCCTAAATCCCACCTTGGCAGATTCGGTTTCCTTTCCTTCAGATCACAAGTTACTCATTCACCTAAAAAAACAGATTCTCTGGTCGGAGGGAACCCCTTTGACCGCTTCACACTTCATAACCTCTTGGAAGAAAATTTTAACCTCACACAATCTCAACAAGGCCTCTCTTTTATTTTCAATAACTAATGCCCGTAGTTTTTTTGATGGAAACATTCCTTTTAGCGAGGTAGGAATTCACGAAATAGATTCTCACACCCTATCGATTACCTTCAATCAAGACTCGGCAACCTTCTTATGGGTTTTGGCAAATCCAATTTTTTGGCCGACATTAGAAATTAGAAATCCCAAAAAGAATGAGCACATCCCTTCACTAGGCCCTTTCTTTGATTCAAAAGCTTCAAACAAAAACAATATTTTTCTCACAAAAAATCTCAATTATTGGGGACCTGCATCGGCTTTAAATAAAATTGAGATAATTTCAGTTACCGATTCACATATTGCAAAGCTAGCCTTCGAGGATAGGGAGGTCCCCTTAGTTATTGGAGCTGTTCCTGGCATGAATAGCGCTGAGACAGATTATTTCGAAGGACGAAATCGCTATCTATTATTATTTAACCCTAAATCCCCGTTTTTTAGATTAACTTCGATTAGGAAATCTTTTCTGCAATCGATCAATAAAAATGAATGGAATAAAATTTTACATCTGAATGTGTTGTTGCCGACAACACTGGACCTCTTTTCTACAATACCTTTTAAAATACCCTCGGCTGAACCCATTTTTAATAATAAAATTGAAGATAGTTCTTTGGAGTTTTTTACTAATTTAAAAAAAGGCTTGACTAAAGAGAAAACAAAACCTTTGTTGGTAATCTCTTACCAACAAAGCCCCTTAAATCGTGAAATTACGCAAAACCTACAAATGCAGTGGTTAAAGCAATGGAATCTAGAGGTCGAATTAGATTCTTGGACTCCAATTAAAAACACTAAGAGATCCCAAACCAGCTTAAGGGCACCCGACCTTTTACTTTTACCAATTCAGCGTAATTATTTTGCTTATGGAGAGGGACTGAAAAATATTTTTCAACGAACGCTAAGCATGGCCGAACCCAAAAATGCAGCCCCCATCATGGCTCAATTCAAATTATTTAAGACACAGAGGTTCACCTCCCCAGAGGCCGCTCATAAAATATTTAATCAAGCCGAGTCATTTTTAATTGATGAAGAGGCGGTTTTCTATCCCCTTTTTTCGGATACTCAAACGATTTACCGAGATCCTAATCTGTCAGGTATTATTGTAGACCCTAATGGCGGTGTAAATTTAGCTGGAGTGAAGTTTTGAAACCACAAAGAGTTAATAGCTATCTTTAACTAGGCTATCACTGCGGAAGATTAGGTACAAAACCCGGCCTTCATCGAGCCAGTTTTTACTACCTTTCCATTTTTTTCTAATCGATATTGTAGTTGCGGTTCACAGCCAGTTTTACCTTGGGTGAGCCTTCCTAAAAACATTTGATCACCTAACTTAAAGGTGTACCAAGTATTACCATCACTTTTAACTCGCTTGCCGGTGACCGAGCTCTCTGAAAAATCGGTAGCTAAAATGCCACTGAATTCCATCGCTTCAGGAGCCTCTTTACCCTGAATTTGACCACGAGGAATTCCCACATACTTAATATCTAAATAGAGATCAGGACTTCCAAAGGCCTCATGTCTTTCTGGCATGGCCTGCAGAGCCGGCCAAGAGTACGCATAAAAAAGGCAAAAATTAGGAATGATTAGAGCTAAGAATTTGAAAGAGTATTTTGACATAGGTGTTTAAAGTTGTCGCAACCTACCAAGTTTCATTATTTTTCTCAAGCTAGTTTCGCCTATTTTAGAGCCGCTCGGTGCACCTAAAGGTGACAAAATTTGTTGCCTCGTTTTTCCCTTGAGGTTTCAATGATTTTCCTTCATCTTTAATGACCAACAACAACTTTGAGGAAATAATTATGAAATATATTTTAAGTTTATTTATTTTGGCATGGGTTTCATTACCCTCCTTTTCTGCACCTACATCTACTGGGCATGAACTGATTAACCAGGTACAGACCTACCGATTTGGTGCCTGCAATTGGTGGAGCCTTAGTCAAGGCGCCGGCGCTAGTGGCTATTCCTGCACCCAATACCCCCAGAACATTACCGTTCCCGATGCTAGGGATGTAATTAGAGCTCTAGAGCAGGCAGAACAGAGAATCTCTGCGTTAGAGGCTAAGATAGGTGGGCTCGAGGCTAAACTGGAAAAGAGTGAGTAGTTTAATTGACCAAATTAAAGTAGGTCTCGATGAGACCTTAGAAGAGCAATTAGCGTGGTTGGCCCCGGGATATGGCACCTATCGGATCTTAAAAAAGTCGATAGATGCGAGACAACAGGTGCCCTACTGGGTGTATCGAGTGGAAACGTTTCCCCCTGGAGAAACTCCTAGTGTGAACTCTTTTCCAGTGGACAGGGTAAAAAAAACTCCCAAAGAGAGACCCATTATTATTGGAGCTGGCCCTGCCGGGCTTTTTGCTGCCTTAAGATTGGTCGAACGTGGAATTCCCTGCCTTCTTTTTGAACAGGGATCCGAAGCTAGCCAGAGAATGAAAAGTATTGCGGCCTACTGGCGGTATGGCAATTTAAGTAAAACGAATAATGTGTGTTTTGGTGAAGGGGGTGCAGGTCTTTACTCTGATGGCAAACTCATCACAAGAATAAAATCTCCACACATTCCCTATGTCTTAAACCGTTTGGTGAAATTTGGGGCCCCTGAAGAGATTCAATATCTTTCTAATCCCCATGTAGGGTCCGATAAAATCAGAAAAGTAATTCCCCCGATGAGAGAATTTCTAAAACAAAATGGCTGTGAGATTTTTTTTGATACTGCTGTTGAAAAGGTAGTTTTTCGAAACGGAAAAACTTCGGGTGTTTTATTAAAAGAGGGGAAAACCATAAGTTCCAACACCGTCGTATTAGCCACCGGCCATTCCTCCGTAGATATTTTACACCATCTTTTTACCGATTCTGTTTATATGGAAGGAAAATCATTCGCTATCGGACTACGTGTGGAACACCCGCAAAAAGAGATAAATCGCATCCAATACAAAAGTTATGCGGAACACCCTTCCTTAGGAGCCGCTAATTATCGACTGGCCAGGCATGATAAAAAAACAGGTATTGGCGTTTATAGTTTCTGCATGTGTCCTGGAGGCTACGTAATTTCTAGTGGCACAGATGATGATGGTATTGTGAGTAACGGAATGAGTAACTACAAACGTAATTCTCCCTTTGCTAATGCGGCTATTGTGGTTTCGGTCGATTACGAAAAGTCTTTTGGTAAAGATGTATTTTCAGGATTGATGCTTAGGAAAGAATTAGAACAAAAGGCTAAGGCGGCAGTGGTAGCTAAGGGCGGTAATAAACAATTTCCCAGTCAAAGTGTCTTAGGATTTTTAGATAGAAAAGAGGTGGATTTACTTCCATCCTCCTCCCCCTCAGGCTGTATACCGGCCAGACTCGATACTCTACTCCCCTCAGAAATCTCAAGAAAACTAGCCGATGCCCTTGAAACATTTAGTCGAACGATGCCCGGTTTTATCTCACCTCATGCTCAACTTTTAGGTGTCGAAACTCGCACCTCCTGTCCGATTCGAGTGGTCAGAAATGCAGATAATTTTCAATCGATCAGTCACGAGGGGCTTTATCCCGCAGGTGAAGGGGCTGGATATGCAGGGGGAATTACAAGCGCTGCGGTAGATGGAGTTAGAATAGCCGATGCCATCGCTATTACTATTGAAGGTTAAAAATAAAAATCTGACTCGTTTGTTTCCCGTTGTTATTTGATGTGACCCCCCTTCATTTTTTCGGGGGGTGTGGTTGTATGGGGTTAGGCTATGGTCGTATAATATTTATTCTGTATACCTCTTGTCTCTGTATTTTCACGAATTCACCGTCTTAGAATCACCCATTTCACTATTTAATAATCACCCGTTACTATTAGCGCGCTTTTTTTGTCACCTTAGCAATAGGAACCTCAATAAAACAATACTCACACCGTTTTTAGAGCCCCGTTTGTGAGTCGCCCCCTTTTTATTTATTAGGAACACTCCTTGCAGCCTTATTAGGAAATGTTCCAGTTTTTATTCTGGCAAAAAAGAAACCAAGGGGTTTTAAAATGTTTACTAAGAGAATACTATTTTCAGCTTTAGCCACTTCACTTATTTTTATTACAGGCTGTAAAGTAGAAACACCTCCTATCAGTATTAATGTGGATGGAAGTCCTGTAGGATCCCATAGCACTCAACTCTCTTGTGCGGCTTCAGTTCCAAGTACGATCACTGCGATTCACAACAATGTATCGATTCCAATCAACCTCCAAGTCACTGGGGGCTCTATCCCTTATAGTTACTCAGGGATTGTCGGAAATTTTCTTTCTCAAGTCACCGTTAGTGATACTTTTGAAAACAGCGGGGTTACTAATATTCAGGTCACTCGAACCTATTTGATAGCAGACTCTATAGGAAGTTCTACTCTGTGCTCGTTAACGGTTACGGTAGTTCCTGATGTCGCCCCTTCTGCTTTAGCCTGTGCTTTTTCTGTCTACAATCAAGGTGCTCCCGTAGGAACACTTATTAACTTGGGAGTTACCGTCTCAGGTGGTGTCGCTCCTTATAACTCTAGTCTTTATACTGCAGGTGCCGATAGTACTTCTAGTGTGTTGACACAAACTGGGACCGGGGATTTTTCTGCTTACGTTTTTTACGGAGTTGCAGGATTAAAAACAGCCTCTGTTAGAATGACCGACTCGGTAGATACCGCTGTGACCTGTTCTCAAGTTGTGACCGTTATTGGGGCACCTTCGGTGAGTGTTGCGGCCAGCCCTTCTTCAACTGTAGTTTCAGGTTCCTCTATTACTTTAACTGCTCAAACAAGTAACTTTGGTTCTACCCTTCCCACCATTAATTTTTCTACTACTAATGGCGGCGTCACCTTCACTGCAGTGGGAAATACTATCGTCGTAGGAACTACCGATGGACAGGCCAGAACTATCATAGTCAATGTGGAGGCATCTACGGCCACTCAACAGGCCACTACCGCCATCACGTTAACCTTTACCGCCCCGGCACAAAACTTAAATTGTTCACTCTCCCACTTAACCGGTTTTTATCAAGTGGGCGACATCGTAACTTTTAATGTCTCGACCCTCTTAGGCCAATCTCTAGCTCTCACGACCTTATCTGCTCAAGACGGAACCGTTTTAGATTATCTTGGAGCCAGCCATGCCAGAGTTAGATTTAATAGCGCGGGATACAAAACAGTTTCTGCCACAGCCAGCTCGATTAGTACTGGCGCCCTTTGTAACGGTGGTGCAACTTTAACAGATAACGTTACTATATTAGGAGTCACCCCCACTACCTTATCCTGCTCTGCAGTTACCACCTATAATCCCTCCTATCGAGGAGAATTCTTTTTGGCTAGAGCTGTAGTACCCGCAGGAGTTGGAGTAGGAACGGTGAGATTAGTCGATATCAAAACTAGCTGGAGTGCACAAACCTCCTATAGCTACTACAACGACGCCACTAGCTCTTACATGGCGATTTACAATGTAGGATCTTTCCCTATCGCTCTCACAGTTAGAGACTCTGCTGGGAATGAAGCGACCTGCTCTACCACCCAGGTTATTTACTAACCCTTAAATAAATTTAATAGATGGGCCCCCAATATTTTAAATGAAAAAAGGGTCCCGTGACTGTGTTATTAAAAAAAAATAACCGGCCTAGCAAATCGTAGAATTTATGATGCCACTTCATCCGCTGGATTGAATATCCCAAGCGAAATAGCTAAATCTCATAGAAAACAAAAATAGAAGGCTAGTAAAGGGAACCGGATCTACCTCATATTGAAGGAGGGTTTTCTTGCGATGCGGCGAAGGCCCATCGCATCCCTATTTCAGATCCTATTCAACGGCAGTAAAAAAGACGGAATTAAGGAACAAAATCGTTATTCAATATCTAGAGGACCTGGTTGGGGCGCCAGGATTCGAACCTGGGAATGCTGGAATCAAAATCCAGTGACTTACCACTTGTCGACGCCCCAATGATCCAGTTTCAAGTGAAATATTGAGCCATATTCTTCGCCACTTGTCGAGTAGCCAGGTTTTATTTTCCGAAAATATGTTTTAAAGCATCTCCCAAAGGCTTTCCAGCCTGATGGATGATCTCTGTCTGAAGGCTTTTACCTAATTCTTGAGTTAGCCTTTTACTCACCCCAAATGCTACATTTTTTAGAGCTACTTTAATGAGCGGTCCCGACATAGCCTCATAATTAAATTGAGGCGCCTGACAGGTGCCATCGATCTCAATCGGAAAGCTCACGGGAGAGGTGCCCTCAGCAAGAAGATGCTCAATCTTGATTCCTCCCTGTTCGAGCGAAATATCTCTGGCTTTAGTGAGATTGTAGGTGTCGATCACCTGCCATCTGGCCTTTAAACCACAATCCTTCAAGGTCAATTCAGTCAGTCCTTTAAGATCCAACCCTTTTTGACTCACTGCCTTGGCGATAAAATTGGGAGCTTCTAAAATGCCTTTGTTAATTGTAAAGTCACTAGAAATGAAATCGTACCGAGACTCAATCGTAACCTGCGATGGCATCTGCTTACCTTTTAACAGAGGCACCTGCTCCACGACCTTCAAAAAAGATGGGCCCATGCCCTGGCCTACCCACCGGCCCACATCTAAAGAAATAAATCTAGCCTCTGTCACCTTAAAACTACCCTTACCAGAAAACTTAGTTTTCGCCATTTCAGGATTCAGACCCTCCCCTTTTCCAGAGAACTGAAATTGGGCCTTTCCAATGACACTATTTTTTAATAGCTCCGATTGGGAGTCGATCGCTTGGGCCAACTGTAATCCCTTAAAGTCGGCACTCAACCGATAGGTTGGAATGGGTGTCATTAAATCAAGTTCCCCTATGGCAGTTCCTTGGCCGCCTAGAAGATCTATTTTAAGTTGCTTCAAGGAGATCACGCCACCTTTTAAAATCGCAAAAGATTCTAAAAAAGGAATTCGAATTCCCTGAGTTTTAATATTTTTAAAATTCAGCTTAATATTAAAAATAGAATTTTTAAAAATAGAATTTCGTCGAAGCTCTAATAGCATTTCATCTAAAGATGCAGTTTTTTCACGAGGTGCAACCTTCTGAGCCCCTCTAGACGATCCTTTTTTATTTAAAAGATCGGTCTTCGCCGATTCGCTCCCTTCTCTACCCCCCAATATTTTATCTAAATCCATTGCCGCAGAACTAAATTGAATATCCCCTTGAGGCCTATCGAAAGAGACCATTTTTGTCTTCATAGACAATTGAAACCCTGGAACCTCAAAACTAAAATCCCCCTTGATATCCTTTGAGGTTTTAACTAAATCACAAAGAAAACTGGCGGCCTCTCCTTTTTTCTTTTGAAATCCATTAGCAAGAACTATCTCAAGTTTTGTTAAGTCGGAACTAGCTTGCACTCTTGCGGCTACGGGATCATTGGCTTGAGGTCTAAAATCGATCGCTACCTTTAATTCGAAAGGCCCTTTTACTAATAATGATTTTCCAAAACGCGTCTCTAGATCTGCAGCAATCATAATCTGACTAGGTCGCAAGAGTGAAAAATGGGTCGCTTCTATATTCACCTTTTTAAATTCTAAGTTAACCTCAGCCGCAGGATCCCTGTAAAGAATCTGGGCATCGGTTAATCTTAAATCAACCTGAAGCCTCTTAATAAATTCAGCCAAATAAGAGGGGGCGACACTCGGTAAAGCCTCCGAGCTTTTCTTTTGCCTGGATTCGCTCTCCTGGTTTATTTTTTCTTGCCGATGGGCAAGTGGATCTGGCTGGATCTTTACAAGATCCAATAAATTTATTTTTCCCTGTTTACTTTTTGTAATGTTAATTTCAGGTTTATCTAACGTAAACACAACGCAAGGGCTTTTAGAAAAAATAGAAGGAAGGGAAATTTCTCCTTCAAAATATTTTACTGCTAAAATTTTCTCCCCTGCTAAATCTGTAAGTGCAAGTCCATCAACCTTAAATCTTAATTTCCCCCAGACTGAAAAGGTAAGTTTTCCTAAAGTAAGTTTTCCATTAAGAAATTCCTCAGAGACGGAAACCATCTGAGGACGATAATGGTCGACATCAAACCACAGAGGAATGGCCGCTAAGATTAAAATAACGATTCCCACAATTGAGCAGAAACCTAAAAATATTTTTTTTTGCAATAAACGAGACTGAATGGGTGATGTCATTCCTACTCCTTTGTCTTTCAATGAATCTTAGTTTAAACAAAGAAGAGAAGTAACTATTATTTAGACATGAAATATTAATAAATAATCAAGCAGAAATATTATCTAAGCATCTGTTCGGCTAAAAGATTTGCTAACGCAGGATCGATATTATTAAATATAGAATCCATTCCTAAAAACGCAAAAGACTTCCGGTAACATGCGCCCATCAATTTCATAGCATTTTGATAGTTTCCGGGAATAGGGCTTTTAGGATTTACCAATTCAACGGCTACGTTACAAGGAGTATTGCTGGTACCATATTTAGTAGTCGAAGAAGTATTACCGGTAAGAGTTCCCACTCCGCTTAAATCCGAACTCTGATATCCAGAGTCAGCTCCACTAGTAGAATTAAAACTACTCGACCTAAGAGTAAAGGTTCCGTCAGGAGCGGCGCCCACCTGCCCTCCAGGAATCCCACCACCGGTTGCGTAAACCTGTTTGTTTCCGGGGCCATTGATAGCAAAGGTAGTTAAGCCACAGCCCCCGTTACCGCTCCAATCACCTATTAAAGGTTGGCCTGGAATGGGTGCAAACTGGCCCATTTTATTAGCACATGCCGTAAGAATCTTAGGAACTAAAGCCCACTTCAGACTCAGGACCGCTGCCTTTTCTTCCACATTCTTAGCCCTGCGCTCTAAGGCGATAACACGATTCATTTCATCTTGAAGGGTCCTAGAAATGGCAGTATCTAAACCTGCTGGGGGCTGAAGAACAGCTGCCGCAGCCACTACCTTTTCTACGGCCACTTTATCTTCTAGAGTTATGACCCCCCCAACTCCACTTCCCCCTCTATTCACAAGGTCTTGATTAGGAGCAAAACTCAATCGGTTAGTCCCTAGGCCCGATGGCTTCATCTGACAGCCGCTGATAAAAACCATTAAAATAAAAAGACAATATCTTAAAATTGCTTGCGCTTGTTTTGTACTATTCATCTAGCGGCTCCTTCAATGGTAGCTTTAGTATAACCGATTATAGATGCAATTGGGATTCCGTATTTCAGTCAGTTGTTTAAGCATAAACCAAGCGACTAATGTTATTGAAATTGTCTATAGGTTAACCATCTGTATAAAAGTTAGACAAAAAATAGCACTTTTTTTATTGCCCTGCCGACCACCTTAGTAAAAAAGATATACTTTCAAAATAGTAGTACAATAAAATTAACTTTGTTCAATTTTAGGGCCTTCACTATGCATGAAAAAGAGATTATCGTAAAAAATTGGTTGCCTCGATATACTGGAACCGCAATCGAAGAATTTGGAAAGTACATTCTTCTAACCAACTTTCACACCTACGTTCATAAATTTGCAAATAGATTTGGCGTTCCTGTCAGAGGGATGGATCGCCCCATGCAAACCGCCACCAATAAACAGGGACTCACTATTATCAATTTTGGAATTGGTTCTGCCAATGCAGCTACCATCATGGATTTGCTCACCGCGGTCAAACCAGAAGGTGTTCTTTTCCTAGGAAAATGTGGCGGGATAAAAAAATCGACGGAAATCGGTCACTTTATTTTACCTATGGCCGCTATTAGAGGAGAGGGAACCTCTAATGACTACGTGCCGCCCGAAGTTCCTGCGATGCCCTCTTTTAAACTTCATAAATTTGTATCTGAAAAAATTGTTCAAGCCGGCTTGGAATATCGAACCGGAGTTGTCTATACCACCAACCGGAGAGTTTGGGAGCATGACGAGCCCTTTCGAGCGCGGCTCACTCAACTTAGAGTGATTGGGATCGATATGGAAACGGCCACCCTATTTTCGGTAGGGCTTGTAAATGAAATTGCGCGAGGGGCTTTATTACTTGTCTCCGATGTGCCCATGACTCCGGAGGGGGTCAAAACCGAAGAAAGCGACAAAAATGTAACGGCAAAATACGTTGACCTGCATTTAGAAATAGGCATTGAAGCCATGACCGAACTTGGCACTAAAGGCGAAAAAATAAAACACTTTCACTACTAGTATTGGAGAACTCATGGCTAAACTAAAAAATAGTTTTCAACTAAGAATTATTAGCGGGCTTTGTATTGTTTTTTACTTTAGTTACGCAAGTTTTCTTCTCACTCACTACTCGTTCAGAGAGGGCCTATTTTTTTCTTTTTCACTGCTTTCACTTTTGGGATTCGGACTTTCGGGATGGTTTAAATTGCCCTCACTCGCTATTGCTACCTTAGGCGCGGCACTACCCCATTTTTTAGTTTGGGGCATCGATGCCATTTGGTTCTGTTTTTTTAAATCCTCTTTACTCGGACATGCTGAATCTCGCTTTCAACCTGGGCTATCCCAAGTTGAATTTTACCTGTCCTACTATCCTCTTCTTATTTTGCCTCTGCTGTACGCCTTGCGAAAACTATTCGCCTCAGCCTCGAAGGTTCCCTATCTTTTATCCTTCATTTTGCCATTCTCTACTTTGATGCTCTCTCGGTTTATTTTTAATGGAATGGCAGACCCTAACTGTTCTCAATTGGCTTGTATCTACGGTCTAAATCTCATTCCTGCGACCTATTACCCATGGGTGTTTTTAATCGCCTATAGTTTTCTTTCTGTTCTATTATCGATGGCGGTCTTTTATTATTTTAAACGGATAAAAAAAAACTCTCCTGTAGGTAGATATCCTAAACTTTCTCTAGGAGTTTACTTCGCTTTTGTAGTCTCTTTATTTCTTAGTGACCTTCAAAGATTTCAGGCGACTCCCAGATTTATTTGCCAAACCCTCAAGCCAGAACAGGGGGTTGCATTAAATTGCGATTATACTCTTGATTATAACCCAGGTTTTTTCTCACTCTACTTTACGTTAGCTAATAAAAGCCTGAGTACAAAAACTTGTAATTTATATTTAACCTATCAAGACAAAAAAGAAAGCATGTACCAAGCCATTCTAATTAGACGAAACAAGAATCTCACAATGAGTGTAGTTCTTCCCTATCCCAGTGATCCAAAAGGATCGACAGTGGCGTTATCCACAGAGTGTACAGAAATAAAATTCTAATCAGGTAATAGCACTAGATGGTTTCCGCGATAATAAAAGAAAATATCTCCAGCTTTTCTAAACCAAGACAACATGTATTGGCTTAACCGTAATGTATTTAGTGTATTTTTTTCTACATTGGGAATCTTCCATCCCTTATCGTAGCGGCACAATACTCCCAGCCATCCTCCAGTATTAATTCCAATACTCTTGCTAAAGGTTTCCATATCAAAGGTCCTATCCTTGGTGGCGAACACGAAGGCCTCACTATCTTGAGGGGTGACATAAGGAAAGGCATGATAATCTATCGACTCGATCGTCTTTAAAATGGAGGCTGTGACCTCAGAAATAGTTTTTCTCGTAGGATCTTCAAAAGAATAGGAGGGGCCTGCCTGAATAGACACCAACCCATTAGGTTTTAATAAGGTAAAGGCCGAGCGATAAAATTCGGCTGCAAACAATCTAGCTAAGGTTAAGTTTTTGGGTGCAGGAAAATCTATTAGAATTAGATCAAATTGCCCCTTTAAACTCACCTGGTTCTCCTGCACCCACCTAAAAGCATCATCTATAATGACCTCCACCTTAGAATTTTTAAGTGAGTCTTTATTGTAGTCTCTGACTATTGCATTTTCTGTCGCCAATTTAATCATAGAGGGATCTAATTCGACTAAAGTAATACCTTCAACTTCAGAATGATTAAGAAGGTTTCTAGCGGCCAGACCATCGCCACCTCCCAATATCAAAACCTTTTTAATCGGCTGTTTCTGATACCAACCGGCCATGAGAGGAACATCTACCAGGCAAAAATGGTAGGTCTTTTCGTCAAGGGTACTAAATTGAACGAACCCATCTAAAAAGAGAACATGTTTTAATTTAGATTCAAACCGATTCTCTTCAGAGGTCTCCTCAGTTAATACTATTTTTTGATAATGACTTTGCTCATTATGGAGAATTTTAGCCACGCCACTACGATCCATTCGAGGTGCCACATGCCCCCCAGAACCGAAATAAAAACTAGTGGGCAATACCAGCGTCGCAACTATTAAACTCATGGTTGTGAGTGTGATCTTTTTTCCCTGAAAAATAAAAAGAGAGGTCACAATAAGAGTAGAACTGATTGAAATTAACAACGCTGTCTTCGAATACCCAAGTGGAATAAGAAAAACAAAGGTAAAAAGAAAGGCAAATAAAGTAGCTGCGCTATAATCAATAAAAAATAGGGTTCCCAAGGACATTCTGGGGTATTTCACTCCAATGCGTAAAGTGAGAGGCACTATAAGTCCATTAAGCACCCCAGCTAGAGTGACCACCCCTATAGGGAACAGGACCGTATTTCCAAAATGGCCGATTCCCCATTTTAAAAAGGGTATTGAAAATCCGGTGACGGCTAATAACCCGATAATTAAATGGCCTAAGTGGTTAAAGGTGGGGGTTTTAAACCGATTAGAAAGGAGACTTCCTACCCCGAGCGCTAATAAATAAAAGGCTAAATTAATTGAGTAATAAAAAATATCATTACTAAATGCGGTAGCCCAGTAACCCGACACTAACATTTGGGTCATAAACCCTGCGCCAGATCCGATTAGAGATAAAAGATAAAGTGAAATTTCCACAAAAGGAATTATCTCAGATTAAATTAAGAGCGAGAAGCTCTGAATATTTGTGAGGGTGATTCTTTTTTAGGCGACCATAAACCGCCTTCAGATCCGCTAGTACATCGACATCTGCACAGGATACCAATGGCTTTACGACACCTAGTTCTGAAATTTTATTTTTAAGGTCCAGTGCCGTACTGCTTTCACTATACGAAACCGACCGCCATAACTCTGCAGGAATAGTTTTTCTTCCCCCAAAAAGATAGAACCCACCATCTGGAGTCTCGCCGATAACAAAGGGTGTTTTTTCTCTTTCACCCACCTCCTGAACGGCATCCTGAACGGCCTTTATAGTAAGCTCTGGTGAATCGGCCCCGAGAACCACGACAGACCCAAATCGCTGGAGCAATTCAGAGTAAACACAATGAAGTCTATCCCCAAGAGAACCCTCTCCCTGGCACACCCTATCAAAATTTTGCCACAACGAAGAGGCCATTCCCTCTTTCTCCGCTACTGCCCAAAAGGGATGTGCCTTAGAGGACTTGGCCAACTGTTGTACGGTTTGAAAGGTCCAATCACAGGACAGCAAATAAAAGGATTCAGCCTTCTCTTTACCGATCACCTCTGCTAATCGCGTTTTTATCGACGACTGGCCAGGCGTTTTCACAAAAATAGCGACCGCGGTCATCGGCCTATTCCTTTTTCTCTTTTTGTATTCTTTGCCACTCAACTTTTCCCTGCTGGTAGGTTAGCCTTAAATGCCTTTGGGTCGTACTCAGCCATCCATTATCAGAATATTTTCTCCCACTAGTCAAAAGCAAGGCCTGTATTGGTTTTACTGGAATCCTCAATTGGTGCGCTCTCCAGATCAAAAGATGATCCTCTCCATAAAGGGCCGTTTCAGAAAAGCCACCCAGATGCTGAAACACTTGGCGAGTCATGATAAATCCCTGATCACCAAATGGAAGTTTTAACAACCGAGAACGAATCCACACCCCTATTCTATTGAGATTCATTAATAATGGACCTTCAAAAAATGAGAGATCAAAAAAGTAGATCCCTTTTATAGATTTTTGTAATAATTTATCTACGGCCACTAAAGTACTCGCCGAAAATTTCGAGTCGGAATGAAGAAACCAAAAGACCTCTCCCGTCGCTTGGGTAACGCCTGCATTCATCTGTTTTGCTCTACCCAGAGGAGCTGTGATCCTTTTAACTAGAGAATCTTCGTTCCACTCTTTCGGTAATGAGATAGCTTCACTGCTCGTGAATATTATTTCGGCCTTAGATAAAAGAGGCTCTAATTCTCTTAGAAGTGATCTCCAACTGTCATCCCCAGGACCGATAGGAATAATGATAGAAAGTTTTATGGCCAATTTCATTTTATAATTTTAAAACTCTAAGCATCTCTACCTTAGCTGTAGGAATGGGAGAGGTCACAATAGCTCCCGATAAACTTCGTCGACAATCAGAAAGATCCTCATCGACTCGTTGTACAAAAACTTTTTTAAGTAGATTTTGCACAGTTCCAATAGCACTCATGTAAAGGGCCATTACCTTTTCAACACTCACATGTTGATTGGGATCCTCTAGCCAACAATCATAATCGGTCACCACGGCCAAGGTGCAATAGGAGATCTGCGCCTCTCTACAAAGAAATACTTCAGGGACATTTGTCATTCCCACTAAATGACACCCATTATTTTTTAGAAAAAAACTTTCTGCTCGAGTTCCCAATCTGGGCCCTTCTACACAGGCATAAGTTTTTCCTGTGTGCAGCATAACGCCTAACTCTTCTGCCGCTTTTTTAAGAGTTTGAATAAGTAAAGGGCATGTGGGCTCGGCCGTAGAAACATGTCCGACTAGACCCTCGCCAAAAAAGGTGGAAGGTCGCTGCCCTCTAGTCCAATCTAAATACTGAGTGGGAATGGCAAGCTCTCCAGGCCGAATAGAGGCCTCTAGACTACCCACTGCAGACACGCTAATAATTCTTTTCACGCCGATAGATTTTAATGCCCAAATATTAGCACGATAATTTATTTCACTAGGGAGTCGTTCGTGATGAGCGCCATGTCTGGGAAGAAAGGCGATTTCATTGCCCTGAAAATTTCCTATTGTAATTTCAGCCGAGGGATTACCAAAGGGCGTAGTGATGCTTTTTTTTTGGACCCCCTGAAGGGCCTCCATTTGGTATAAACCAGTTCCGCCGATCACCCCAAGCATGATTCCCCCTATAGTGGCAAAAATTGTAGTGTCTCTTTCACTCCAGGATATCCCATTAAAAACCAATAACTCCAGGTTACAATCATCACTGTGTGTCCTAGAAAAATAAAAAAATGACTCCACATCTCAATACGATCTGAATTACCTTGATAAAATCGAAACCAATGCATGAGTTCATCAATGACACTGTAAAAAATAGATAGCGCTACTAAACAGAGAGATGGAATTTTTAAAAACTCAGGCCAAGTATAGGCAAGACACAAGAGTAGACAGCTTGAAATTCCCGCACCGATAGTAATATGATGAATTAACGCTTCACCTTTTTGCAAAGCCTGTTTGTACACGGTACGGTGCCCAATCGTATCAAAAGAAATGGCCACAATAAAAACAAAGGTTCCTAAAGGTAAGTTCCAAACGTAAGAGGGATACTTCACTCCGGAATAAAATCCAATTCCAATAAAACCACAAACCGAAAACAAAAGGCCCAGCATCAAACCCACCCAGGCAAAATAGACCTGCCAATCGACTCGGTCGAAGGTCTTCATCCTACGGGCATAAAAAAAGGTGTCCTCTATAAAGTTTCTGGTGTACTCCATGTTTGTCTCCATAATGTAGTAATCATACTCCGCTTCCACGGTCTGGCCAATCGGTATGGAATAGTCATTAAAACTAATCCAAGCCCCTTAATCGCGCAGAAAATCTTTTCTGTAGATGACACTACAGTTCTTGAATCCCAAGCCCGCTCCCCTCGTCGTAATACTTTTTTACCAATCGCTGAATAAACACAACTTGCGACACCGACCGCTAAGGCAGAACGAAAGGATAGATATCGAAGCCCACTATTACCCGATTTATAATAGACCTCAGCCTGCTTTAATAATTTTCTGACTACATAAGCCACCGCCTGGCGATGCTCTGGCAGTCCAACCTCCTCTGGAAGCACCTCAACCTCTTTTAACCACTGTAGAGGTAAATAAACTCGGTTCATGTTGAAGTCTTCCAAGATGTCTCTAGAAATATTGGTGAGCTGCATCGCACTTCCAAGATCGGAGGCATTTTTAAGAGCCTCCTGTTCACTCACTCCCATCACATGCGACATCATGAGTCCCACCACTCCTGCCACTCGGTAACAATACAGATTGAGCTCCTCAATCGTTTCATACCGAGTTGCGTTGACATCCATTTTCATCCCCTCGATCAACTCCAGAGGATAATAGGCGGGAATTTGATATTGCTCTGCTATCAGCCCTAATGCCTTAAATTCTACAGGAAGATTCTGAGGATTCTTATAAGCAGCCTCTGTTAACTCTCTTAGTCTTGTAACCTTTTCCTCTTTATGGCTTGTAGCCTTATCAATTTCATCATCACAAAATCGACACCAACCATACAAACACACGGCAGCGCTTCTCGCCGATTCGCTAAATAGTTTAGAGGCAAAAGCAAAACTCTTTGATCCCACCTCGATCATTTTCTGACAATGAGATAACACATCGGTATCTGCGGTTTTTAATTCAATTCGCTCCTGAGTGTCCTGTAAGATTAAGTCTGCAGTGGCCCGCGCAGATCCGACAACACCCGGAACACCCGCGCCTGGATGGGTTCCAGCGCCCACAAAATAAAGTCCTTTAATTTTTTCATCACGGTTGTGAGTTCTAAAATAAGCACTTTGAGTCAATCTCGGTTCTAAAGAAAAGGCAGAGCCATGATGAGCATTTAATTCAGTTTTAAAATCTTGAGGTGTAAAAATTTTCTGTGTGACTAAATGTTTTTGTAATCCTGGTATGTATCTAGCCTCTAAATACTTCATGATCTTATCGGCGTACTTAGGCCCCTCTACCTTCCAATCGATATCCATTTTACCAAGGTGAGACACCGGTGATAGTACATAGAAATTTTCACACCCTTCTGGGGCCAAAGATGGATCTGTGACCGATGGAGCATGGAGATACAAAGAAAAATCATCGGGCAAAACACCCTTAGTAAAAATATCGTGTAGCAAGGCTTTATAGCGCGGCCCAAACAGCACATTATGATGAGCTAAGTGAGGATACTTTCGATTCGTTCCGAAATAGATTAAAAATAAGGACATGCTGTAATGCATTTTCTCTATTTTACTTCTCATTTTTTGCAGTTCTGGAGTCTTTTTTAAAAGATGTTGGTAGGTATGCGCTACATCTGCATTACTGACAACTAAATCAAAAGGGGTGACTTCACCTTTTTTATTTTTTAGTCCCGTAACCTTACCATCGTGGGTCGTAATCTCTTCGATCTCTGCATTGCAATGGATCTGCCCACCTAAATCTTCAAACAACTTCACTAAAGACATCACTAAGGCGTGAGTTCCCCCTTTGGCAAAAAATACGCCCCACTTTCGTTCCAAATAGTGAATTAAGGTGTAAATACTACTCGTCTGAAATGGATTTCCTCCCACAAGAAGCGAGTGAAAACTAAAGGCCTCACGTAGCTGTGGATCTTTTATGAATTTAGAGACCATAGAATACACACTTCGATTTGCCTGAAGTTTGATGAGCTGAGGAGCCACTCTAAGCATGCTCCAAATATTAAGAAAGGGAACATGAGCAAGATCGGTATACCCTGCATCAAATACCTTTTTTGAATACTCTAAAAATTTCTGATAATTTTTAACGTCGCATGGAGATTTATCGCCAATCTGTTTTAACGTATTTTTCATATCTGCCGTGTAGTCGAAGATGTAACCATCCTCCCAACACAGTCGATAAAATGGCGTTACCGGCAGTAGTTCACAATAGTCCTCGAGTTTTCTGCCCGATAAAGTAAATAGCTCCTTTAAACAATCGGGTGCCGTAATAACTGTCGGCCCAGCATCGAAAGAAAAACCATCCTGCTTAAAGACATAGGCTCTACCACCGGGAATATCTCTTTTTTCAAAGATCGTGGTCTGAATTCCAGCCGATTGCAAACGAATCGCTGCAGCAAGGCCACCGAAACCACTACCAATCACAGCTGCTTTTTTTTGACTAGACATAAGCCCTCACTAATATTTCTGTTAATTCCCTAAGGTGTTGTTTGCCCTTGATCCCGTCTTTAAGAAGATCTGAATCTAAAATATTTAAAGCACCGTCTAAATATATCTTCGCCTCTTGTCTAGCACCCCTAATAATGGGATTTTCTGCTAACCAGGTTTTGAGAGGTTCAGAATTGGGTAGACACTTAACTCGATTAGAGAACTCAAGATAATCAACTGCGGATAAACTCTCAGCAGCCATTGCCACGATCCAAGAAGGGCGCTTCAACAAAAGATCTTCAAACTGCTTTGGTCCTTCAATCGTCGTATTTCCTGCATCATCAAACATCTGAAGTGCAATCCCAAAGGCATGACCAAATTGATCACACACAGATTCTAATTCCGTATTAGCGCCGCCCAATACGGCACCTAGAGCTAGGGCCATAGCCGTTAATGCGCCACTTTTTAGTTCAAGCGAAGCTAAACATGTGGCCTTTACCTTTTCCTGAGGTACCTCAAAAATATTTAAGCCGACATCTAGCGCTTGACCAAAATGGGCTCTTAGTAGGCCGCGATGACACACACGATAAATATTAAGTTTAGTTTCGGCAGACACCTCCCACCGATCCACATTTTGCAACGGCCAAAAATACAGCCAATTTCCAGCATTCAACGCTAGGGGCATTCCATGCTTACGATGGACAGTGGGTTCTCCACGACGCATTTCACTGTTATCCTGAATGTCATCAATAATAAGAGATGCCGAGTGAAGTGATTCTAAAAGATCACTAGCCTTTTTAACCCAAGGATAGTTCGACCGACTTTCCATCGACTCAGAGGATCCTGAAGCGAGCTCAAATCCGATCTCTACCATTCGTGCCCGCAATTTTTTCCCGGGCCGCTCTAAAAATTCTCGTAAGGGCGTCAGAAGAAAAGAGTCCATCACCCCTTCAACCTCCGACCCCCACCGAAGATCCAGTAAAGCCCCAATCTCATTGGGCTTAGGCAATAGCGTTGTGATCACCTTATCCATGGATTCTCTCCCGATTATGTAAAATACATTTCAAGGCATCTTTCACTTTGATAGGCGGAACACCTAAAAAAATTCTAATGTAATCGGTAGGCCATAAACGCCCCGCATAGAATCTACCGATGAGCCCTTGAGGCATTTTATAAAAAAATTCCAACATTTTATAACGAGAGTTGGGTTCAATTCCCGCAAAAAGCATCCGATTTAACAATCTAAAAAACCATTGACGTCGCACCGTTTTTTTTGATTCGTGTGATACTATCGGTAGCAATACTTCTTGGCTTAATTCCTTTATATTTCTTAACCTATGAACCAAGCGAATAGCTTCAGAGAGGGAATATCCCGTAGTAGAATGGAAAAAACCACCTCTAACACCCACACACGAAACTAACTTTTGCATCCAGTGATCAGGGTTTTGATCATTAAAGCCTAAAAATCTAGCTCGTAACGGAATGGGAAGAGAGCCCACCTCTTCACGAACTATTTTCAGAATTCTCCATCCTTTTTGATCACAATATTTTTTTATTTCGGCTCGAAAATAATCTAAATCAACCTCTCCAGTATCGGAGTAGCGAGTGTCTTCAATCAAAAGAGTTCTTTCATCCCAAGGCAAACAATAAAAAAACCGGAAACCATTTTCTTGAGGGCACTTTGCATCCATTAAAAGAGGAAGCGTTAATCCATGAGGAGATTCCAAGATGATCTCGAGTCCTAAAAATTTTTGATACCCCACCATTTCAGGATTAATTTCAGCAAATCCTCTGCCATCGACGACACACCTTGCAGACCAGTTTTTTGCGCCTTTAGCTGTCACATTGTGAGGAGCCACTCCTATGACATCCACACCAAACTCAAAAGTAAGCTCCTTGATTATTTTTTCATAAAAGCTCTCTGAACGAACTGAAAAATATCGTGAAGATATCTTCCTACTGTATTTAGGAAAGGCCACACTATAACCTGGCCATTCTTTTGAAATAAAAGGTTTGATAATATCCATTTGTGAAACGGATAGATCTCTTTCATGAAAAGACCAGGTATGATTCCCTCCAAGACGATCTGCCTTCTCTAAAACTAATAGTTTTAGCTCGGGTTTGTTTTTCTTCATCCAATAGGCGAAAAGACAATTAGCTAAGCCCCCACCGACAAAGATACAGTCATAATCAAAATGCCTATTACTCACTTTTAGTATTCCACTTTTTGATTAAATGATTAGCGACCAGATTCCACTCGTCCTTTTCAATATTAAAATCACCGTAATCCCCGGTTTCAATCTCCTGACTAGCCATTAATTTAGTAATAAGTTTTTGAGCCTCCTCTTTGCGGCCTTCATCGTCATAAAACTCAGCCATCGCGATGATATTTCCAGGAAACTTAGGAAACTTTTCTAAGGCACGATTAAAGCAATCTTCTGCTTTACTAGAGGAGCCTATAGAAATAAACCGAGGTGCTTTTTGATAAATTTTTCCGAGAACACGATCAGGACCAGAAAAGGCCAATAAGGGATCTTTTAATCGGATCGATATTAATCTCTCCTCAACATCCTTGACCGTTTTTAAAGCCCCCATATTTCTTTTCAAATCGGCAACGGCACCCTTATTAGCTGCCCACCAAAAAGAGGCGGAGGCATCCTCTTTTGATATTTCAATAGCCGCTTCAGCTCGTTCTTGGCCCTGCTCAAAAAAAGGAACTGCAATTTCTACATTATCTTCATTCAGAGCGCACCGACCTAAATAAAAGTTCAAACGAGAACGCTCTATCTCTTTTTGAATACCTATCGGCTGGGCTCCCAGCTTTGCAAGACTGGTCAATACAGGTTTTTGACAGTTTTGAATTTTTGTAATCTGAAGAGACTCGGTAGAACTCCCCATACACAAACTACAAAAGGTGGTTAGCATGAGGATTCTTGATTTCATAAAATATTCCTAATCTTTACGTGAATAAGTAATACCTTACTTGGCCTTTTCCCTTATTGGCAACTTAAGAAACCCTTAGTAACTCATCGCGTTACTACTGACGACAACTCATCTATCAATATTTTCTGTTTTAAATGGAAACAAAAGTGGACTAAAGATCGATTTAGTAGGACATATTTCTATCCAAGCCATTGAAAATCATAGATAATTTTTTACATGCCTCCACGTATTCCCTATAAAGAGTTAAAAGAGTATCCCTGGTTTCTTAGAATCCTATTTGCGATTCAGAAAAAAAAATTTGGACAAATTTTAAATCCCACTCTTTTATGGGGATATTCCCCATGGCAAACGGTTATATTTATTTTATTTTATCAGGTGATTGAGCGGAAAAAATCTTGCATTTCACCGGCAATACGAAGTTTAGCCATGGTGCGAGTCGCACAGGTTAATGGTTGCCACTATTGCGTAGATATCAACTCACTTCTTTTGATGGAAAGATTGCAGTCGCAAGAAAAGGTTCTAGCCGTAAGTTCATGGCGAGAGAGCGCGTTATTTTCTAATCAAGAAAAAGGGGTACTGGAATATGCAGAGGCGATGAGTGGCAAAGAAAATGAGGTGACCGATGAACTGCTCATAAATCTGCAGACCTTTTTTAATCCCACTCAAATTATCGAACTCACAGGCATCATTGCATTTCAGAATATGTCGGCCAGATTTAACTCAAGCTTAAGGGTTCCCGAGCAGGGGTTCTGCGTTCTACCTACCCCTTCATAACGATCGTTTTTTTGGGGCCATTTCTTGAAACGGCCCCCTAAGCTTTGCAATATTATTTTGAAGGTCTATAATTCAAATCAAACCAACACTTAGAAAAAGAAAGCGGTAGGTTATGATTCGCTCACTGCTAGTGATCTTTTATCTCTTTAGTCTTTTAAGTTGTTCGACGACATCATTCACATTAAGAAATGAAAGTTCTCTCCTATCCCGAGAGGAGATACTCTCCGATCCAGAATATCCTTTAGCTAAGGCCTTTGACGCCATTTTGAGAGGCCTACCAAATCACGAATCTTTTCATGAATTCTCAAAATTAAATTGCGCAAAAAAAAGCTCATCACCCTTATGTGGTCCGTTCCGAAAACTTAAGGTTTTAAAACAGTTATTAGCTCAAAAAACAACAATCTATACCCCTTCAGCAACCAAACCGCTCGTTCCGCTAACTCCCACCTTTTCAAAAAGCACTATTTTAAATTGGACCTCCTTACGAAAAACACAAATTCCTAATCTTTTAAAGGGATTCTTAGGGCTGACTCAACCCGAGTTGCTTTTAATCGCCAGTCGATCAATCCAGGAAAACAGATGTCCCAACAATACTGCCATTGCCACAGCAGCTACTTTAGAAGATTACCTTCCCGATGAGATCTCTTATGCCACCCTAGCTGAGCTTTATGTAAAAGGGGGTAATTGCAGCAAAATGAATCTAAACGATAGGGAACATTTTTGGACTAGAGCCGGTATTTTTTATTTCTGGAACAAAGACTATAAAGCGGCTGCTAAAATTCTATCAAAAATAAATCCTACCGATGCCTATTCTGGAAGATCGACCTATTGGCTCTATCGATCACAAAAGGAACTTAATGATTCCGTGGGCGTAGCCACCGCTTTAAACAAGCTTGCCAAACAGCACCGATTTTCTTTTCATAATTTAGTCGCTTCCTATTACGAAAACAGGGAGCCTATTCCAGAATATTCGCGAAGTATTTCCTTTGCTAATCGTTCTGTGAAATTTAAGAAATTTAATAATGACATCGCGAGTGTGGAAATATTAAACCGCTTAGGATTTTTAGAAAGCGCTCATGTGATCGTAGATTGGTTACTGACCCAGCCCTCTGTCCTAGAACCGGCCGTAAGATTATCCCTCGCTCAAATGGGTGATGATCACGCAAAGGTAGTTCAACTACCAGGCATTTTAATGTTTCACCCGGAACTGATCTCAAGAGAAAGTATTACTTTGAATTATCCCAGAGCGTTTTTTCCATTGTTTCAAAAATCGAGTGGCCGTATTAGTCCCTATTTATTGTTAGCTATCGCAAGAAGAGAAAGTTCTTTTTATCCCAGAGCTATTTCCCCCGCCAATGCACAGGGGCTCCTGCAAATGAATCCAGATACGGTTAAGGTCCTTCACCCTAACGGGACTTTTAATCTTTTAGATCCCGAAATCAATATCTCAATTGCCTCTGGATACTTCAGCAAAGTTTTAACTGAAATGAATGGGAATTTACCTAAGGCTTTAGCCGCCTATAACGCAGGGGAACCTCAAGTTCATAATTGGGAAAAAAGATACCCCGTAAAGGATGTTATTTTAGGTATCGACTTAATTCCCTATCGAGAAACCAGAGACTATGTCGCTAATGTATTAAGCACCTACTATTGGTATAGAAAAATCTACGAAAACAATTCAGACTTTAAACAACTGTTTCCTTAAATATTTTCTATTAAATAGTATCCCAACTATAACCCTCTTTTTCTATAGCATCGAGAGCCAATGAAATAATTTGTTCGTCGTCGTTATCATCTATTTTACTAAAATTACCGCTAACTCTTCTAGCCACTTGTCCTGAAAACACCTGAAGAATCTCCTGCTCCTTTTGACTCGCTTCGATGCCTTTCTCGTTGATAGCAGAGGTCACTCGACTTATTACGCAAGCCAGAGCAAACAGATCGATCATGATATCGGCGAGCCTTCTAGTAGCGAATTGTTTTTCTACGATATGTTTTCCATGCTTTCGCAAAAGTTTATCAACAAAAGAGGCAAGAGTTTTAGTACAGTCTTCAAATATTGCAGTCTCAGCTTTGATAGAAGGATGTGCTTTGGAGATAGTAGCTTTTCTGATGCCGGTCACATGGCTGACTCGCTTTATAGCGTATTCAGATAGGACTCCAAATCCTTTAATAGGATCCTGCAGCACAGTTCCCACCGATTGAGCGACCTCTTTTAATTGCGTAGCCACATCATTCATCGCAGTAAGAGCAATGAATAGTCTCAAAATTTCATTAGTCCCCTCAAAAATTTTGTTAATTCGACAATCTCTCATTATTTTTTCATAGGGATACTCACTCATATACCCCGTTCCCCCTGCCACCTGGAGGCCTTCATCAATGGTTCTCCATAAGCACTCTGTCGCAAATACTTTACTGATAGCAGCCTCGACTGCGTAATCTTGATACCCACGATCAGATAATCCCCCGACCATAGAAACCACAGCTTCGCTTGCGTAACAGTCAACCATCATGTGTCCTAATTTTTGTTGAATGAGTCCAAACTCAGATATGTTTTTTCCAAATTGGGTGCGGCTCTTGGCATGTTGTGAGGAGAGTCGAATCACCTTTTTCATCGCTCCAATGCTACCCCCGCCTAAGCCTGTGCGTCCTACATTTAGGATTTTCATTGCGACTTTGAAACCCTTCCCCACTTCACCAAGAACATGTTCTTTAGATAAACGAACATTATCGAAGTTTAGCGTCGTGGTAGAGCTAGCACGTAGGCCCATTTTATCTTCATGCGGACCTGACGTGACACCAGGAAGATCTCTGGTGACAATAAAAGCGGTCATTTGCCCTTTTTCATTATCTGTTTTAGCAAATACGGTAAAGAAATCGGCAATGCCTCCGTTGGTGATCCACAGCTTTTCCCCATTAAGAATCCAATCATCACCCTCTCTCACGGCTCTAGTTTTAATTCCGGCCGCATCCGATCCCGCCGTACTTTCGGTAAGACAAAAGGCAGCGATCATTTCTCCAGTCGCTAACTTGGCTAAATATTTTTCCTTTTGCATTTCGGTTCCAAACAATAATAAGCCTCTCATTCCGATAGAGCTATGGGCGCCTGCTGTAATGGCAATAGAACCGTCGTATTGGCAAAGCTCTTGAATGGTTCTTGAATAGGCACTTGAAGAAAAACCTAATCCACCAAAGCTCTCAGGAATTACAAAACCAAAGAGTCCCATCTGTTTCATTTCTGCTAAAAACTCTTTAGGAAGTTCTCCTGCCTTATCCCACTTTCTAAATTCGACATCGCGTCCTTTAAGCCAAGAGCGTAAGGAATCAAAGGTGGTTTTCAAAACCTCTTTTTCCTCTTCCTTCATCGATGGAAAGGGAAAGAGAATCTCCTCTGAGATTTTTCCCATGCAAAGATTACGCATAAAACTTATATTTTTGTCATTCATAGTTGACCTCTTTTACATTTTTTGGATTCACTTTATATTTTCGCTAAATGCTGTCGGTAAGCCATTTGAAGTATTCAGGATTGATCTCTGAAATATTCACAAACATAATACAAGGTACCGAGTAGGAATGCAGTCTTTTCACCTCTGTGATAATTTCCTGTGTTTTACTTTGCAAACTTTTTACCAATAAAATAGATTCGTGTCCTTTTTCGATCTTATTTTTCCAATAATAACAGGACTCGATACTGGGAATTATATTGACACATCCGGCCAGTTTTTTTTTTAGTAAAACGGTTCCAATGGATTGGGCCTCTCTTTTGTTTTTGGTAATAATATAGCCCAAAACCACCTTTTTTATTTTAGTTGTTTTCTTCGAGATCATTGTTCCTTAGGATACGCCTCATGCTGAAAGTAGTCACCTGGAACGTAAATTCTATTAATGTTCGATTGGAAAGAGTTCTTGCGTTTTTAGATCGTTGGAAGCCGGATATTTTAATGCTTCAAGAGTTAAAGTGTCCGGAAGAAAAATTTCCTTTTGAGGCCATTCGTCAAGCGGGTTATGAGTCCGCGGTGTTAGGACAGAAAACCTATAATGGGGTCGCCATTATTTCAAAGGGTCCATTGGAGGAGATTCAATTGGGAATGGATCCTTTTTATGAGGATGTGGCTGCGAGAGTCATTCGTGGAAAAATGGGAGGGATTACCTTTCTTTGTTGCTACGTTCCAAACGGTCAGGAGGTAGGCTCTGAGAAATTCCAGTACAAATTAAACTGGTTTCAGGGACTTCAAAAGTTAGTTGAGAGTTATCGAGTTAATGAGGAGCCAATTATTTTAGGTGGAGATTTTAATATTGCGCCTGAGGATAGAGATGTTCATGATCCAAAGAGTTGGGAAGGCAAAATTTTATGTTCCAAGGTTGAGCGTGATCATTTTTCTAATTTACTAGCCCTTGGATTGTCCGATGTTTTTAGAATTCATCATGAAGAGGGTGGAATGTTTTCGTGGTGGGATTATCGATCGTTTGGTTTTCAAAGAAACCATGGATTAAGAATAGATTTTGTTTTGGCTTCAGATTTTCTAGCAAAGCTTTGTACTCACGCTAGTATTGATCGTGAGGAGAGAAAAGGGGAAAGACCCTCCGACCACGCCCCTATGATTGCTGAATTTAATTTACCAATCAAATAGCCCCGATTTTTTAGGTTTGCTTAGATTAGCCTGAGATCCTAAGCTCCAGCCCCAGGGCATTTCAGATGCCTCATCTTTAATTAATATTTCTGGATCCTCCCATAGCGAGAACACCTTTGGTTTATCAATTTTCTGAGCGGTAAAAAGATTAAATTGGGCCTCAGCCGCTTCGGCAACAAAACTATTTCCTTCGTTGTTGCCTATTTCCATGTAGCTATTAATGAGATTGCTGGTCGGTTCCCTGTCGATGTAGAGCGAGTTTTTTTCAATCGTCAGGGGGTTTTTTTCTTTTCCATTCGTTACGCTAGATTGTGAATTAACAAAAAAATCACTCTCCGATACCGCTCCCACACTAAATAAACTCTCAATTCCTATACCGAACGCCCCCTCCAAATTAAGATCCCCATTGGGGACGGAGGTTTTTCTAAATACGCGGTCCCCATTGGCGCGGTCCCCATTGGGGACGGAGGTCCTCCCAAATACAGCTTCAGGGTCGGGAAAGGCCCCTTCCCCTAGGGAAACACCGAAGGGATCTGCCACAGCAAAAGGAGCCGAGGAATCGATTAGCTCCTCTTCAGCAAGAAGGGCCAAACTGTTGCCTATTAGGCAAAACAATAGGAATAAACGAGTTATCATATGTCTCTTTTCGTCAGAATTTAAGAAAACCTGCGAGGATACCTTTAGTATACACTGTCACTTCAGCATCTTTTAGACATGCCAAGTTACAACGAATAAAAAAAAACATAGTTTCAATGGTTTAAGTAATTATCTTTACCCGTATATGAAAATTTATTGGCGCATATTGTCTCTTGGTTTTTCAATTTCTCATTTTTAATTCATAAGCCAACATCTGTTTTCCCAATAAGAGAAAGAACATACGGCTGTATACCAAAGTTTGAATCATTCCCATGTATTCCTGATGCGTAGTGGCACTTGCGTTGCATTCTGTATTCTGTATTGAGTTTTCCCAGGGAGCATTCCTATGAAGCATTTCATTATAAGGACTATTGGATTTTTACTTTTATTAACCTATACACCCCGGTCAATTGCTGAATCAGCGAGCAATCAGGGGCATGAAGCGCAATCGACAGGAAGCTCACAATCGGTTTCTGGAGAGCGGCAGTCGGAGCCTATTCTACTTACCGATAGAGAACTGAAGTTTTTATCTACCCATTTTTTTCTTTCAGAGGTCACGGTGTGGAATAAATTCTCACAAAAACTTCCTCGCGCTATAGAGAAGGCTATGAAGTCAAAAGAGGAGACCGAAAGTAGTCAATTCGTTGCAGAGTTAATGGGAATGATAAATAAATTACAAGCCGAGAAGGTCATTACAGCGGCTACAAAGGAAAGGGATTTGGAAAAAAACAAAAAACCAAATGGTGGAGAGGACCGGTATATTGCGCTAATGGATCGTCTTATTTGGGGCGCCAAAAGCTATACACAAGAGCCCTCAAAAGAAGAATCTGCTGAAAAGTATAATGAAGAATTTACGAAAGCATTTAAAATCGTAGGTGAAAAGAATCAAGAAACCTTAGAAAAAATAAAACAGGCCTCTGAAGGAAATGAACAGGCCAAGGAGTGGTTAAGAAAAAATCTAGACGTAAACTCGCTTCTCTCTTTTGCTGAAGGGCAGAAAAAGTATGGAAATGGTGAGCTAGCAGATAGAATAATTGATGCTTTATCTTTTAAAGAGGGTAGAAATAAATTTCTAGACATGTCTCTTCAAAACGAAACTCAAAGACTGCACTTAGGAACCACCGCCGATAGCGTAAAAAAGGCATTCGATAAACTTATAGAAACACGAACAGGGTTTCAGGGGGCTTTAGTTTCTTTCACTCCCTTTCAAAACACCCCAATGAAGCAATGGTTTGTAAATGCCCAGGGTGAGTTTAAATCTGGAACTCCAGTGTCGTTTTCTCCAGTAACCATTTCACCAGCTAGTGGTGTAAATCGATCAGCACAGACCTCATCATCTAATGCGTCACAAGAAACCAATAGAACCAATGAATTAAACCAAATTACTACAACTTGTAATGGATGCCATTCAGTTTCAATTACAAACGGTGTTTTATTCAAAGATGGAGCATCCAAAACAAAAGCACAAATTCTTGCGGCTCTAAGCAGGGTACCTGCAATGATACGTATCAATTCCGGTGAAAAGGCCGCTCTAATAATCTTAATCCAGAAATGGATTAAATAATTCTGATAGGGGACGGAGGTCGTAAAGCTCCCTCCGTCCTCTTTTGAAATAGAAAACGCTACCCAGTACTACCCAAACGCCTCCCCGATTACTTTGCGCTAGAGAAAGAATGAACCTACAAGACACTCATGCCCAGAGTGCCACGTTCCTTAATAGTTTTTAATAATCATTC
>SHZA01000022.1 GCA_009692515.1 Bdellovibrionales bacterium
GCAGATGAACTTGCACAACGTGATCCCAATGAAAGAGATAATGAGCAGGCGATAAAGGCATTACAGGGAGCACTAAACCAAGCACAACGCCCCAATAACTCTAGAGGAAA
Source organism: Bdellovibrionales bacterium (assembly GCA_009692515.1). Lineage (GTDB taxonomy): Bacteria > Bdellovibrionota > FAC87 > UBA2466 > UBA2466 > UBA2466. The sequence continues at coordinate 111 of SHZA01000022.1, forward strand.
CTCCGATCGAAGTGAACAGGGCCCACAGATAAGCCCTTCGATTACCACCCCTCCTGGTCAGCAGGCGCAGATTCCACAGATTCCACCTTTTCAACCGCCGCCACCGCAGCCATTTCCCTTAGGTGCTTTAGGTCAGCCATCAGGCCAAACGCCTTTTATGCCCTATCAGCCAAGTCGGTTTAATGATGATATTCCACAGCGCCCTGCGGTGGCTCAACCCGACCCTAGTACAGCGATGCTTTTGCAGCAACTGGCCCTACAAAACCAGATGTTTCAGCAGCAGATGATGAGTCGCAATCCTTACCTAAATAATAATGGAGTTTCCAATGTTAATGGAAATGCACTCCAAAACTTTAATGGTGGGGGTCCACGATTTGCCCGCGGTGGCTCTAGTTCAGGCCCTAGAACTTTACCTAGTCGTTTCACCGGTGCTGCCACAAGTGGAATTCAAGGCCGAATGGGAATAAACCCTTCAGCAAGAGGACCTCTTCCTTCAAGGTTAACTCGGTAGGAGACCATAAAAAAGATTTAAGCAAAGGCTATCAGTATGTCTTTTTAGACGATTGTTTTTGCGGAGAGAGATATATTTTTAAATTGTACGACGTGAGAAATTTTAGTGCCCGATCCTAGTTCAGCACCATTTAATAAAACAGAGTCGGTAACTGTGCAATGATCTCCAACCACTGAATTTTCCCCCAGAATGGCAAAGGGGCCCACGGTGACAGAATTTCCAAAGGAGATATTTCTTCCCAATAAAACTGGGCCGATAAAGGTTACATTTCCAGGAAGTAACTCGCCCTCTTCTACCCACACTCCAGGCGCCATTTCTATATAGGGGGTTTCAAGAGATTTTAATAGGTCGGTTATTAAAGGATCCTGTTGCTGAAGCCGATCCAAAAGAAACCGATTGGTTTGTAAGAACGCTGGCAGGTCACCTGTGTCACACCAAAAAGCAGTGTGATCAATAAAAGCGTGAACAGCGCCTGAAAATTCCTTCATTAATCTAGGGTAAAGAATATCGTTAATCCCGCAGGGTTTGGATTCTAAAAAACCGAACACCATAGAATCTAAAATGTGAATACCGGTAAAAATCCCAAAGCGATCCGCATTTTTAGTTTGCAACTTTGGAAGACTTACCAAGGTTTCATCGGCGCCAATACCGACTTTAGAATATAAATGCTGTCTGGAATCATCTTGAATGAGAATCATAGAGGCCTTTGATCTCTTAATAAAATGCCGCTCCATGCTTTTCGCAATATCAACATTGGATACAAAATCGCAGTTAGCCAAAACAAAGGTACAGTCCTTTAGAAAGGGCTCTGCATTTTTTAATCCTCCCCCAGTACCCAAAACAGGATCTTCATGAGTAAAAAAATAGTTCATTCCCAAATAGTTTTTTTCAATAAAAAACTGCTCTATCTTTTTGGGTAAATGAAAAAGGTTGATGACCACATCCCTAATTCCCGCGCGCTTAAGTAAAAAAAGAACATAAAGAATGTTGGGTGTGTTTAATACCGAAATGAGTGGCTTGGGAATCGATTGGGTAATGGGATTTAGCCGAGTTCCTAAACCGGCAGAAAGAATCATCCCTTTTTTAATCTTGGCCGACATGGAGGTTATTTTATCTGGATCCTAGAAATAAGAGTAATCCATTTTTCAATATTTAAAACACTGGGGCCAACTCCCAAACCCTCCTTCTGAAGGTTTAATGCGGAGGTTAACGCGGGGATTATATAAGGGAAGTGAGTCGATTTTCCAAAGCGAATAAAAAAGGAGGCAAAAGAGCCTGCGGCTTTGAGGGTTCGTTGAAAGGCCACCTGTTTAATCTGCATCTCAAAGAGGCTCCAATTTATTTGTTGGGAAACTGGAAAGTTTTTCAGTGCCTTAGTATAGGAACCTAACACATCTAACCGTTCTATGTCGGTGAGTGGTGCATAGGCATCATATAGTAGACTGGCGAGATCATAATGAGGAGAACCTAATCGTGCATCCTGAAAATCGATCATAAAGAGAGTTTCATCTCTAATTAGTAAATTTCTGCAATGATAGTCTCGATGCGCAAACACGAGCGGAGAAATTTCAGAAATATCCTGGCAGAATTTTTTTAGTATTTCTAATGCCGAACTTTCTAGACCCCCTTGATTAAGTAATTTTTGATGCAGGTATTCCAAGGTAAAATTAAGCTCCGAAAAATACTTGTCCCGATCAAAAAACCGCTCTGCCACCGGAAGCGTTGTGGGAACCGGAAATGTCTTTCCGTGAAGCTGTGCCAGAAGCTCTGCCGCCCGTTTAAACCAAACTATTTTTTGATCCCGATTTTGGATGATCCGATTTTGAAGTAACTCATCACCCAGATCCTCCATTAATAAAAAACCCTGTTCGGGATCGGTTATAAAAAATTGAGGGACAGGTAGCCCCCTATTTTTTAAAAATAGTTGGTGCGGTGAATAATCTTGTGTTTGAATCCACTGAGGATCTGAAATTAAAATATAATTTTTTTGCGAAGTGACAACACGATAAAAAGAACGGGTCGATCCGTCACCCAAAAGCAACGACACAGAAAAATCAACGGGTAGTCGTTGGCTGACTAGCCAAGGGGTTAACCAAACCTGAATAGATTGTTGGGTAGTCGCAGGCACTAAGACAAGAGTAACCAGAATAGCCAGTAAAATCAATACCTTATTTTCGCTAAAGGCTTGTTTTAAAAATGCCGAACGATATAATTAAGAGAGAAGATCCTTAAAGCGTAGTGCCCATCTTTCTTTCAATAAAGCTCCTCAGAAAATAGACAAATCACAGGGACGTGAATGGTGTCTGGTCGAATCCGCAAACAAATATCCTATCCCAAGGTTATTGCCGTTATGGCGGTAGTTTGTGCTTTTGTAATGGTGAAATTCCAAAGTCCACACCCTAAATTTTTTGCAAAACACTCAACCATAAAAATAAGGACCGCTAGCCTTGCGAATTCTCAAGGTGAGTCCTCGGTGAAAGCACAGAGCGTTACTAAAGCACCTGTGGCACCCAGCACACTCGATTTATCTAAGGTAACTGCGATAAGAATCGCTCCGCAGAACTTTTTAAATTCGGAGGTTCCGGAAAACAAAAAGCTTAACCCCTGTGGTTTAAGTTTTTCAAAATTGGGTGCTTCTATAGTAGCCGAACAAAAGGTGAGCAAAGTAACCGCTTATAGAGTTACAACGACTCCTCACAAACAAGCACACAGGCATATTGCAAAAAAAGAAAAAACAGAAAAAAGGTTTAAGAAATTAGTTTCGGTTGTAGTTCCTAATTGGATACTTGAGGATCTGGAAAACCCAGAATTGAATAGCCAAAACGGAATTGATAATCCAGCGCCCTTAGATGATCTTGCCATGATCTCTTTTAGAGAGGCAGCATTGACTGAAGTGGCAGATATGAACCCTTTAATTGCATCGGCTCATTGGAACCACTTTAATCAACCCCCATTTCCGTTCACTGAAGAGCACCGAATGTACATTCAAGAAAGTATATTCCAAAAAACATCCTTCGCCGATCTCAATGATAAATTAAACCACCTGAAAATAATGGCGACCCCACGAGGTCTTAAAATTGTGGCACCCAGATCAAAAATGGCCTGGAGTAAACTTCCTATAGAGACCGCGCCATCACTCGCAGAAGTAAAGGCGAGGCAGACCCATTCTTATATAGCTAATGCAGATCAAGTAAGGCCCGAACATGAAAATACGCAAACGATAGATGCTGCAGCGCCCTTATCTAAGATCGATGCCGACCTCGCTATAGGGCAGTCCCCTAGCGAAAATGAACAGAAACCTACTGAGGATGACACTAATGATAGTTTAGAAAAGGCTGAGGCATCTTTGAAAACTGAGGTTCCTAGTCTCAATCAAATTCTGTCCCCGTCTTTAGCTGGTGTGGGGACCTCCGATATTGATGAAGTGGTCACCGCACTTGCAGAAAAAGTAGCTGGAATCGTGACTACTCAAAAAAATGAAGGAATGAATACTCCGCCCAGCCCTCCCACACCTACGCCACAGATTCATGAAGGTGATGACAACTCATCCTCATTAGGCGGAATGATTTATGGAGAGATAGAGGCCGAAGATGCTGCCTTGGCCTGGTTAACGTCCCATCGTGGCCACATTGAACTTTATTTAAATAGAGTGGGTAGCAAGGATCCCCAGGACACTATTTTTCTAATCGATTATCAATTCCCACAATCGGGTAGAACCTTTGAATTAGATGGGACTGGAATGCAAGGCAACTATCAGCTAATAGCGGGAGTCTATACTCCCACATCCGCCGTACCGGTTGCGCAAATAGTTTATCCCAAAACTATTTCTGCAGATAACTACAAAGATAATATTTATCTAGTGATCAAAAAGGAGGCACTGATCGTTTCGCCAGGAAGAGATGAGGCCCAGCGCCAAGAGGATTCGGTGCCATTGACTCTTACTTTATTTGACGGGGCTCCAGGAAACTATAGAAAACCCAAGGCCATTGCAGGAGAAATTTCAGTGGTAGGATTTCCAGAGCTTGGAACCTTTAATGCCGACAAAGAGGGAAATATTAGAATTAATAAACTACCTGTGGGGTCTGAGTTTGTAATTGAGGCAAAGGCACCAGGCTATTATCCTACTCGCCAAATCATTCCTATTTTCTCGACGGCAGCCTATGCTCCCATTTATTTGATTGAAAAAGATAAGGTCGAGGCGATTACGAAATATTTTACTAAGAAACCGCAGGAGGAACTAAAGGCTGTGCTAATGGGCCGGGTTTATAATATAAAAACGAAAGCGCCATTGGCCGGAGAGACACTATCCCTTTCACATCGCAAGGGGCAGGCGGTCTATTTCGGGGCACTACCAGATCTGAATTTAAAGGCTACAGTAGATACTGGGCTCTTTGGTTTTTATAATATTGAATCCTCTATGAGATCCGTTGCGAGAGACGCTGAGAAACATTCACTTCTTCTCAGTATGGATCCTAATCATGGGTATTTTATTGAGTTAGGTAGAGGGGGCATTAAAAACTTCTCGGGTCGCTTAACCGATCCCTTTGCCGGCCATGATGTTTTAGGAACCGTACAACTCGTGGGAGATTCATTTCAGCCGCTAGAGACTCTTGAAAACGGGAAATTTAAAATAGAAAATTTAGATCTACCCCCTGGCATTATTACCTTGGAAGCCGTCGCAGAGGGTTATCCGCGCACTTGGTATACGGTACCCTGGAACACGAGAGAACCAGAAAAAGAAAGATCTCTCTATATGATTGAACGAGATCTACTTCGCGAAAGTGCCCAACGTGTCGCTAGAGTGGGCCACGACAAAAATACGGGTGTCATCATAGGTGGGGCCCACACCTCTCTTTTTAAAAAAGGTAGACGCAAAATACAGATCACACTTCTTGAAATAAATGGAAAGGTAATGCAGAAAGAACACGGCCCCTTTTCACTAAGCCAAATCCCAAAAAATAAAACGGCGTTTTTACTGACAGCAAAGAATCCGGGATTCGCATTTTTCAATGTCCCACCCGGAGAGTATCTTTTGAAAATGGCCGGAGATTCGGGCGACACATTCCGATCGCATGTCGTTCGTGTGGGAGTAGAGAGAGTTTCTGTCGTTGTAAATTAGAACTACCGATTAAACTTCTAAAAAAATAGGAATCAGACCCCTTTTGTGATTTAAAGATCGCAAAGCTCTTTGGGAACGGCACCCTTATTTTTAAACACCAAAGCGCTATCGATACCATTTAAAAGAGACCCAAAAACATCCTCTTTATACGCCTCAACTAGGTTAGCCGCCAAAAATTCACTATAGAAATTTTTACCCGCAAAACCCAAACCGTCTTTTTGATTTAATTCGATCAATCCGGAAACATTAGAGAGATTATATTTTCCAATAATCCGCCGTACCCTCCCAACGCCCGAATTATAGGATGTAATAGTAGTGCCCCAATCTGGAAGTCCCGCACGATAGCTGCGCAGTAATTTTGCTGCGCTTTTTGTTTGTCGTAAGGGGTCGCCCCATAAGCTTTCGGAGTCTGCATGAATCATTTCTCTAGCTGTTTCACGTGTGAATTGCCAAATACCCATGGCACCTATTTTAGAAAGAGCCTTGGCATTAAAGGAGGATTCCACAAATGGAATTCTGGCTAGTGCCACCGGAAGCCCCTGCTGTTTAAAAACGCTTTCAATATGTGGAAGCAGATATTTTGATCTCTGTAACGCTAAAAGAAACGTATCACTCTGACCTGTCTGGGTGCGAATGTTTTTAAGAAGCTGATTAAAACCAAGCCTATCCAGGGCTCCACTGCGCGAAAGAAAGCCTTGAATCGCCATTTTTTCTTCCGGTGCTAGTAAGTGAGTTTTAGTAATACCGGCCGCTTCACTGAGGCGAGCATACAACTCTTTAATAATCTTTTTCTCAAAAGAGGCGGCCCATATTTCGGCGGTCATCTGAGATTGCATGGTTCGAAACAGAGGTCGAAAATCGATGTAGCCAAACATAACTTCAGGATGTCTTCTATCGTGAATCACCCGAGTCTTACTACTAAACCGCGAATAAATATCGATCCAGAATTGCACTCTACCTTGAATGGAAATGGGAGGCTTAAACTCTTTTTCAATTTTATTATAGGGATCATCAAGAAGTAATTGAGCTTTAGAATATTCGATCGATCCGGTATCCGATTCTTCAGAGAGCGCAATAAGCGTCCATGGATTAGGTTTTATCCATGTGGGATGAAAGTAATCCCAGGCCTTTTTTGATGCGGGTTTAATACCGTTTCCAATGATGGGGGAGGGGGAATTTTCTCGAACCCAATCGAACGTAGTGGGCGTTATTGCCGTGGGCTTTTTGGTAAAGCCCACAATAAAAATACCTAATATCCAAAGAGAGACAAAAAAATATTTTTGCCCTCTACGACGGGGGGACCTTATTTTTTTAGAGCGACCAAAAGAAAACTTCACGTACTGCTCTCTGAACTATGCCAACAATTGTCACTGGTGTCTCAGTGTTAGACAAATTCATGCGTAAAGCCCTACCATCAGAGCCTTCATTGCTAAGGGTTAACGCAAGCGGTATGCCACAGTCGGGGCCAGGTATTAGAATTTAACTGGCTACAGGAACGAGCTCATATCGACGTAACTCCGCCATGGCCCGTTTATAACCAATGGAAACCACATTTTGCAGTACCGCGGGATTCAAAGTGAAGTGTTCGCCAAAAAACATTTCACGGTCTTTGGATTCGGGATGAATAAACAGATAATTTAATTTTTCGTTGAAGTCGATTCTAGATTGCAGTTGCACTATTAACTCATCTAGATCGGCCTCCGGGTATTTTTTTTCTTTAAAAAAATCTCGGACGGTTTGCACTGCGGCTTTTTTGTTTTCGTGAGCTTTTCTAGCTCCGTACACCTTTTGCTCGATGGCCTGATATAGGGCCTGAATAATAATGGCAGGAAGGCCATATTGGTTAAGTGTCCCTATCTCTTTTTTGAAGTGATAGGGCTGGTGGGTATAGGAGCAAATAATAAGATCGCATCCATTTTCTTTTGCCACATGGGTAGAAAGAGTTTCTCTAATCTCTCCATCGATATAGTAGCGACTTTTAGAATCCCCGTGTTGTACTTTATAGGGAGCGTAAATTAGTGGAAGCGACATTGATGCCGCTACAGCATCTGAAATACTGGCATTGGAAGCATACTGACAGTACTCATCGAATGTTTTTTCGGTTCCGAATCGACCAAATATTATTTTTCTTGAGTGGTCTAATTGAGTTCCCACAATAAAGAGATCCGGTTTCAATTCATGGAGATGCTCGGTAGGGAGAATGTGATTTTTTAGATAAGCCGCAAGCCCTTTTGTAGTAAAAATTCCGGAGGTTTTTAAATTTCCTAGAATAAGGGACTCTAAAGTTTTCCCTAGTACCGGTTTTCTGGTTAAAAAGCCAAGTAGGCTGGCTTTGTTGGGCCAATTTAATGCGAGCATGTCTCGGTATTGGATGCGCGGAATGGTTTTAAATTCCCCTGGAATTTTAAATTGGGTGCTTTCCGCAAAAGAGTTAATGACCGATTCAATACGCACTCCCGCAGCAAGCATCGTGACTATCAAAGCCCCCGCACTGGAACCTACATAAGTTGCGATCTGTAGTGGGTGATATTTAGGTTTGGGATAGGGGGAGCAATCTACCGGTGGGGTATGATCCGACAGTCCTCCGACAAAGGAAAACCCTTTGTCTCTTAGAGCAAGGGAAACACCAATATGAAAGGCTGCCGCTTTAGTGGCTCCCCCACTGCAGACAAGAGCCGTTTTTGAAAACTCAAGTTTTTGTCGGAATCTTCCTGTCATTTTCCCCGCCTAGTACGCACACTTCGCACTCCAGAGAGATCCCAAATTGATCTTTGATGCGCACCTTGATGATATCGATAAGAGTTAAGATATCCTTTGCTGTTGCTGTTCCCTTATTTAAAATAAAATTTGCATGTTTGGTGGAGATCTCAGCTCCACCAACGGTAAGCCCCTTAAGGCCGGCCTTTTCAATGAGCCGACCACTAGAATATCCGGGACCATTTTTAAAGGTAGATCCACAACTAGGATAATCAAGCGGTTGTTTTTCAGCTCTTTCTTCGATGATGCGGTCCACTTCGGCTCGGATCACCTGAGGCTTTCCGTGACGCAATTCAAAGAGTGCCCAGATAACTAAAGCATTTTTAACTTCCGATTCTCGGTAAGCAAAGTGCAGTGCATCGCGTTTTAATTGTTGAGTGCCCTTAGTGAAATCAAAAAGACGTAACTCTTTAAGGATATCACCATAACAGCCATATTTGGTACCGGCATTCATATAAATTCCGCCACCCATAGTTCCCGGAACTCCAGAGCTAAACTCTAACCCCGTATAGCCTTTCTCAACGGCCCACTCCAGTAATACTGGTTTTAAAACCCCGCCGCCGCACCGTATCCAAACACAACCTTCCGGAGCCCCTGGAATCTCCTCTATTTGTTGAAAGGCCTTAGCGAGCGAAATGGTAATTCCGCGAATTCCCTCATCGACCACGAGTAGGTTAGTTCCGGTTCCAATAATGGTAATTGGAATCTGATATTTTTTTGCCGTTGCATCCACCCACTGAAGAGATTCCTCTGTACTTAAAAAAACTAAAATATCGGCTGGCCCGCCCACACGATAAGCCACATGAGGTGCTAGTGGAGCGTTAAAAAAAACCTCATCTCCGAGGTGTTCTTTAAATAAAGGAAAGAGATTAGAAAATTTGTTTATAGACATTGGGAAGATCCCCGGCCCCAAGAGTAAAAATAACATCCCCAGGTTCGCTTTCACTCATTAGTTTGTGAATTCCCTCCATTGGAGTTTTGGTATAAAAAGCATTGGGATGTCCAAAGCGCAAAATATTTTCTACGAGAGTAATCGCATCTAAACCAGCAATGGGAAGTTCACTGGCGGCGTAAATATCTGTGATAGCAATCCCATCACAATCTTTGAAGCAACTAGAAAACTGATCAAACAAATCTTCCACGCGACTAAATCGATGAGGTTGAAAAACAGCTCTAATTTTTTTCCCTTTAAACTTTTCTCTTGCCGCCTGAAGTGTCGCTCTGATTTCAGTTGGGTGATGAGCATAATCATCAATAAACAGAACCCCGTTTTTCTCTCCTCGAAATTGAAATCGTCTCTGCACTCCTTGAAAACTATTTAGAGCACGAAGAGAGTCAACTCTAGAAACAGAGAGCTCATCGGCAACAGCCAAGGCTGCCAATGCATTTAGCACATTATGTTTTCCGGGGACCTGCAGCGATAGTTCTAAAGTTTCTGCACCTATTTGAAGAGTACTGAGCGTACCCCTTTCGTGAGCAGAATAATTAATAACACGGTAGTCATTATCGGAACGAAAGCCGTAGGTTTTTTTTCTTCGATCAATTTTTGAGGAGAGGGGTCTTAAATAGGGATCATCCCCGCAGATCACACTGAGACCGTAGAAAGGAACTTTATTTAAAAAGGACAGAAAAGCTTTTTTAAGTATCGACATGGTTTTGTAATAGTCCATGTGCTCGCGATCCATATTAGTGACTACCGCAATGCTAGGGGTGAGTTTGTTAAAGGAGCCATCACTTTCATCAGCCTCTACCACCATAAAGTCGCCCGACCCTAAGCGAGCATTGGTGCCACCGAAATTATCCATTCTTCCACCGACAACAATGGTGGGATCTAAACCACTCGACATCAAAATAGTGGCGATCATTGAGGTGGTAGTTGTTTTCCCGTGAGCACCCGCAACTGCGATGCCATATTTTAAGCGCATCAACTCCGCAAGCATTTCAGCTCTGGGAATGACGGGAGTTTTTTGTTTTAAGGCTTGAACTAGTTCAGAGTTTTCAGGGGTAATAGCAGAGGAGTAAACCACAAGCTCTGCATTCAAAACATTTTCACTGTGATGGCCCTGATAAAATTTAACCCCTCGAGACACAAGGCCCTTGACCGTTTCATTGAGTTTCATGTCGGATCCAGAGACCTGATACCCCTCGCGAAGTAAAAGCTCGGCAATTCCACTCATTCCAATCCCACCCATTCCGATGAGATGTATTCTATTAACTTTGTTGTACATTCAATAGTTCTCTTTTATCTTAAACCGTGCCGTCTACTTGAGCCTGTATTTCATCGGCAATCGTCGATAAGGCATTACCAAATCTAAGGGGCCCATATCCCTTGGCCATTCCTTCTAACACCGATGGCTCAAATATTTCCAGAGTTGTTTTTGCGAGCCTAGCTGAAAAGTCTTCCCCCTGCTCAACCACCTTGGCCGCCCCCTGTTGGGCGACCAAATAGGCATTGGTCATTTGATCGTTTTGACCCTTTCTGGGATAGGGGACAAAAATGGCTGGGCACCCAGCCTGGATTAGCTCCGATACCGTTAAGGCGCCGGATCTTCCAATCACCAAAGAGGCCTTAGCATAAAGAGCAGCGATATCGCTAGTAAAGGGCTCATAGCGATAACGGGAACCATATTGGTTTCCTACCGTGGCCTTTAGGGATTCAAAATCTTTTTTTCCTGTTTGATGAAACACCTGAGCCTCTGGAAATCGAGCCAATAAGGTGGGTAAAAACGTAACAACCGCCTCATTAATGACCTTAGAACCCTGACTTCCCCCCAAAATTAAAAGGAATTGATTGTCGGCGCGATAAGAAAAAAATTGCGGCTGATAAAAAATAGAACGAAGAGGATTTCCCGTATTAATACATTTATTGAGAGAAAAGTAGGCGGCCGCATCTGGAAAACCCAAAAAAACTTTCGAGGCCAACCGCCCCAAAAACCGATTAGCAATTCCTACTGAAGAATTCTGCTCCTGAAGAAACAAGGGGACTCTCAATAAAAAAGCGGCGATACAAATGGGGACAGATACATAACCCCCTACCCCTAGAACCACATTGGGTTTTTCACGAAACAGAAAACGAATGCCCCAAAGAATCCCGAGAACCAAATCGGAAAGCGAAAAGATAATTTTCAATATAGATTGATTTTTAATCGCGCCGGTCTTAACCGTAAAAAAGGGAAAGTTTGCATCGGGAACTAACTTTGATTCCATCCCATGAGCGGTTCCTACATATTGAACAAGCCAGTGACGGGCACGCATCTCTTCGGCAATCGCTAACGCGGGAAAAACATGCCCCCCTGTTCCGCCGCCTGTAATGACAATTTTATTTTGGTTCACAATTTAATTCTGTGTTTTAATCTCTTTTTGCTCAGGAATTATCGAAGAGGATTCAACGATATTCAATAAAATTCCCATCAGGATTAAGTTTACTAGTAGAGCCGATCTGCCCCATGAAATAAAAGGTAAGGGAAGCCCCTTTACAGGCAGAATTCCGGTAACTCCTCCTAAGTTGACTGCAATCTGTAAAGCCATTGAGAGCGAAAGCCCAAAGCTCAAGTAACAACTAAAAGAATCTTTTGCGCCAAACGAAATTTTAAAAAGCAAATAACAGAAATAGGTAAAAAGAAGTAAAAGAGTAATGGTTCCCAAAAACCCCATCTCCTCTCCAATGAGCGCAAAAATAAAATCGGTGTGCACCTCGGGCAGAAAAAATAGTTTACTGTTTCCGTTTCCAAGCCCTGTTCCAAATAGTTTTCCAGAGTGGAATGAAAGAAAGGATTGGATAGTTTGAAAGCCTGTTCCTTGAGGATCTGCCCAGGGGTTTAAGTAGGCAAACAGTCTTTGTCGTCTCCAGGTGTGTTGAACGATAGCAAAAACAAAGCCCAAACTTCCCAGCCCAAGGAAGCTAATAAGATAAGACAAACGAACACCAGAAATAAAAAACATTCCCATAAGAACGATCACTAAAATAGTTGTGGTTCCTAGATCGGGTTGTTTGAAAATCAAACCAAGAATTATCAAAACAGGAATTCCATTTGCGATCCACTTTTTAAGAACTAAAGGAGACTCTTTATGTCTGGCTAAAATTGAGGCGCAGAAAATGGTAATGGTAATTTTGGCAAGTTCACTCGGTTGAAATAAAATAGGCCCTAGCTTTAGCCATCGAGTTGCGCCATAAGCAAAGTGCTTAAAAGGCGCTATGTGTGTGGCCGCGACTAAAATAAGTTGTCCCGCGAGTAACCAGTAGCTTATTTTTTTCCAGAATAAATAGGGGACTTGAGCGACTCCCCACATGAGAAGTAGTCCTAATAAAGCGCAGCTAGATTGTCTTACCACGTAATAAAACTCTGAGGAGTGTTTTTGAATTCCCATAACGGCCGTGGCACTGAACAAAGCAATCTGACCCGCTAAGAGGAAAAAAATAATCAGCCCAATGATGCGACGTTGTATGGTAAATGAGCCTAAAAGCATTAGGCACATTGTATCACGACCCTGCCTCTAAAGGCGAAACTCCTCGGCCTTAATATTGTATTTCTGAAGTTTTCGTAAAAGTGTTTTCTTGGGAATTTTTGCGTGAAGTGCCGTCTGATTAATTTTCCCTTTGAAGGCCTTTAAGGCACGAATGATAAATTCCTTTTCAAAATCCTCTTTAAACTGGTGGTAATCGAGAAGATCTGCTTCGGAAGAGACAGTACTGGCTTGGTTTTCTGGGGATAGTCCAGTGAGTGCTTGGGAGCGATTGCCCCCAAGCCTAAAACCACTTAAGTATTCGGGAAGAGAGCCCACAGTAATTTTTTCAGACCCCTCAATTACAAAAGCATGCTCAATTGCATTTTCTAACTCACGAATGTTTCCGGGCCATTGGTGTTCCATAATGCGTTCTATCGCTTGGGTGGTAATTCCTGTCATCGGTTTTTGATGCGTAACAGAATAGCGTTTAATAAAATGCTGAATCAGATTATTAATATCCTCTTTTCTATCTCTTAACGGAGGTAAAAAAACGGGGATGACATTTAGGCGATAAAAAAGATCCTCTCTAAAGGTACCTTTAGCGATCATCTCCTCTAAATTTCTATTGGTGGCAGCCATTAACCGAACATTCATTTCAATCTCTCGGTGTGCTCCCACCGGAGTAAACTTTCTTTCTTGCAGTACTCGGAGAAGTTTTACCTGCATGGCGAGAGATAGATCTCCAATTTCATCAAGAAAGATAGTTCCCCCCTCGGCATACTGAAAGCGGCCTATTTGTCTTTGGCTAGCGCCGGTAAAAGCACCTCTCTCATGACCAAAAAGCTCACTTTCAAAAAGGGTTTCTGAAATGGCACTACAGTTAATAGAAACAAGTTTCTCGTCCTTTCGAGCAGAGTTATAGTGAATAGCTCGTGCCACTAGCTCCTTTCCCGTCCCACTTTCTCCTCGAATAAGAACCGAGGTATCAACTTTAGCTAGTTTGTAGATGATGTTAAAAATCTTTTTCATTTCGCCCGAGTGGCCGACAAATTCTCCCGTATCTAGTTTCACAATCGGGGCAGAAAAGGCCATGGTTCGAATCATAGATTGTGCATCAAGAGCTCTCTGCACCATATCAACAACCGCCTGGTGCTTAATGGGCTTGGCCAGGTAGTTATAAGCGCCATCTTTAATCGCTTTCACGGCATCTTCGATGGCGCTATAGGCGGTCATGATGATCACAATAATTGAAGGGTCATATTCCTTTATCGCCTTAAGGCAATCAAGCCCATTCATTCTCGGCATGTTGACATCTAAAAGAACCAGATTGATCTCTTCGGTTCTAATTTTTTCTAAAGCATCTACACCGTCAACGGCTTCACAAACTTCAAAATCCCCACGGCTTAGTGCCTCACCCAACGTAGCTCTCAACTCAATATCATCCTCTACCACCATGATTTTATATTGGCTCATCTTTTATCTCCGTTAAACGGGCAAAGAAATGGTGAAAACACTTCCCTTTTCCGTTTGGCTATTTAAATTAACAAATCCTTGGTGAAGCTCCACAAAATATTTTACGAGGTACAGCCCCAGGCCCGTTCCCTTTTCGTTTTGAGTTTTAGGGTCGCTTCCACGAAAAAACTTAGAAAATAATTTATCCTGATCTTCTATGGAGATCCCATAACCCTCGTCGATAACGCTCACGCGCACCCAAGAACCATCCTCTTTTGAAGTGAGTGTAATGAGAGACCCCTCTGGAGAATACTTAATGGCATTCTCTACGAGATTAGCAATCACCTGCTGAATTAGTTTCACATCGAACTTAAATGAAAACAAAGGTTCTAACTTCGTTTGAATCTCAATCTTTTTTTCTTTGGCTAAAAGAGACTTAACCTTCACGACCTCATTGATGACAGAATTAATATCTTTTGAAGATTTATTTAAATGTACTTTTGAGCTCTCGATGCGAGTTAAGTCTAAGAGGGTCTCTACATAGTTACTTAACCCTTCCGTAGTGTGAACAATCGATTGAAGGGATTGCTTTTGTTTGGGTGTCATTTGATCGGCTGAGTCACTAAGGGCTAGTTCGGCATTGCCTTGAATTCTGGCGAGTGGAGTTTTTAAATCGTGAGACATCAAGGAGAGAAAATTACTTTTTAGTTGTTCTAGTTCCGCCATGAATTCACTTTTTTCCTGGTAGTGCCACCGCTTTTTATATTCATCTACCAGGCGATATGGGATCACTAAATAGTAACTCACACACAGGATAACTATCGGGTGTGCAATATCAATCCAGCAGTGATATTGCGAAAAACAGACCCAGGCTGAAATAAAAAGTAAAAATATTTCACTGCACAGAAATATAATTCCACTGCCCGGCGAGAGATACAGAATTAAATTTACCGATAAAACACCAATGAAAATAGCAATGAGTGAATTAACCCATGAGGAGCTTTTATAGATTCCATCCCCATTGAGAACGGTCGCTAAACTATGCGCAGCCCCTTCAAGAAGTGGCGTATGAAATGGCTCTCTAGAAAACGGTGTGAAAATAAAATCGGCATCTTTATTAGTTTTTAAGGTGGTGGATATCAATACAATCTTGTCGGTAAAGGTTCCCTTGGGGAAGGTTTTTTGAATCACGGCTAAGGTAGAGTGTGGTTGATAGGTTCCCGCGGGCCCTTGCCATCGTATGTAGGTCTGTAGAGAGTCGCCAAATTTTTCAGTTCTGGTTTTGGGAATAGAAGTTAATGAGGGATGATTATTTTGATAAAGAGTTGAGAGTTTGTTGTAGAGCGTGGGGATTCCCTCTATCGATAGCATCACTCGTCGACTTACCGAGTCTGCTCCATAACTAAAGGTATCTCTAGAAACGTAGCCAGGAATATAATGGGTGGTATGAAAAAGTGGGCGAGGGGCATTGCGCCCTAAACTTTCATTATCTGTATAGCCTACATACATGTGAGCTACCTTTGAAAATACATGTGAAAGTTGAGAAAGCTCGGTGTCACTGTAGAGTTTTTCATTGAGTGGCGCGACCAGCGCAATCGCAAGAGGCCTATCCTTATTAATTTCTGAAATTGTGGCTAATAGCTCTTCAGCCGGAATTTTATTAGACCCTTGATATCTCGAGGCACTTTCTTCGTTGTAGGCCACAATAGAAATATCTGAGTGAGGCGAAGCGCTCCATTGGGTTCTAAAAAGCATATCTATCAGTACGCCCTGAAGTCCTTGGAGGTCCGCATGAAACAATCCGAAAATAAAAACCAACGTCAGGACCGTTGCCGATAGATGAGAAAATAATTTTGATCGCGGTTTAATCTCAGCCTCTCTTTTCTCAAATGCATTTCGGTCTGCCGACCCCGTTTTTTTTGTCATAGTTACCTGAGCATTGCGTTAATTCGGTTATAGCTCAAGTGGCAGACTCACTACAAGCTCTGCAAGCATGGAGCCACAAATAAACCCCATAAAAATACAAAATTGCTAATAAAAACAGTATCTTGAAATGGTGTCAAATGTGCACCATTTCTATATCGGCTATTCTTTACAGGCTTGGTGTCGGAAGGACCCCGATATTTAATACCGGCCCCTGGGCTCAATTGTTAACGAGAGGGTCGGAGCCTAGTCCTAGGATTATAATTTTGGGGGGAATGGAAATACTAGAATTTGTCTAAGGCCTGATTACAAAGAGCATCCGCTTTTTTATTTTGCTCTCGTCTTATGTGAAGAATTTCTATCGATTTGAATTCTCTAAGAAGGGTTTTGGCCTCTTGAAACAGAAGCTGAATGTGGGGGGCCTTTACCTTATAAATTCCATTTAATTGACGAACCATTAGTTCAGAGTCGCTTTTCACGGTGATTGCAGTGGCTCCATGTTTTAGCGCGGACGCTAATCCCTTGATCAGCCCTTGGTATTCAGCGGTATTATTGGTCACGGTTCCGAGGCATTGGCCCTCTTCAAAAACGATCTCCTCATTGTGATAAAGGACATATCCATAAGCCCCAGGGCCCGGATTTCCTCTCGAAGCACCATCACAGAACAGGACCATGGCCTTCTCCATTAAAGCTGAACTTCAGCCATTGGGTTTTCGTCAATTTCCGCAGCGGAGGTAATCAAAATTCTTCCACAACTAGGACAACGGTGAACCGCTTTAGCACCTAAGATTTCATTGAAAAGCTGAGGCCGAATTTTAATATTGCAGCCTAAACAACCAAAGTTTTCAGTAATACAAATAGCAATCCCTTTATTGATGGCCGAGACGCGTTTGTAGAGAGCCGCGATATCAGGGGATAGTTGAATGACTATTCCCTCCTTTTGCTGTTCCTGTTCTTCGTAGGAGTTTACAAGTTTCTGCCGAAGGGTGTCGTATTCTTTTTTGTCTTTATTAACTAGAGCATCTTGCTCTTTAAAAGTTGTTTCTGCTGTTTTTAGCTGAGTGCGATGGACCTCTAATCCATTCATAGATAGAAGAACGGTCTCCTCGAGGTTCCCCTTTTGCTCTTTAAAACCATCTATCTCTTTTTGCGCTGCCTTGTATTCCTCATTGGTTTTGCACTCCATCATTTTGCCCTCGGCCTTTTTGATGAAGTCCTCTTTTTCTCTCAAATCCATTTCGGCTTTTCGCATCGTTTTTTCATGGGTCTCAAAATTGTTTTTATGCGCGGCAAACTCCGCTTTATTTGTTGCGAGAACCGCCTCTATCTTTGCAATTTCCACCGGAATTTTTTCGAGTTCAAAGTTTAGGCGATATAATTTTTCATCTAATTTTTTTAATTGGCCTAGGATTCGATACTGAGCTTTCATGGGTACTCATTTCCTCCAAAGTTTAAAAACATTCAAAACACACCGTGCTTTTGTACCACTTAATGGGCCCACCAGGACTTGAACCTGGGACCTATCGGTTATGAGCCGACTGCTCTAACCAACTGAGCTATGGGCCCGAAGTCTGTGGTGCTAATCCTCATAGCATCGAAGATTAATACTCCAAGATATTCTAGTTATCGATAAACGATTTGAGTCGTTTACTGCGACTAGGGTGTCTTAGTTTTCTAAGCGCCTTGGCCTCAATTTGACGAATGCGCTCTCGGGTTACATTAAAATCCTGTCCCACCTCTTCCAACGTATGATCGGAGCTTTGCCCAATTCCAAAACGTTTTCTCAAGACACTTTCTTCTCTGGTGGTCAGAGTTGCGAGTACCTTACGGGTTTGTTCTGAAAGATTAAGGTTTGTCACGTGATCTACAGGAGAGGTAAGTTTCCCGTCCTCGATGAAATCCCCTAAATGGGAGTCTTCATCCTCTCCAATGGGTGTCTCTAGAGAAATAGGCTCCTTAGCAATTTTTAGCACCTTTCTAACCTTATCAACCGGCATTTCCATTTTTCCAGCAATCTCCTCTGGAGTTGGCTCACGCCCTAACTCCTGGACAAGATATCTAGATGTTCTTGAAAGCTTGTTGATAGTTTCAATCATGTGAACTGGAATACGAATGGTACGAGCCTGATCGGCAATAGCACGAGTAATAGCTTGTCTGATCCACCAAGTCGCATAGGTTGAAAACTTATACCCTCGTCGATACTCAAACTTATCTACCGCCTTCATTAAGCCGATGTTTCCCTCTTGGATAAGATCCAAGAATTGAAGACCACGGTTGGTATATTTCTTAGCAATAGAAACTACCAAACGAAGATTGGCCTCTACCAATTCTGCTTTTGCGATGTCGGACTTTTGTTCTCCAGCCAAAATGGCTTCATACATGTCCTTTAATTCGCGAGCTCTTAAATTGGCCTCTAACTCTACGATGGCTATTTTTTTACCCGCATTTGCGATTTCGTGTTCAATTTCTAATAGGCCTACATAATCCAAGCCATATTTAGCCTTGAGTTGCTCTTCGTATTTTTTATCCCGTTTAGCTTCTTTCAGCATGTTACGGAATTTACCAATTTGATCGGTGCGGGCTTTTTTAAGAGCGTAATAAACCTCTCTCTCCGCTTCATCAATACGGGTAACTTGCTGTTTGAATTTAGCAACGATTTTGTTAATCGTTTTACGGTTGAAGTTGATCTCCTGAAATACCTTCACAATACTTTTTCTATTGCTTGCTAGTTTTTCTCGGAGTTTTTTTCGGTCAATAGGTGAGAGACCACTTTTAAGAAGTTTGTCCTCTACTTTCGAAAGAGATCTCTCGAAGGTTTTAACTAGTTCCATGCCGGTGAGAATTCGCTCTCGGCATTCAGCTTCGTTAAGTCCGGCTGTTTGATCTTGTTCTACGATTTGACTGGGGGGTTCTTTAGTTTCTTCTTTAGCGTCATCCTCTTCATCATTGCCGCCCTCTTCATCAGGAGTTTCTGTCTCTCCTTCAGCACCGCGAAGCACATCTCTAGCACGCAGACGACCGGCCTCAATTTTTTCTCCGATAGCTAAAAATTCTTTTACACCCATTGAAGAATTTAAAATTTCATCGAGAACTTCAGCTTCACCCTCTTCAATACGTTTTGCGATCTCAATTTCTCCATCGCGAGTTAGAAGAGCTACCGAACCCATTCTTTTTAAATAAAGACGAACAGGATCTAGACCTCTTCCCAGAGAGTCTTCCTCTTTTCCAACGACAGGAGTTTCCTCTTCTGAAGAGGCCCCTGCAGCGGAAGCTTTTTTTGCACCACTTTGTGCTTTAAGTTGTTTTTCATTTTCGACAACTTCAATATCGTTGTCTTCTATCAGGGCCATCACCTCATCGAGTTCATTACTTTCAGTAACATCCTCGGGAAGAGCATCATTGATCTCTTCGTAAGTTAAAAATCCTTTTTCTTTTCCTGTAGCGATTAACTTTTGTAATTGTTTTTTCTTCTCGAGTTTAGAAGCCATTAACTAATCCCCTACTTTGAAAGAGTGATTTAGAATACTTTGATTCTGACGAAATAATTAACCTCAATTAGTAGCACGCCGCACAGCGCATTACAATCACGAAGTTCTTAATTCTTTTAGCTTTTCTAGAAGTCGGAGAACCTCAGTTTCGTCCCCCATTCTTTCTGCTAACTTGATCTGAACCGTCAAAGATTTTATTTCTACTTCAGCGACAGATCGGCGCACTCGGTCAAGAATGGCATTAAATAGTTTTCCTCCATCCCCCTGTTTGATCTCTTCAAAAAGCTCTTCAGTGGCTAAGGATAATAGTTGGCTATCCGGATTGGAATTTAGTAGTAATTCTAGGATCTTTTCGAAGTCTTCGATCGTTTTAGAGGGAGAGAGTGCAAGTAACCATTGTTTAATCTCTGAATGCTTAATTCCATTTTCCCAATGGCCCAAAGGGGTTTCTAAAAATCTTTCGGGCCACCGAACACAGGCTTTAAAAAATTCAGCATCTAAAGTGATAGGCTTGGCCTGATTTTTGATAATGGGTCTGGTCCCACTTTTTACGGGTGTTGGAGCGGGTGGCGACGATATCGGAGCTCTGGTTTTCATTGCACTTTGAGCGAGTTCTTTAAGTGCCTCTCTAGAAACTTTAAAAACTAAACAGATGTCATCCCAAAGAGCGGCTCGATCGGGAAGGTTCCGACTGGCTATTAAAATGGGAACTAAACTATTTAATTGTTTGGCTCTCTCCTCCTCAGAAAGACCTCCTTTTGTGGCAATCTCTTTTAAATACTTTGTAACCTGTCTCGGAGCGGTTCGACAGAGGTCATAAAAAACTTCGGCGCCCTCTTTTTGCACAAACTCATCGGGGTCTAAATTTAACGGGAGAGAAAGATCTCTGGCAAAAATTTTATTCTCCATAAAAATATGAACAGAGCGATGCCAAGCCTCGGTGCCGGCAGAATCGGGATCAAAAACGGTTACCACTTTTTGTGTGAGCCCTTTAAGTTCCGCACAGTGCTCTTCCGTGAGAGCGGTCCCCATAGTAGCAATGGCATTGTTGACCCCTTTTTCCGCAAGTCCCACAACATCCATGTATCCTTCAACTATGACAGCCTCTCCTCGGAGCCGAATATTTCTTTGGTTTTCATGAAGACCAAATAAAATTTTTCTTTTTGAAAAAAGAATAGATTCAGGTGAATTTAAATATTTGGGCTGCTCTTTCTCCTCTGTTAACAGTCTGGCACCAAAACCAACAACCTTCCCGTCACGGTTTGTAATCGGAAACATGAGTCGTTCTCTAAAACGGTCATAGCCTTCATCGGTCTTTCCCTCTTTCGGAATCACTAGTCCTGCGGCGACAAGCTCTGAAAAAATGAAGCCCTTTTTGAACATGGCTGTCATCAATGTATTCCACCCTTTAGGAGACACGCCCATGCGAAACTTTTGAATTGTTTTTAATGAGAGGCCTCTGTGTTTACAATAATCAAGGACCGCAGTGTTTTCGCTAACTTCTAAAAGTAGATAATTAAAATATTTAGCGGCCCATTCTAAGGCCGCATAAATACGATCCTCGACGGCACTTATTTGGGGTTCTTTTCCAGAATGAGACGCAAAACTTTGCTCCTCTTCAATAACCACGCCCACTCGGGCAGCCAATTTTTTTACCGCCTCTGGAAAATTAATTCCCTCGACACCGGTTAAAAAGGTAAAACAGTTGCCACCTTTGTGACATCCAAAACAATGAAAAATTTGCTTTAAGGGTTGGACGTGAAAAGAGGGAGTTTTCTCCCCGTGAAACGGACAAAGCCCTTTATAGCTTGTGCCACTTTTTTTAAGCTCAACGTACTCTCCGATGAGCTCTACGATATCGATCCGAGTTCGGACCTCTTCAATGGTTCTTTCTGAAAACACAAATTCTTATACCTTTCGGACTCTATTTTGGCTCGATAAAATCGCAATGCCTTTAAGTCATGAAAGAGGCTTAATGTAAAACCGTAAATTTTCTTGCATGCCCTTGCTGATACCTATTCTTGGAGAGATTCCTATTTGATGTTTCGGTATCCGCACTCCTAGGTCTACTATCTTAAAGGTGCTTTGGTCAAAACGCAGACCATCAAAACTTCGATTAATACCCAAAGCCTGGGTTAGTTTCCCGGGGCCGCTGAGTAATTTTTTTGTTTCCTTAGGAAGTAACGGACTAGAAAAGTGGCGATTTTTTGCCATTGCCCTCAATCCCAAAATAGGAATAGCCGCACGAATTAAAACGGCACTCCCCTTTCCCTCTAATCCTGTAACGACATTCATACAAAAATTAAGCCCATAACAAAGATAGACGTAACAGGTACCCCCGCTCTTAAACATGGAAATATTTCTTGGTGTCGGCCCCTTGAAAGCATGACTTGCGGGATCTTCACTTCCCAAATAGGCCTCAACTTCAATAATTTCACAGAGAAAAGAGCGTTTTTGTTGGGATAAAAAAAGACCTTTGCCCAATAGAAGCCTTGCCACCGTGGCCGTTTTTTCTAAATAAAAGGAGCTTGGAAGTGGAGGTAAGGCCTTAACTTTAGCGAGAGTCCAAGAGGAGAATGGGTTTCTAGAATTAGGGTTGGAGTTTCCTGCGGACACATTCATTAATCATTTTACCGTCTGCGCGGCCCCCAGTTTTGACTAGTACGGCCTTCATTACCTTGCCCATATCCTGAGCTTGGGTGGCTCCAGTTTCTTTAATAGCATCCACCACAATAACCATTATCTCAGCTTCGGTAAGCTGAGTGGGCAAATAGACCTTTAAAAATTCGATCTCACTTTTTTCTTTGTCTGCAAGATCCTGTCGATTGCCCTTCAAAAAGGCTTCGATCGAATCATTTCTTTGCTTAATTTGAGAGGAGATTGCTTTTAAAATCTCCGCTTCATCGAGCGGAGATTTTTTATCGATCTCGCGTTTTTGAACCTCGGCAATGAGCATTCTCAGACAACCCGTTTTTAAGGGTTCTCCGGCTTTCATTGCCGTTTTAATGTCGGTTTTAATAGTGGTTTTTAAGTCCATAAGAAAAACTAAACGCGTTCAAAAACACGCTTCAAAGAGCGTTTTCTTGCTGCGATACTTTTCTTTTTCTGACGAACTGAGGGTTTTTCATAAAATTCACGACGGCGAATTTCAGATAAAATTCCTGCTTTTTCACATTGTTTTTTAAACCTTCGAAGAGCTCCTTCGTAAGGTTCAGTATCTCTAATTTTAAGTCCTGGCACGGTAATCACCTTCCTTAAGCGCCGAACAATACGAGCTTTCGGCGCGATTCGTCAAGCTACAATATTAGCATAGCATCACCGTAACTATAAAAGCGGTAAGTATTTTTAATAGCTTCGCCATAAATATGGCGGCAAAAGTCAGTTCCCAAGAGGGCGCAAACCAAAACATAGAGAGAGGATTCGGGGAGATGGAAGTTAGTAATGAGCCCATCAATCATCTGAAATTGATAGCCCGGAGTGATGTAAATTCGGGTTGAACTCTGGGGGCCCATGATTGGATAGCTCTCTAATGTTCTTAAAGAGGTGGTTCCCACGGCAAAAATACGGCCCCGATTCTCTTGGGCGCGACGCAGCGAGTTTAGGGTCTCCTCCGAGACCTCGTAATCTTCAGCGTGCATTTTATGGTCTAAAATATTTTCAGTTCGAATGGGAGAAAAGGTGCCGTACCCCACATGAAGGGTGACCTCCGAGGTTTCAACCCCTTTTTCGGTGAGGATGGATAATAGGTTTTCCGTAAAATGAAGTCCTGCCGTAGGGGCGGCGACCGATCCCATTTCTTTTGCATACACCGTTTGGTAGGTGGTTTTGTCCTGGAGCTCGGCCTTTCTTTTTAAATAGGGTGGCAAGGGGGAGTTTCCAGTTTCAAATAACCACGCCATGAAATCTGTCCCTGGAGGTACGGTAAAAAGGATCTCAAATATTTGTCTGGGAGTTGATTGGATATATCCCTGAACTCCATTTTCAAAAAAAACGGTCATTCCCGCTTTTGCTTTTTTACCAGGACGAACAAGACACTCCCAGGAAAGTTTATCGGGCCCTAAACTTTTTAATAAAAAAACTTCGAAGGTTTTTCCATTAGCATTTTTGCCAAAGAGTCTTGCGGGAATCACCTTGGTATTATTTAAAACCAATAAATCTTTGGGTTTCAAATATTCGGGCAGATCAAAAAAATGCCGATGCTGAATGGTTTTTGTTTTTCTATCGACTACCAAAAGCTTGGAGTGATCCCTTGGGCTTATAGGGAATTTAGCAATCAGTTCGTCAGGGAGGTTAAATCGAAAGTCTTCCAGCTGCATGGGCCGAAACATAGCTGTAGTAGGGAAAAATAACCAGATTAAAAAAATTA
This sequence comes from Bdellovibrionales bacterium, assembly GCA_009692515.1. Lineage (GTDB taxonomy): Bacteria > Bdellovibrionota > FAC87 > UBA2466 > UBA2466 > UBA2466. The sequence continues at coordinate 24,173 of SHZA01000022.1, forward strand.
AGGAAGTAAAGGTGGTGTGGGTGCATAAAGATGAAATGAGGGATAGTAGTGCGCTAGAATTTCTCGATAAGTTTTACCCTGTTTAGCTAAAAACTGAGCCCCCCATTGGCACATCCCCACTCCGTGACCCGAACCCGTTCCCTCAAAAATAATTTCATCTTCAGTATTAGTTTTGAGTTCAAACCGTGCACTTTTAACATTGGCATAACCTAAAAGATGCCGGAGATCATCGCTGCTAATTAAATGTTTTTGATTGCCTGTTTCAATGGCAATCGCTTTGACTCGACCGGTGGCGGTTTTTTCCGCAAGCAAAAGCTTAAAAGATTTTTTTTCTGTTCCCGAAAGGTTTAGGACATGAAAAAAATCTTTGGTTTTTACGTGGGCCTTCCAGAGGTAAGGAAACTTCTGACAATAGGGACATGGCACACTAGCAATGAGATGTTTTTCAGAGTCATTCCAAACTTTTTTAGCCGACTCGGTGGTGCCTCCACAACGAGAATGATAATAACTTTTAATGGGATTATTATTATGGGTAATCACCTGATCTCTAGTCGACTCAACAGCTATTTTCGCTCGCTCAGATTCTCCGTTGGCGCCTAAATAAACCTGATCTGCAGTTCCCTTTTCTAGATCGTACATGGCATGTTTAGGATGTTTCAGCATGTACATGGCGTAGGTTCTAGATGCGACGACCTGAGCTTTAAGTGCCTCCATTTGCCATGTGGGACTCATTTCGCCCGCAAGCATTCCATAAAGATAATTTTCAAGAGGAATCACATTGGTAACAAGAAGGCCCTCGGCAGTTAGCGTTATTTTTAGAGCTCCGCGGTATAGCTGGGATCGATACTGAATGGGGTCTGTAGCCTGGGACCCGCCCCTCAGATAAACTACCGATCCTTTAAAGGGAATTTGATTAATGAGAATCGTTTTTTTATTCAGCGATAAGCTAACGCGAACCTTCCCGGGGAGTAGGGTCCACTCATCTCCTCCCTGTTCTTTGGCATAAGTGGAATTTAAGAGCGAGGTAATAGGTATTTCTTGCTGGCCCTTGTCTAGAAGTACTCTAATGGGTGTGGTAAAATAGTCTCTGACAACATCATTTCTTCCTGCAGTCGTAGGTAATCCACAAATTAAAGAACAGTAAAAAAAGACAAAGCTAAATAGGAATAGATACATTTCAACGGCGTCCTAGAGTTGGAAGTTAATCCTGAAAAACTTTGAGAAGGTTTGATAAGTATACCATGAAAAAATTGAAAACCCTTGTTGCTCTGCACATTCTGTTTGGCGTTAGTTTTTTTTCTGTGACAGCAATAGCCGTAAAAAAAGCGGTGCCAAAAGTAGATATAAGCGACAGTTTTTTTATCGAACCAAAGAGCGGTCCGACGGTCTTGTTATTAAGTGACAAGCTCCAACAGAAACGGACCAACAGTGTGAATTTAACCGATCCCTTCGAGGCGTCACCCGAGGTTCCTATTTTAAAAGAGATGGTATTTTCTAATGTTAAAAAAGAGAGACAAATTCGCGTAGTAGTAGATCCAGGTCATGGAGGAAAAGATTTTGGAGCCCAAGGGCATCATGGGTCTATTGAAAAGGAGATGTGTTTAAAGGTTTCAAAATTTATTCGGAGAGAAGTAGAAAAATTTTCAAAAACTCAGGGCTATGCCATTGAGGTGAAACTGAGTCGAGATGAGGACGAGTTTATTTCATTGAGAGACCGAGTGAAGATGGCAAATGCCTGGGGGGCCGATCTATTTGTGAGTGTTCACGCTAATTCCTCTCCGGCCTTGAAGGCTAAAGGGTTTGAAGTTTATTTTTTAAGTCCAGAGGCCACAGATGAGCAGGCGAGTAAATTGGCCAGACTAGAAAATCAGGCCCCTCCCACACCGATAAGTGCGCAGGTGATCTCAATTTTATCGGACGCCACCACTCAGTATCATGTGGCAGAAAGCAGTCAGCTTGCAGAGAGTATGTTCTCGGCCGTTTCCAGACAGATTTCCTCTAATGGTAGAGGGGTTAGACAGGCGCCATTCACCGTTTTACACGGAACTAATATGCCGGCCGTTTTAGTGGAAATTGGATATATTACGAACTTTGAAGAGGCCAAAAACTTGGTGAAGGACACCTATCTAAAACGGATTGCGGGTGCTATAAGCTCAGGAATTATCGATTTTGCGATTCAAAAAAGAAGGTGACTCTATGACTCGAAATGATGGAAGACAATTTAATCAATTGCGCCCAGTGAAAATCACGCCTAATTTTTTATCCCACGCGACAGGCTCCTGTTTAATTGAAATGGGAGGCACCAAAGTTATTTGTAGTGCCATGGTAGAGGAAAGTGTTCCCCATTTTTTAAGGGGTTCGGGAAAGGGATGGCTCACGGCGGAGTACTCGATGTTGCCCGCCAGCAGTAGCCAAAGAATTCAAAGAGAACGACAAAAAATGGGGGGAAGAACCCATGAGATTCAGCGCTTGATAGGAAGGTCTTTAAGAACCTGTATTAATTTGGAGCAACTGGGGGAGCGGTCTATTTTGGTAGACTGTGATGTAGTGGATGCAGACGGAGGCACTAGAACGGCATCTATTACTGGGGCCTATGTGGCGGTCATGTTAGCGATAAAAAAAATTCAATTAAAGTCTCCGAGTTTAGTTCCCTTAGTAAAAACGGGGGTTGCCGCAGTTTCTGTGGGCATCGTTAAAGGGGTTGCCTGTTTAGATCTAAATTACGAAGAGGATAAGGATGCTGAGGTGGATATGAATATTGTTCGCACCAGTTCCAATAAGTTTATCGAGGTGCAAGGGACTGCTGAGGGCGTCCCATTTGATGATGAGGCTTTACAGGCTCTTCTTGCGCTTGGGAAAAAAGGGGTTGAAGACCTTCTCGAAATACAAAAAAGGATTTTAGAATCTTGATTCCTCTTCTGGTGGCCACCTCAAATCCTGGAAAACTAAAAGAGTTTAAAGGGCTTCTTAGCTCTAAATTTTTGTGTGATCCTCTGCCACCCCAGACACCTATCGTCGTAGAGGATGGAACTACCTACCGTGAAAACGCCTTAAAAAAAGCAAAGGGTTACTTTGAGAAGTTTCAAAGAGCTGTGCTATCGGATGACTCGGGCCTAGAGGTAGACTCTCTTCAGGGTGCGCCCGGAGTTGATTCGGCAACTTATGGTGGAGAGAATTTGACCTGGCCCCAGCGCTGGGCCCTTTTAAATGAAAGGTTGGAGGCAATCGCTAAAGACCCGCCTACTGCTAGGTTTCGTTGTGTTCTTTGCTATTACGACGGAGTGGGACCGGCCCATTTTTTTGAGGGGACTACGGAGGGGACTATTTCTTTACTCCCCAAAGGCACCGAGGGATTTGGGTATGATCCTATTTTTTATTCCTCCGAGCTTAAGAAAACTTTAGGCGAGGCCCTGCCCTCCGAAAAGGCCAGGGTGAGCCATCGTGCCCGCGCAGTTTCCAAATTTTTAACATGGGCTAGCGATAACGTCTCTTGACCACTGGCCTGGGCGAAGGTAATTTTCAACTCTTCGACGGTGCCCGGGTAGCTCAGTCGGTAGAGCAGAGGATTGAAAATCCTCGTGTCGGCGGTTCGATTCCGTCCCCGGGCACTTTTTTAAAGCCCTTAAATTTTATTTAATAAAACTACGGTTTGTCGCAAGGAAAAAAAAACTCACCGATGGAACTTTTTATAGGCACATGGAAACTTCTTAAGTGTCATCATGATCTTGCCGATGGCTCTGTGGTTTATCCTTTAGGAGAGTCGGCTCAGGGATTATTAATCTATGGCTCTGAGGGGTATATGTCTGGCGCTTTAATGCAACCCGATCGAGAGCGGTTTAAAAGCCGAGAACTATTTTCTGGGACACAAGAGGAAAAGGCCTTTGCTATGGAGGGATATCTTCATTACGCGGGAAGGTTTGAGATCCATGGAGATGAGGTTTGGCATTTTGTGGAGATGAGTTTATTTCCAAATTGGATCGGATCGATTCAAAAAAGACGATTTCATTTCTATGAGGACAAACTTTCACTGAGTGTGGGTCCTTTTATAGCTCAAGGAATAAAGCAAACGGCGAGTCTTCTTTGGCAGCGCTGCTCTTGACACCCCACATTTGACTATCCTCACGCCCCGGTGGTAACTCCAAAGGATGAAACAAATAGTAATAGTTGCTCTCGGGTTTTTAATAGCGACGCAGGTCGGGGCTGCAAATCCTTGGAGTCCCTCAGTGGAGTTCGGAGCAAGAACTATAACCGTAGCGCCCGCTAAACTTCATTTAAGTCCTTCAAAGACCCAACTTGAGATTGTAGAGTCGGAAGGTTGTGAATCTAAGGTTGTTTCTAATAGTTCGTTACAGTTTTCAGAGACCTGTGATTTTCTTCGCGGGGTTTATCATTATTCATTTCTTCAGGCCGGCAGTGATAATAAATTAGAGGTTTACTCAGAGTTTATGATTCATCAAACTCACCCCAAAAGTAGAACCTATTTAGTTAACTCACCTGTTGTGATTCAAAATGGCGTTCCTGTAGGTTTTTAATTTCTTTTTCTAATTTCTTCTGGGTAAAACATCTGCGATCTTTAAAATGTTTTCTGGAATTTCTACTCTAGAGATATTAATGTTTGCAGTTTTTGCCCAGTCTTGAAGGTTTCTAGCACACACAGCTCTTACCGAGGTTATCAGTTGATCATTCAATGAACACGCACTATAAAACTTCAAAGCGTCCATAATTAAGGTGCTATTATTTTTAATTTTATCGGCGATATCACCGAAAATCTCACTGCTCTCTATGACCTCTGTGGGCACATGGTGAAGGTCACCATTTTTTGATAGTTTTAATTTTTCAATTGAAGGAAGTCTTAGATAAGTGGTTTCTAAATAGGTTCTAAAGCTCTTTGCCAACTCTAATTTTGCTGTCATATCAGGAGATACATCCAATCTCTTTTTAGCTTTGGGGACGCCCATTAACTCTGGAATGACTGTGTTGGCGTACTTCAGAGGGGATTCTTGAGTAGCCGCTTTTGCATCAACTCGGGGCCCACTCAAAGAATACACCGCGACTAAAATCCCCACCAGCCCAAATAAAAGCAAACCTATTTTTTTCATTTTACAAACTCGGGTGAAGAATTCGGTTTTACGGCGTTAGAAAGTAGGCGACTGGCCGCATCTGCTGCAGAAATTTGAATTGCGGAAAGCTCAGTCTCTGAGCAGTTAATACAATTTCGATAAAAATGTTTTAGGAGCATGGCCTCTAAATTATAGGGACCATTGGTATTAGATTCACAAGCATAGCGATCCTTAAATTCACCCGAGGGACATTTCGTGTGGGGAAATCCGGCGTTATCGCCATTGCCATCACTATGTCTAGATTCATGAAATAAGGTACCAAGTCGTAATAATCGACTGGCTAGAGAATCTGCTCCAAACCCACTCGTTCTTGAATTACTAAAAAGCCCCTCACCAATTTTTATGACCCCCACGCGGGGCGTATTTATAGTAAGTTCTTCATTGGCAACTTTAAGAGCATAAAGTGCATTTGCCTGTTTGCCAGCGCGATAAATAGCGCTTCCAGTATTGCTCATGACGGTAACGATTCGACTCGCATCAAAACCTGAAGCGGTAAAGAGAAAAGGGGAGTAACGAAAATTATCAGCAAGGGTTAATGTTTGTGAATCGCTCTCAAAACTTTCCCCTACGATGTATCTCACTCTTCGTCTCAAAAACAGAGAGAGCTCGCCCCCGGTAATTTGAGACATACCAATGCGATCCAGATCGTCATGAGTCACATTCTGAAAGGTTAAACCGCCGACCAATTCAAAATCGCGCTCGAGAAGACTTTGGTATTCATTAGAAACGCTGGAATCATATACGATTCCAGACGGACTAGATTTTTTGAAAAGCCCACACGAGCTTAACAATAAAACAGCAACAAAAAGTAGTGCAAAACGGTTTATCATAAAGTTATTTT
>SHZA01000001.1 GCA_009692515.1 Bdellovibrionales bacterium
TTCAAATTAACCTTTAGCGACCCCGATTTCTTCTTTAACGCTATCGACTGTTCACAAACTAAGTTTTCCAAATCAAGGCCCATGGCTTCGACAGAAAAAGATTCATAGTAAGCATGAATACCTCCCCTTCCCTTTTCCCACCCATCATAATCGATCGTATTGTGATAGGGCATTGAAGCATCTCCGACATAATGACCCAGTAAAGATACATTCACAATGAACTCAAAAATTCCTTGATTATAGGGATGAGCTATTTCTTTTAATTGATTCTTATCTGGGAATTCAGCGGCTTTAGCTAAACGAACGCCTTGAACAGCTCGCTGATAAAATTGTTCTGCTCTCCCCACAAGGATCCTAATTCTAAAGCTACCTGCTCCTTTGTTTTTGATTTTGCAGTTGCAATTTGTTCCAAGCCTAAGGGAACATCGCCAATCGTATATCCTAAAGTTTCAGGATTCATATAATGGCTACTCTCTAAAAGAGCATTCGCTACAGGAATATCTTTCCATTGAATATCTGAATATTACAGACGTGGCCCGACTGATGGCCTCTTCCCCGAAGAAACTGAGCCAACTCCTCATTTTCCACCATTCGTGTGGCAACTTCACAGATAACATGATGACCTCGTTCGCCCCATGCCATGAGTTTCACCGAAAAGAAAAAACATAAAATTATAAACATGAAATCTATTTTAAATTTACTCATAGTTTCACCTTTGATTCGTAATTTTAAAATCTAAAACTTAGATGACTCTTTCGTAACACGCCCAGAAAATAGGGGTTAAGGAGTAGAGTTACTATTTATATTTCTTTACATTTTTCACTGTCTAACTTTTTGCTACAGAAATTTCCTAAAAAAATCACTATAATTGGAAAAGGGGGTAATTCATGAGTTCCCAAAAAACCTGGCTCTTTTTGTTTTGTTTACTCACCTTATCTTGTACGCAAAGCCGCGTTAAAAAATATCAAGGCATGCTCGAGCCGCTCCTTGGCAAAGCTAAACAATCTGAGATCAACGCATTACTTGGGAATCCAATTTCCTGTAAACAAGAAGGAAGGTTTGAAAAATGTGAATATCGCACCGCTTCGGCTCAAAATAATCCAGTGCCAGATATGTTTAGGAAATCAGAGGGAATAGGGCCAGATCTATCCCCATTCGAATATTTTGACGTGCTGCATTTGTATTTTGATTTTTTTCATATACTCAAAGAGTGGGAACCTGTTGTCATTGCGCATTAGTTTTCTGAGCGTTTCTTGTAATAATTCCTTCCTTCCCCCCCCACATTTTTTATTCTAACCCATTAATTTTACTGAAAATTTAATCTCTATTTACCGATAAGTTATTAGGGGAAACCTCTGTAAATTACCAATGGCAATAAAACTCAAACTTAGATTGAAGTATAAGTTTCTCAGCGTGCTGATGTTCACGTTGTCGTTAGGATTTATTACCTTCTTCACGCTTGCTTATCGAACCTTTTCTGAGGACAAGAAATTATTTGTAATGGAATTAAATCTCTCGCTTTTAAAAACAGCCTTGAGTGAAACTAAAGCCGATCTCAAAAGTCGAATTGATGAATTACAAACCTTTCTACCCAAAGTATATGAAAGGAATCTGATTGAAACTAATAATTTATTTAGAGAATTATCAATTCAATATTTACCTGAAGAATTAGTTGGAGTTCGATTTTATCGTCGAAATGAGTCGGATTATTCGTACCAATTAATTAAAACATTTACCAACACAGAACTATTAGACAACAAATCGCTCCCAAGAAACTCTCTGGATCAAATTGAAAAAAACCACCCTGCTCCATTAAAAGATTTTTCCTTTGCTAGTGGAACGGTCCTATTAAATCGCTCACTCACATTATCAAACACAGTTGAGTCTTCCGACTTGCCAGTATTAAGTTTTCTTATTCCGGGAACTTTTATAAATGACAATACAAAATCTATCGTCATTGTGGTGGACCTGATTCAAGATTTTTTACGAAAAAAATTGCAGCAATCGGAGCTTGCCGAGGTCTTTTTAATCACCAAATCTGGTTCTCTACTTAGTCATGCCTCTACAAAAACTTTAATTCAAAATACTAATCTCATTTTTGATCACCCTATTGTAGAAAAACTAAAAAAACGACAGCTCCCGAGAGAAAGCTTAGAACTCGTTGTGAATAAAGAGAGTTATCTTTGTAATCTTTCTGAGTCGGGACTTCCAGATATCTTTGGGATTTCACAGATTAAAAAAAGCGAAGCCTTCCAAGCTCTGAAAACATTAATGAGGGAAACACTTCTTACGGGATTGTTTATTTTTAGTATTTCGCTAATCCTAAGCATTATTTTTGCAAACCAACTGACTTCCAATATCAAAAAATTAAAGGGGGCCGCAGAAGCCATTGGACATGGCGATTTAAATCTTGATTTAAATATTAAATCGAATGATGAAATTCAAAGTGTAGCTGAAAGTTTTATTTGGATGTCCTCAAGAATAAAGGAACTTATTGTTGAAACTGTAGCAAAAGCGAGAATGGCACAAGAGCTAGAGACCGCTAAACTAATTCAATCTACCTTATTAAGTTCTTCTCATATTGACACCGATGCTGTTGAGATAAGCCACTTCTACCTGTCGGCCTCCGAGTGCGGAGGGGATGTTTGGGATGCTTATTTATGTGGAAACAAACTTACCATTTTAGTAGGTGATGCTACAGGACACGGCGCTCCAGCTGCTATTGTAACAGCCGTTGCCAAAAGCTGTTTTACCACCTTGAATGCAGTGTATAATACCTCTCCATTATCTCCTGAAATATTTTTGGAACAACTAAATCGGGTCATCTACGATTCTTGCAAAGGCCAACTATTGATGACGATGGCTGCGATTCAAATCGATCTACATACTGGAGAAACTATCTGTAGCAATGCAGGTCATGAATCGCCACTTTTATTAAAAACAGAAGTTACCCTACCCCAGTCTCAAAGTGCGGAGAAATCTAAGGCTAAATGTGAGGCACTTTTTGTTCGAGGGGAAAGATTAGGATTCTCCCCAGACTCTAAATTTGAAAGGCTCAACTATCCATTGGAGCTAGGTGATTCTATTTTAATTTATACCGATGGCGTTTCTGAGGCGACAAATACTGCAGGAAAACAGTACGGGGAGCGCGCCATCAAAAAACTCTTTACTCGGCTTTCAGCTAAACCTCTTACTGAAATCAATCGAGAACTTTATTCTAGTGTAAAAGAATTTATGGGAGAGGCGCCACAACTTGATGACATTACCTATGTCCTTTTAAAATGGAATAAGATCATGGAAAAAATAACCTTATCTGCAAAACCTAATAGAGAGATAGAACCTGTACCGCCGTCAAATACTATTTTTACGCCCTCCATTGCTGTTAAGCATTTTGAGGAGGTTGATTACTCAATCATTCACGGAGAGCAAATCGAGCTAGACCTATCTGCAACCGAAACCTTTAAAAAATTATCCCCTACTCCTAGTACCCCAGTACTTGAAGTCACTTCAGAATTTTTTGAGAACCTTTCCGCTATAGATGGGGGGGCACAGAGCGTGATACCTTCAATCGAAAGGGAGGCCGATAACAAATCGAAACATCTCAAACTAAAGCAACTCGCGAAAAATACAGATTTTACCGAAAAGGTAGTGGATAGGCACTACGCCAGAATTGAAATGGAAAAGAAACCTAAAACCTCTAATGAAGGTTCTTCAGGAAACGAGGCTGCATGAGTCTTGCTAAACCAAAACTAAAGACCAATGAGTTTGCCTTGGCAGGGCTTTTTTCAAAAAAAGAGGCTGCAGAATTTATTACCCAAGGCAGCCGCCATGTTCATTCCTCATTATTAGGTAAAAAGGACCCTCTAGTTTCCTGCACCCATTCTGGAATACTTGCCCACTCAAGTCCTAGTTACCCTTGGGAACTTACTAGCCACTCTCAAGAGATTTTTTTAGCCTCTAGTACGGAACGAAAGCAGGTAATCACGCAAATTCTTTCGCTATTAGGAATAAAACTCTCCTCATCTTTAGGGGATAGGCTCTGGACCACTCTAGAGGAGATCTTAAGCAATAGTATTTTTCATGCCTATCACAACCCTGATGGAACTGAAAAATACTCTAGAAAATCGATTGCCAACTTACTTTCAAAAGAAAAAATAAAAATTAATTTTAATGCTACGACCCATGGCGTTTTCTTTTCAGTAACAGACGGTGGGCAAGGATTAAGTTTCGAAAAAATACAACAATGCTTTACCAGGTGTTACCACGCCGCCGACCTATCGCAAATAGAAACTAAATCTGGGGGTGCCGGGTTAGGAATGTATGTAATTTTAGAGTTAGCCACTCATTTAAAGATAATAAGCAACCCCAAATTAGGAACCCAAGTTTCATGCTGGCTCTCTAGCCAGTCAACTTACGATCCCGATACCTTTTCATTTAATTTTTATGAAGGAGCCTTTGAATTATGAATACTGCAAAAAAACTAGACATCATAAATGATCACTTTCGTTTTGAACTCACTGAAACCGATAAGGTGACTCACATTAAATTAATGGGAATCATTGATGAGGACACCGATTTTTCTTCACTTCTCAATCTAAAAAACTCAGCTATTGTATTTCATTTTCAGGAGGTCACATCTATTAACTCCTGTGGTATTAGAACCTGGGTTAATTTCATGAAAGATTTACAAGGCAGTACCATTGAATTCGCAGAGTGTCCTCCACTTATTGTAAGGCAAATGAATATGGTTCCTAGTTTCTCCGAATCGGCGAATATTAGCACTGTATTTTTGCCCTATGTTTGCAATGATTGTGAACACGAGCAAAATATTCTCATGTCTGTTATCGATTATAAAAAGGGAGTTTTAATCCCTCAAATGATGAAATGTGGCCAGTGTAATTCAGAGGAAATGGAGCTAGACGGAAATGCCAAACAATACTTTGCCTTCGCAAAATAATTTCACCAGTAACATCTCAAGCGAAGAATTAAAAATTGGTTTAGTCAAGTGGGTCACCAAAAATAGTTCACTGTTAGAGATTTTAATAGATGCTTATTGTGTAGTTGATCTCGCTAATAATATTGTAGCGGTCAATACCGCTTTTACGGTGCTTTGTAGTGAATCCGAAAGAAAAATAAGAAAAAATCCACAGTTCAATAACTTTATAAAAACTGAGTTTTGTCCAGGTCAGTGTCCCACTATTCAAGTCATAACATCTGAAAAAAGTTTAAGACTAGACGAGGTTTCTGCAACGACTAAACTTTCTCAAGATTTAAAACTGACAATTTCAGGAGTTCCTATCTTTTCTGATATCCATCAACTTATGGGATGCCTATTAACCTTACGAGATGTCACTGCAGAATCCAAACTTCAAATTAAATATGATGAGAAAAAAAGCAGCGCCATTACCGATGGGCTCACCCATCTTTACAATAAGGTATTCACCGAACAGTGCTTAATTAAATTATTAAAGACTTCTATAAGGACAAAAACCCCACTTACCGTAATGATGGGGGATATTGATCATTTTAAACATGTAAATGATAATTTTGGTCATTTAGCGGGCGACCACGTACTTTCCTGCGTTGCTAATATTCTTCAAGAAACTATCAGGGAAACTGATATTGCAGGTCGGTTTGGAGGCGAAGAGTTTGTGGTACTACTTAGTAATACACCCCAGGCGGGAGCGCTTATTTTTGCTGAGCGATTTAGAGAAATATTAGAGAGCACCCAAATATTTTTCGAGGGTAAGCACATTCCTATTACTATTAGTTTAGGTACCTCTACCTTTATTTCCGAATCTGTAGGTCAGCTAAACAATCCAGAAGAAAAAGGAAAACAGATGATAGGAGAATGCGATATGGCTCTTTATTCATCGAAAGCTAATGGTAGAAATAAAACCACTCAGTTTGAAACTATAAAAATTGAAAAAGGCATTGATCCCACCACTAAAAAATAGTGTTTGAGTTCAATACCTTTTTAAAAACACTACCTGGTTCGTTTTAGTGCACCAAGTATTTACGGGTATCTCTATTTCTGAGTTGAGAGAATTTTATACACACCGGTACCACATACCGAGCATAACCCTTTCATTGCGGGTCTCCCATTTTTCATTTTTACTTCCTGACAATCTTTCATCGTTGTTTTCTGTCGGCACTTTACACAATATGCTGTTTCCTCTGCCATGCTGCTAAGCTCCCTTCGAGTTGGTATTTAAAATTGTAATGATAATCTGTAGTAATGACTACATTAATTTTAAAAAAACAATTGGGTACTGTTGACTCGCCACGCTAATCATTTTTAGAAATTTAAATGAGGGGTCTTTAAATCGGCTATATCCGAGACGATGGCAATCGCTTCGTCTAGTTCACTATCGAGAGTATTCTCCTCTTGTCTGGAGAGTCTCTCTTTGCTTTTTTCACTCAGAAGGTAAAGCGAGTCTTGATAAGTAAGAGAGGCTTTTTCTAATTCTTGCTGAAGATGATTATCCACAATAGGAAGAATGTCTTCAGTCTTATGGCTTACAACTAATGGCGATTTATTTTCATTTAAGGTGATATCGGTTTTAACCCCTCCATTAGCCGGAGTGTGTCCAAGAGGGGAGTAGAAAATACTAGTCGTAAGTTTTACAACTCCAGTGCCTAATGGCCCCAAGGCCGCAGAAAAAAGTAAGGGATCCTCTAAATGAAATAACTTTTGGACGGTGCCTTTTCCGTAGGTTTGCGCACTTCCCACAATGACCGCCCTTTGATAATCCTTTAAAGCCCCTGAAAGAACCTCAGCAGCACTCGCACTACTTTGATCAACTAGTACTACCAACGGTTTTTTGTAAATCGCAGGCAAACTATTTTCCTCTTTTAAAATCCTTGTCGAACCCTCTTCGATCACGCCAACAATTGGCCTATTCCCGACAAAAAAAGAGCCAATAGAAACGGCCTCCTCTAAATAACCACCTGGATTACCCCGTAAATCTAGCACTAAACCTATATGGGACGTATCCTTCAAAAGTTCCTCTGTGATTCGCTGTTTAAAATCTTCAGAGACACTCTTTTCCTCTCCATCATTTCCCATTCCGCCTCGTCCATAAAAAGTAGGGACTGAAATTACAGCCACCTTTTTTGAGACCTGGGCCTGTTTTTTACTCGCCTTCCATGTAAAGTTAATTTTAGTCTCTTCAATTTCAAATTGTGTTCGCTGTAACACCACCTCAATTTGATGCGGTTCGGATTCGATCTGTTTTTTGTGATGACATTCTATGCCTAGTTTTACCTGAGAGTTTTCTGGGCCTTTCAAAATATTTTTTGCCTCTTCAAACGATAAAGCAGCCAAAACCACGTCATCAATCTTCTGAATAATATCTCCAGCCTCAATCTCCTTAGATCTTTGCGATGCAGAACCTTCAATTACCTTTTCTACTAAAAATCCTTGTGGCACTTTTTGAAGGCGAAGACCTAATCCCGCTGTGGTCCCTTTAAGCTCTTCATAGAAATCTTCAAATTCTCCTGAGGAAAAATAGGTGGAGTAAGAGTCTAATCCCGCTAAAATAGCTTTCGCTAAAAGCCCACGTGTCTCTGGAGCAGAATCAAAATATCTCTGTTCGGTTCTATCCCATAAAAGTTGTGTGACATTGCCTTGATAAGCTTTTAATAATGAAAAAGATCCTTCACTTAAAATTTCGGTTAGCTCTTTCTGCCATCGTTTTTGTAGTTCTTGATAAGAGACCGCAAATTGGGTGTAGCTAATTTCCTTATCTTTTTGATTCGCTTTTAGTTCTTTTGTTTTTTCGAATGAAGCATCCCCTTGATCGAGCGTAAAATTAAAATCTTTTGGAGCTTTAAATATTTTTACTAATTTTGCAGTACGCTGCTGAACTCTTTTATAATTAAATTGCAACCATTGCTCCCAAGGTTCACATGAAGACCTTTGCACAAGATCATTCCAGTGAGCTTCAGTTAATTTTTTAAAAGATTCCACATCTTCAGACAAAAATAGCATTCGATTAGGATCTAATTTTTCTAGAAAAGCTTCAGCTACTGCTTTAGCTCTCTTTGGGTTAAAAACATCGGCTTGACCCATTCCCCCAAACCGCTTCTGGCCCCAGTCGGCCAAATTAAGAACCTGCTGGCAAGATAATGAGGGAGGTTGAATCGGATGCCCAAAAGGGAGCCCATCGAGTGCATTTGTCTTAAGATCACCACGGAAACTTAAGGCTATTCCCCCTAAAAGAAGGAGCGATCCCCCCAAAAAATAGGATTGAAAGCGTTGTTTAAAAACCCGTTCAAAGTGTCGACTCAAATTACACCCCGATAGTTAGTAAGAACCTTATTGCGAAAAAGATAGCGCAATGTATCACATTCAGACAATTAAAAGAGATGCCTTTCTGGGGCTTACCTAAAGTGTCACCTGCAGTGTCTAAAGGTTCGACAGCTGTCAGCTTTTAAACTCAATAAAAACCCAATAAATACCGAAAAGTAGACTAGAAGGTGTAGAAAGAATACACAGTTAAAATATAGTATTTTCAATAACTTACATTATGACGCTTTTTGACATAAAATGAAGGAGTTGCTACAATTTCAATATTGGAACGTTGCTTAAAACAAAAAGATAAATACAACATAGAAGGAGAAACACCATGTTGAAACAATTCCTAAGAGAAGAAGAGGGCCAATCAACCGTAGAGTACCTACTTATCATTGCTGTGGTAGTCGTAGTGGTAACTGCTATGGGAAACAAAATTAAACCTGCTATTGAAACTCTTACCACCACCATTTTCAGTAAGATCAATAAGCAAGTAAGTACCTTAATGGGTGGGGTTTAATAAATCGGAGATTTTTATTAAATAACCAAGAACTTTATGAAGCACGTTCAGTCTAAAAAGTTTACTAGAAATAGGCGCGGTCAGAGCACAGTTGAGTATATTTTAATGCTAGCAATGGGTGCTCTTTTTTCGCTTCAGATTACAACCTTTTTTAATGATGTCTTAAAAGAAGGTTTGAGGGGACTAGAAAAAAATATCGCTCGGGAAATGGCCACGGGCCAAGGTTTTGGTAATAGCAACTAGATTCGTTTTCTGAACTTTCATAACGTAACACAGGGGGGACTTCTTATGTCCGGGGGTTACGAAATAGTATTGTGGATTTTACTTATTGTAGCGTCGGCTACCGACCTCCTATGGGGAAAAATTTATAATCACTTAACATTCACTTCAATAGCTATTGGTGTCATCATGCGCCTTGTGCTTCAAGGAGTTCCTTCGACTACCACCTCACTCAGTGCGATTGCTGCGGCTTTTCTATTTTTCTTCCCCCTGTACTATCTAAAAACCTTAGCTGCTGGAGATGTGAAACTACTGATGGCAGTAGGAGCTTGGTCAAACACTGAGCTAGTGATTCACTTAGGCCTGACCGCTATCATCATGGGTGCTATCGTTGGACTTATCATTTTACTAAATAAAAAAGGCCTTCAAAACACTCTGTCCTCAATTTTTAAAGCCTTAAAGTTTGAATCCAGAAAAGAGTCTCAGATGACTCGTATGCCTTTTGCGCCAGCATTTTTGTGTTCATTTTTAATTTTAAAAATTGCGGAGTTTAAGGGATGGTCACTCTTTTAAAAAATCGTCGGGGCCAAACTATGGTCGAGTGGTTAATGCTAATAGTAGCCTCCTTTACCACTGCCTATTTCATTATTACAGGCCCCTTTGCAGATTTTACAGTAGGTTTTCTACGGAAGATTCAAACCTATACCCAAAGTATTGTCCTGAAAGGTGAATCGGAAACCAAGGCATCAGAACCTTCCGATCCAAAAAGATTTAAGCCGGTGCATTTATGAAAAGATTACCACCTAAATTTTTAAATCAAAAAGGACAATCTGCGATTGAGTTTATTACTGTGGTGGTAGTGGTATTTTTTTTCCTTCTCTTTTATTTAAGTTTTTCAATTACTTTAGTCGCTAGTGAATACGTTGACTATGCTACTTTTATGGCAGCACGAACCTACAAATCGGGAAATATCGACCTTGAAAGCCAAAAATTCGCAGCGCAAAGAGTTTTTACTTCCTATATGAATCCCCTCCAATCAATCATACGAAATCCTAAACTTACTTTCCCTTCAGGATCTGGTAACCAAACCGAAGGAGTTAAAGGCGATTACGAAGTGGACCTGTTTTATCTACCACCGCTTTTCATAAAAGCAGGAGAAATGCCAATCAGTGGATTGGCATTATCCTCAGAAACTAAATTAGGCAGAGATCCTTCTCTAGACGAGTGCTTGGATTTTTTCGTAAATTTTGGAAACAAATTTAATTTGGGAATCGGTCAAACCTTTAATACTAATTTAATGGATGATAACGGATGCTAATCTTTAAAAATATAAAGGCCACAAAGGGCCAGGCCACAGTAGAAATGGCTATCTCTATGCCATTTTTAATTTGGCTTATTTATTATACTCTCAATGCATTCTATTCGATACACTCCTCTCATATTGCTCAAAAATATGCTGCAATGAGTATGTATCAAAGACTTAATAATCGTTCTAAATTCATTGTAGATGATATTGAAAAAAAAATTGTTTCCCGAAGTTTTATTGCAGTTCAATATTTAGATCCACAAACCAATGCGGCTCCGCAAAGAAAAATCATTGCCGGGCCCAACCCAGTCAACAATACCGTCGGCATTTGCCGAGAACCAGGGTGCAACTAATATGGAAAAAAAACGAGCCATTTTACTTTCCTTTATTTTTTTAGGAGTTAGCATTGCCCTGATCACGGGCTATACAGACACCTTACGCCATCAACTCACAAAAGATTTTGGCGCTGAAATAGGCGTGGTTGTAGCAAAAGAATCAATTTCAGAATATGCAATTATTCAACCAGACATGCTAGAGGTAGTTCCTGTTTTTAAAAATTTTATTCAGGCCCAAACGAGTACGGTAGCGATTGGAGACTCTGTGGCTGAAAAGAAAGCCATCAATGAAATCGCAGGAAAAGCGACCTACGTCCCCATTTATCAAGGAGAACAAAT
Source organism: Bdellovibrionales bacterium (assembly GCA_009692515.1). Lineage (GTDB taxonomy): Bacteria > Bdellovibrionota > FAC87 > UBA2466 > UBA2466 > UBA2466. Next base: position 11,016 of record SHZA01000001.1, read on the forward strand.
CACATTTACAAAGTTAGTTAATCAAGATGGAAAACCTGTTCTGGACAGACAGATAGAAAAACAAATGAGAGCCGTAACTGTAAGTGTTAATGCGGCTTCCGGAGTCGGAAGACTTATTCGTCCAGGCAATCGTGTTGATGTTTTATTTGCAGTTCGTTATGAAAAAAATGGAACTGAACAATATGAGGTCAAAACAGTTTTCCAAAACATCTTAGTATTAGCCACTGGAAAAAACATGCAAAATTCTATTCCCACAAAGGTCACTCGCGATGTGCTTTCTGCCATTGAGGCAAAATTTGAGGAACAAAAAAGAAAGGATCTCTATACCTCGAATGTGGATACGGGAACCTCGAGGCCCGATGATAACTATAGCAATATGACACTTCATCTTTCGCCAGAACAGGCTGAACAACTCATTCTATTACAAAATGCCAAGGACATCGGTGAGGTAAAAATATTTTATACACTCAGAAATACGGCAGACGATAAAGTGGTGGCCAACTTAGAAACAACTATTTTAGACCAAGTTTTAGGGCCTGATAGTGAAGTGGGTCGTAGTAAAATTAAATACCCCGCTTCACCACCATCTCAACCTCGTTACTTTGATCAGATGGGTGAAAAAAAGCTTCCTATCTACTAAGGAGACAAGAGACTATGCAAGATAAACGGGCTTTTTTAATATCGATTACCTTCTCGGCTATTGCTATGTATTTAGTGTACCAATACATTTCAGGTGAAGAGAGTCGTTTAACCAAAATGTATAAAAATTCTGTGCTCGTCGTAAAGGCCAAAAAAGACATTCTGCAATATGCCTCGATTCGTCCCACAGACATTGAAACCATTTCTGTTCCCATGGCACTCGCTCCCATCGGTGCTATTGAATTAAAGGAGGATGCTTTCAGTGCAGTGGCATCGGTTCCCATCAGCAAAGGGGAATTTATTTTGGATAATAAACTCATTTCCAAAAATATTTACTCCGGATTAGAATCACAAATTTCGAGAGAAAAAAGGGCCATTAGTATTGCCGTTAACGTAAAAAGTGCGGTGGGTTATCTATTGCGTCCTGGAAACCGAGTTGATCTTGTAACCTACTTTGAATACCTTCTTCCAAAAAATGGAAGTAACGGGCTCAGGCTTGCGGCCGAGAGCAATATTTTTCTTCAAGATCTTTTAGTTTTAGCCTCTGGACGAACCCTACAAAGCGAACCTCCGAAAGCGGTTGATCAAGGCATAATTCGAAGCCTAATGAATTTAAAGGATGAATCCCTAGCAAAACAATCTCAAGCAGAACTAAGAGAGGCCTTAAATTATGCAAAGGAGGATAAAAACTATCTGACGGTCACACTAGAGGTCACCCCTCAACAAGCACAAACGATTGCTTATGTGTTAAGTGTTGACCCCTATCGAGAGGCGCTATCTTTACTACTGCGTCACTCAGACGATAGACAACTTGAAAAAAGAGAGCCGGTAAACTTGGCTAAGGTCATGGGCCCCAATTCCTATATGAATCGATCCCCTAAACTACCTGCGCCGGTAGCGTCACCTAGAGTTAAGTTTTTCGATTTTAAAGGTGAACTTGAAGTCCCAGTAACTACAGGAGGGCCTTAACTATGCGGTTAGTATTTAAAACTCAAACCCTATTTTTGTTATTACTTTTAGGGACCTCTCTGCCTTTTCGATTTTTAATACCCTCAGCTATCGCTGCTGAAAATGAAGCTGACGACCTCGAGGAGCCAAAACCAATTAAAGGAAAAGATAAAACCCTAACCCTATCCGAGGGCACTTCACGACAATTAGAGTTTCCCTTCGATTTAGGGAGAGTTGATCTTGGGAATGATAGTCTTTTTCAGTATACGCGATTAAAAAAAGGGGACAAAGAAAGAATTATCCGCTTTGTTCCAAGAGCCTCTGGAACCACCACGATGACAATTTATGATTCAGAGGACGCTCCACGAATTACTTACACCGTAAGAGTAACCCGAGAAGATTTGGGACAGCTCATTTCACAATTGGAAGAGCTCTTAGGTGATGTGGAAGGGCTAAAAATAAAAACGGTGGGTGGCACTGTGATGTTAGACGGCGAGATTCTCCTGCCCAAGGACATGATTAGAATTAATCGTGTGATTGATGCAATGAGAGAGAGAGATCCCAAAAAAACAACCACCCCTATTAGAAATTTAACCACCATTGGTAAAATCACTATGAATATTTTGGCTGAGCGAATCGAGAGAGAGATCGGCTCACCGGAAATTACAGCTCGAGTGATTAATAATAATATTCTTCTAGAAGGAACCGCCGACAGCGAACCCGATGCAGATAGAGCATTTGAGATCTCTAAAACCTATCTACCCGACATTGTAAAACCCAAAACCAAAGGTGAAGCCTCCGAAGTGGTGAGTCGTGCACAGGGTGGTGATGCCGGTGGAAGTCCTATTATTATTGATTTAATGAGAGTCCGTCCTCGACAGGCATCTCCCCCAAAACAGGATATTAAAATTGCGATAAATTACGTAGAGCTCACTAACGAATATCAAAAATCTTTTAATTTTCAATGGAAGCCACTGGCCTCAGATACAAGTTCTGCCACATTTGATACGAGTCTCGGGGAAATTAGTGCTAATTTAATTGCTACGATTACAGGGTTGCTGCCGAAACTAAGTTCAGATAAAACTCACCAACACGCTAGAGTACTGAAACAGCAAACTATCATTGTAGAAGATGGTGCCGATAAAGAGGCTGTCGTTGATAGTTCCTTAGATATCTATACAAGAGTCATTGATGGTAGCGGCAATGCTCAGTTAAGTCCTATTCAAGTTCAAAACTCATTAAAGGTAAGAGCGGCTACATTACCAGGCTCCGATTCTATTTCACTAGGCATTCAAGTTAATCTCACCTCCCTTGTAGGAACAGAGGCTGGGCAACCGATCGTTGCCAGAAATTCACTACAAACTAAGGTTAATATAAAAAATGGCGACTCCGCCGCACTAGGGGGTTATGGAATTGATAATGCTTTAGCAGGATACAATAGAGATCCTATTAGAAGCGTGAGTGCGGGAAACTCCCCTTCACAGTCCCCTTTATTTAATTTGAGTCGCAGTAAAGGTTTTCGACACGACAAGCAACAATATGTAATTTTTGTAACGCCTGAAGTTTTAAAAACCGCAAGTGCGGGCACAGATGATATCACTCGTAAATTTCGATTGAATGCAGGAGAGAGATAGGAAATTTTTATATGGCTAATGGATTTATCATATCGATATTAGGTGGGAAAGGCGGCATCGGAAAATCAACCTTTGCAGTTAACTATGCCGTAGCCACAAGTATCGATAATAAATCAAAGGTTTTATTAATCGATCTCGATCCAAAAGCCTGTGGAGATATTGGAATGCTTTTGGGTATTAAACCCAAACGAACCTTATTAGAACTAGGTTCTCACGAAGGAAAATTTGATCCTAACCTTCTGCAAAACTACGTTGTAGTTCATTCTTCTGGGATTCATTACTTGCCCAGTGTTCTTGAACCTGAACAAATGGGTTCTTTAGAGCCCTCACAGGTTACTCGAGCACTAAATCTTTTGAGCGGATTTTATAACTACATTATTATTGATTTGGGTTCTGATATTGATGCCCCCACAGTAAAGGCCTTAGAGGCATCTACTCTTATTTTCGTGTTAACTCTTCCAGAAATTTTGGTGCTTCATCACACACGTCGAATCATTGAAAAGATACAAAATTTATTGTTTCCACCTGAAATGATTAAGCTCATCGTTAATCGTTTTAGCCAAAGTAAAGGTATCACTCCACAGCTAATTCAAAATAACTTAAAAAAACCGGTCTTAGCCGTCATTCCCGATGATGAACTGACGACCGTGAGCTGTATGACTAACGCACAGCCATTTATTACCGCTGCGCCAAGAACTGAAATTACAAAAAGCTATTTCTTCTTGATTAGAAATATACAACAGCAACAACTCTTAGAAAAACTTTTCCAATTAAAAAAACCCTCTGACGCCTTATCACGTCTTGGACTTAACAAACCTAATCAGGCAGCGAAAGCAGGTGATAAAGCGCCTAGCATGATCATTTTTGATCGCGCTCAGATGAAAGATGAAAAGCCCAGCGATCAATGGTCTGCGCTGAAACAGCGAATTCACAAACAATTAATCGATACGATGGATTTAAAAAAGGTAGATACTGAGACCGGAAATGATCCAAAAAAGAAAGCTGTGTTGCGGGAAAAAACAAAGACCGTAGTAGTGGAACTTTTAGACAAAGAAGAGCATCCTTTTCGTTCTCGAGATGAAATTCAAAAACTTGTTAAAGAAATTTTAGATGAAGCATTGGAACTTGGACCTATTCAGGAACTACTGGCAGATGAATCGGTTAATGAGATCATGGTGAATCGCAAGGATCAAATCTATATTGAAAGAAAAGGGAAATTAATTCTTTCTAATACTAACTTTTCAGGGACCGCACAACTTTTAGCGGTTATCGAAAGAATTGTGACCTCAGTGGGCCGTCGAATCGACGAGAAACAACCCTATGTGGATGCCAGACTTCCTGATGGCTCGCGAGTTCATGCGATCATTCCGCCCTTATCAGTTCAAGGACCCATGCTAACTATTAGAAAATTTTCTAAAAGCCGTCTCACCTATAAAGATTTAGTGAAGTATGGGTCCATGACCGAAGAGATGGCCGATTTTCTGCGCTCCTGCATCGAGGCACGATTAAATATGGTGATCTCTGGAGGTACCGGTTCTGGAAAAACAACCCTATTGAATATTCTAGGTGGATTTATTCCTTCTAGCGAAAGGATCATAACGGTAGAGGACTCAGCAGAGTTACAGTTGCCACAGGATCACTGGGGTCGGTTGGAAACTCGTCCCGCTAACATGGAGGGCAAGGGAGAGGTAAGCATTCGTGACCTCGTTAGAAATACATTAAGAATGAGGCCCGATCGGATTATTATTGGAGAGTGCCGGGCCGGAGAAGCCCTAGACATGTTACAGGCCATGAATACTGGTCATGATGGGAGTATGACTACCGTTCATTCCAACACTCCGAGAGATGCCGTTGCTCGTCTTGAAACACTTTGCATGATGGCCGGAATGGATCTTCCTGCCAAAGCTATTCGAGAGCAAATTGCTTCGGCCGTTAATTTGATAGTTCAACAATCTCGATTGGCAGATGGTTCTAGAAAAGTGACTAGTATTACTGAAGTCATTGGTATGCAAGGGGACGTGGTTACTATGCAAGAGATCTTTACCTTTAAGCGAACAGGAATGGACAAAGATCGAAAAGTACTTGGTAAATTTGTAGCCACAGGATTTATCCCAAAGTTTATCGATGATTTAGAACAACAAGGGATAAAAATTCCCAGAGGAATTTTTTCAGTAGGTTAACTATGGCAGCAACGTTACTTAAATTTTTATCTATCGGCTGGGTGGGCGGAGCTTTACTTATAGGTCTCTTACTAAATGGGGATCAGATCTATGGTTGGGTTGGATTTAAAGCAAAGTTGGAACAAGAGGAAATGGCCCGATTATTAGACCTCATGTTCGTCGCAATCACGCCAGAAAAGTTGGCTCTTTTTTATTTGTTATACCTTTTTGGAATCTTTGGTTTCGCGCTTTTAATTTTTGCGCCCTCTGTAGGTGCTGTGGTTTTTTTTGGCGGGCTTTTTGTTTTTCTATTCTGGACGTTACCAAGAAGAGTTATCTTCATCATGCATAAAAAAAGAATTACAAAGTTTGTAATTCAAATGGTGGATGGACTCTCCTTAATGTCAAATGGGTTACGCTCTGGATTAAATGTGCCACAAGCCCTACAGATTGTGACCGAGGAATTACCTAATCCTATTTCCCAGGAATTTGGGCTCGTCCTTTCTCAAAATAAATTAGGCGTTACCTTAGAAGATGCGATGTCAAATCTTTCGATAAGAATGCCAGCTGATGACATTGAGATGTTTACCACCAGTGTGAATATTTTAAAAGAAACCGGTGGTAACTTAGCTGAAACCTTTGATACGATCTCGGTCACCATTCGTGAAAGAATAAAGGTGGAGTCAAAGATATCGGCCATGGTGTCTCAGGGGGTCTTACAGGGAGTGATAGTGGTTTTAATGCCCTTTGCGCTTGCTGCAATTCTCTATTCTGTCGATCCCGAAAGAATTGCGCCTATGTTTACAACGATTCCAGGCTGGGGCTTGCTTCTCATCATGATGAGTCTTCAGGTTGTAGGCGGATTTACGATTTGGAAGATTGTTCAGATTAAGGTGTAACCCCCTTTCCTATACAGAATAGAGGCACCGCATTAAACAACTCGATGCACCAACTATTTTTAGTGCGGATTCAGCGCTCTGAAACACCATTAAAGAGTATAATAAAAAGGATGAAAAACACCTTTATCAAATACACCAGGGCCGCCTTTGTTTTTCTTTTATTACTTGAAGCGACCTCGCAAGCTGTCGTTGTAAATCGAGTTAATGGAGGTATGAACGCCATTTACATCGACTTTAGTATTCAAGGAATGATCATTCCACTTGAAGTGGTGAGAACCTATAATTCTATAACTGCAATTAATGAGGTGACAGGCTGGCCAGGGTCTTTTGGTTGGGGCTGGACCTCCCCCTTTGAAAGTACCCTTATTACCACTGCCGAACGCAACGTAATTTTACGAGATGGAGGAACTGGAAATACCATTTACTTCAAACCAGAAAAAGAGGACCCCAAAGTTAGAGAGCAGTTTTTAGAATCTGTAAAACGAGCCTATTTCGAAATTAAAACTGGAAAAGTCATGACCGATGCAGAATTAAAACCGGTTCAACTCCCTGAAAAAATGCTAAAACAATTACAGACAAGTGACCAGTTTCGAGCAGAAATAGCTTCGAAATATGCTATCAAACTTGCCCTCCCTAAGACCGGCAATTTAATCTCCAATGAATATGGTTTACAAACCCTTGCCTATAAAAATAGTGAATGGATAAGACAAAAAGAGGGACTTACTCAAATATTTGATAAAGACGGCCGACTCGTTAAGCAGATCGATAAAAATAATTTTACCTTTAATTTTATCTACTCTAAAAATCAAAAATTTCATCTTGCAGAGGTTCATGATCAAGATAAGACGGCAAGTATTAAATTTACGTGGAGACAAGATAGAATCATAGAAATTATAGATAATAAGAATCACAAAGCTAAATACACTTATGATTCGACGGGAAACCTAATTAACGTCACCGATTCTAATGGACAGGTGTTTAGCTACCAATATAACAATAAAAAGTTCCCTCACCTTTTAAGTACCATTAACTATATTAGTGAATCTTCGCCCAACAATAAAGTAACTAGAGAGTTTCAGTATAATGATAGTGGACTCGTTATTTATCACAAAGAAAAAGAGGGTTTAGAAATCACCTACGCCTACGGTAGAAATGCCAACGATCCCGAAAACAACTTCAACACCAAGGTGACCCAACGAGGAAAAACGGGCACTGTTGAAGAGCTGGATGATTTTTTTATTAAGAGCCGGCAAGATGGGTCAAAATATCTTTATAAACAGGAGACTAAAAGCTCAACGGGAAATACCGTCACCACTTTCACTCCTTGTTGTGGAAAACCCTTACAAATAGTACAAAACGGTGAGACTACCAATTTCAAATATAATAAGGAAGGCCTACTCACCGAGCGAGTAGGAAAAAAAGATGACCTTCGTTTAGAATATGATTCCAAGTGGAATAAGGTTTCTAAGGTATTTGAAAATGGTCTGATATCCTCTTTTGGATATGATGCTAGAGGTAATTTAAACACCGCCAGTAACAGTCGAAAAGAAAAGGTGTTTTTAAATTATGACCGTTCAGGAAAAATCACAGAAATATTAGATGGGGAGACTACTTCAATTAGTTTTAAATATGGTTCCTTGGGAAAACCGATAGTCATATCTCAAAAAGGGGTAGGCACTGTAAAAATACAATATGATTCTGAAGGAAGAATTTTAAAAACAGAAATCTCAGGACCAGAATCTTCTAATCGAAAACCCACACAAAATAACTCCCATGAGATTTCAAAAAAAGTAATGAAAAACTTCCAAAACTTGCTTAATATTATTCGGCCTGCGGGGCTCAACTTGAATAGGTAATCTTATGAAAAAACCGGATTTAACTGAAATTCTTAAAAAGGCTAAAGAGTTAAAGGCTAAGGCTAGTCAACTTACTGAAGGGGCCGGTAAAGCGGCCTCAATAATGAAAGAGGCTGTGTCTGTAGGCGTTTCTAGCTCCAAAATAGTGGTAAATAAGGCCAAAGATATTCTTACCGCCGAGCGAATTTCCCAGGGTTTAGAGGTGACTTCAAAAGGAATCGACATGGCTGCTAAGGGTGCGAAATCAATAGCAAATACTATTGATAAGGCCTCCAAAGAGGTCAAAAAATTAGGTAAAAAAATCAAACACACCCCTTAAGAATTACTTTTTTTAATATTGAAAAACTGCACTGTCATAATGACAACTATAGCTCCTTTAAGCTATGACCTTGGCCTAAAATAATAATGATATGGCTATGATAAATGACATCAAAGATCTTCCTCTAGGTATTTCTGGTTTTACTTTTTCCGATCTTTACAATCCATTGCGCCTTAAAGATCTCCATACAGAATTTTGGAGATACTGTGAAGAGACCGCCCCAGAAACGGTAAAAAGATTCAAAGCTCTAGATACGAGCCCACCCAGCTATGCTGAAGAGGGCAATGCACTGATTGAAACGGCTAAATCGGTGGGTGAATTTATTGGCAAACTCTTTAATATTACTAGCCATACCCAATTAGTAAAATCTGCAACTCAAGAACTACAGCCTACATTTAAATTCAAAAAAGATTTTTTAAATATTCGAGTCTTTAAAAGATTGAATGAAAGCCCCTGCTCTCAAGAAACGTGGAAAACCCTCGATACCTTAATCAAAAAGGTAATTGCACAAGCTCCACCGCAAAGCAATAAAGACGAGGAGATTATTTTTGCAGAAATTGTTCTCTTTCTATTAGATGCAGAGAAACAATTAAAGCTTGGCACCTTAGAAACCTCAGATCAAAACCGTATTCAAACTCTATGCATGTATTTTTCAGGTTCCAATCCCAGCGAAAAGGTAACTGCCGCACTCAGAGTTTTTGAGGATTGGTGTGTTCAAGTAGCCATTAGCCCGCAGCGAAGAAAGAAAATTTCTAATTGGGGATCCTATGTAAGAGCTCAAAAAATTGATTTCGAAAACTTAGTAGACACTATTAGTCCCAAGGATGCACTTCCAGAAATGAAGTATGGGCCAGAGGAACACTTACGTCATCGCCAAGGATTTAAACTTACCGACGCCAGAATGACTACCAAAGAATATTTGCGAGAGATAGATTACTGCATATTTTGTCACGAGCGAAAAAAAGATTCTTGCGCTAAAGGTTTCGAAGAAAAAGAGGGGGGCTACAAAAAAAACCCACTAGGAATTCCTTTGGCAGGCTGTCCCCTTGACGAGCGAATTTCAGAGATGCACGTTTTGCGACGAGAGGGTGAGCTGATCGGTGCTCTTTCTATGATCATGCTTGATAATCCTATGTGTCCTGGTACGGGACACCGGATCTGTAATGATTGCATGAAGGGATGTATTTTTCAAAAACAGGATCCCGTTAATATTCCCCAAACAGAAACCGGAACCTTAACCGATGTGCTTAATCTTCCATTCGGTTTTGAAATTTATAGTTTACTCACTCGATGGAATCCTATTAATCGAAAGCGTCCCTATGCCCTCCCCTATAACGGGAAAAATATTCTCGTTGTGGGCTTAGGACCTGCCGGCTATACCGCCGCTCATTACTTTGCCAATGAAGGATTTGGCGTAGTCGGAATTGATGCTTTAAAACTAGAACCGGTAGATCCCACTCTCACCGGGAAAGGAAGACCATTCCCCAAACCTCTACAGCAATTTTCAGAATTAAAAAAGGAATTAGACGAGAGATTTCTTATGGGGTTTGGAGGGGTTTCAGAATATGGAATCACTGTCCGATGGGATAAAAACTTTTTATCTGTAATTTACTTAACTCTTCTTCGTCGTCAAAACATTAGATTTTATGGTGGAGTTCGATTTGGTGGCACTCTAAATTTAGAAGATGCGTGGGAATTGGGCTTTCATCATGTGGCAATCGCTACGGGCGCTGGCAGACCTACGATTATCGACATGAAAAATAATTTAATTCGAGGAATTAGAAAAGCATCAGATTTTTTGATGGCGCTACAACTCACAGGAGCCTTTAAGAAAGCCTCAATGGCGAATTTACAGGTCCGGTTGCCAGCCATTGTTATTGGAGGCGGCCTCACCGCTATCGATACGGCTACTGAACTACTTGCTTACTATCCACTGCAAGTAGAAAAGGCACTGGAGCGTTTCGAAACTCTATGTCGTCAGGGTGGCGAAGAGGTGACTTGGTCGATGTGCGATCCCGAGGAGAAGGAGATTTTAGCCACCTTTATCGAGCATGGAAAAGCGGTGCGAGAGGAACGAAGTAAAGCAACAAAAGAAAAGCGAGTACCCAATTTCATTACTCTTTGTCGAGAATGGGGCGGAGTCTCTATTGCTTATCGTAAAAAGATATCAGATTCCCCAGCCTATCGTTTGAATCATGAGGAGGTTGAAAAAGCACTTGAGGAGGGCATCGGATTTATTGAAAACATGAGTCCACTAGAAGCCCTCAAAGATAAGTTTGGTTCTGTTGACGCCTTAATTTTCAAACGAGGTAATGGTGAAACGGTTACCTTACCTGCGAAGTCGGTAATAGTAGCTGCAGGGACAAGTCCTAATACTATTTATGAAAGAGAGTTTCCTGGCACCTTTAAAATGGACGAGAAAAGAAACTTCTTTAAAAAGTATCAGGCCATTAAGAGTAAAACTGGTTGGTCACTAAAAGAATCTAAAGATGGCGAGAAAAACGGTTTCTTTTTATCCTACGAAAAAGAGGGGAAGTTCGTTTCCTTTTACGGCGATAATCATCCCGATTACGCAGGTAATGTCGTAAAAGCCATGGCCTCTGCCAAACATGGAACTGAGGTAGTGGCCAAACTTTTTAAAAATGATATTCTGCTAGCAGATAAAACCCCACAAGATCCTATAAAATTTAATCAACTAGTAAAACACCTAGATGAAACTTTAATTCCCAGAATCGTCAAAGTGATTCGTCTCACCGATACGATCGTAGAGGTCATCGTTAAAGGTCATTATGCTGCGACACGATTTGAACCAGGTCAGTTTTATCGTTTTCAGAACTATGAAACTACAGCTCACACGATTGATGGTGCTCGACTGACTATGGAGGGCATTGCGCTTACCGGAGCTTGGGTCGATAAGGAAAAGGATCTTTTAAGTCTGATAGTTCTTGAGATGGGGGGCAGCTCTAAACTGTGCGCCATTTTAAAACCTGGCGAACCTGTGGTGGTAATGGGGCCTACAGGAGCTCCGAGTGAGATTCCTGAGAATGAAACTGTTCTTCTAGCTGGAGGCGGATTAGGAAATGCCGTTCTGTTAAGTATCTCTAGAGCCTTAAAGGCTAGAAACTGCAAAGTGCTCTACTTTGCGGGCTACAAAAATAGTTCCGATCTTTTTTATCAAACTGAAATTGAGCAGGCCACAGATCAAATGATTTGGGCAACGGATAGTGGCACTGCCATCAAAACTAATCGTCCTCAAGATCGTTCCTTTGTGGGTAATATTCTAAAGGCCATGGAGGCCTATGGCAAAGGTGAGTTAGGGGGAGCTCCTATGATTCCCCTAAATATGGTCGATAGAATATTTGCTATCGGTTCCGACAGAATGATGGCAGCTGTAGGCGCCGCAAGACATGGCGTTTTAAAACCCTACTTCAACGATAATCATATCGCTCTTGCCTCTGTGAACTCCTCTATGCAATGCATGATGAAGGAGGTTTGTGCTCAGTGCTTACAAAGGCACGTGGATCCTGTGACAGGTAAGGAGTCATTTGTATTTTCCTGTTATAATCAGGACCAAGAGATCGATAAAGTAGATTTCAAGAATCTTAATGAACGATTAAAAACGAATAGTTTACTTGAAAAGTTATCAAGTCGTTATTTAGACCACTTATTAAAAAAAGGCTCAATTGAAAAGGTTTGATTAAATTGAGTGCGTTACTTTAATTTCGGCCAGGCCCATTCCATACAAAAACCGGCGTTATTATAGGCCACACAGACATCATAACAACCACAGGCTCTAATCACTCGACTGACCAGATGTTGACAGGTATTGACCAGACTATAAAGCCCGGTGATTTCTCCTAACTGAATTTTATCCTCTACACAATTGACATCGCAACCGGGTAAAGAATGGCACTTAGCCCTGTTATTTTCACCAAGTCCGGTATGATCCTGCCATTGGGTCACAGGAGAAAACTTCACCTTCGTTCCCATTCCAGCCTCTTTATGAGGTGTTCTTATCCAAGCATGTTTTAAATCTAAACCATGTGAAGCCGCATCAAGCCCTATTCCAAAAAAACCGGCAAACTCTTCATACCGTGTAGGGGCCGAACAGACCTCTACCGAGCTAAGATAAGGAAATAAAATCTCCTCATGACACATCCCTAAATCGGCTCTCAATAAACGCCTTAAAGTTAAAGGGAATCGAGGCACCGACTCACAACAAAAGATGGGATCTTTTTCACATCTTACCGACCTCATAAAAATTCTATTGCCCTTAAGAAAGGTGCAACAAGCGATTGGAGATGCAAAAAGGGAGGTGGTTTCAAGAACCACGATAAGAAGAGCCGGCCACAAATACTTAAAGTTCATAATTTTCTCAAACTGGAGATAACCGAAAACACAAATAAAGTCCATCTACAAACATAAATTCTTTACCCATTCTTTTATAAATTTTAGCGGCTAGATTTAACCCGATCGTCAAAAGTTTATACACAAAAGACCTATTAAATTTTAACTACTTGTCGGTTTTGAATAGGAAAAAAGGTTGGACCACTCATTGCAAATTGTGGGCTGTAGGTAATAGGTGGCTTAATACGTTTTATAACCCAGTTTCATTTATAGACACAGAAACTTAACTCTAAACATCTCTACTTTTTATGCTCAATCATTTTTCTAAATCAAACTGGCTTTTAACTCTCTCTTTTTTATTACTAGGATTTCAATCGGCTCGGGCAGAAAAAGGTTCCAAACTCAGACCCTATCGGGCTCATAATTTCAAAAGCACAGAGAATTCTCTTTCGAGTCCTAACCCTTCTCAGACTTTAAATAATACCATTGAAAAACTTAAAAAACAGATGACCTTATCTAGTGATGATCAATTAGTCCCTTCCAGAAATGGACTGAAAAAACCAGGGTTTCGGCATTCTAAAATGAATCAACACTACAAAAACATTCCTGTTTTTGGAGCTGAAGTTATTCTTAATGAAACTCTAAGTTCTAATAATGTCACAGCAAATATTATTAAAGGATTGGATAGGCTTGATATTAATACCGACCCCAAGATCACCGCTAATGAAGCCTTTAGATTCGCCACCGATGATTACAACGATAATGAAGGGGCCATAATTCCAAGCACCTTAAAAACAGTAGTTCTTGAACTGCTTCCAAAGGACGATGGCGTGTCTTTGGTTTGGCACCTACTCATTTTAACAGAGGCTCATCAAGACAGTCATAGTAATACAAAGGGTCCAGGAAGATGGCACTATTTTGTAAGTGCCGAAGATGGATCTGTGGATAAAAAGTTTAATGCTAATGATACTCTTTCACAGGCCAGTGGTCCTGGTGGAAATGCAATATATACTCATAGCTGGGTTAACCAACTCGATGTTGAACCGATGGAAACCGGAAGTTCAACCTACAAAGCTAAAACAACTCGTTTGGCCACTTACGATATGGCAGGCTCCACAATTTCAGGAACTCTTGTAACAGGAATTCTTTCGTTATTTGGCACAGCAGCTAGCAACGAAGCGCATGGAAATGCCGAGATCACCTTGAATATGTTATCGGAAATATTTGGATATAACTCTATAGACAATGCTGGATTTCCAATTAAAAGTTTTGTTAATTACGATTCCAATTACGCCAATGCCTTTTGGGACGGGGCTGAAATGGTCTATGGTGATGGAGGCACTACCTTTTATCCTCTTTCTGAAGCACTAGATGTCGTTTCTCACGAAATAAATCATGGTTTTACCGAACTACATTCTGCACTCACCTATGATGGCGAACCTGGAGGTATTAATGAATCTTTTTCCGACATCGCAGGAACTGCTGCAGAATTTTACTCCGATCCGTCCACTGCTAATTTTGATATCGCAGAACGTATTTTGAAAGCCTCAACGGGAAGGACCGCTTTGCGGTTTATGTGTAATCCCACAACCGATAATTTTTCAATTGATAACTTTGCTAATTACAAATCTACCACCGATGTTCATAGCTCTTCTGGCATTATGAATAAAGCTTTTTGCCGAACTGCAAAGAGATTCTCTAGCAACGGGAATCCAAATGGAAACGCAATTGGGGATTCGGTTTTACGAGTTGCGAAAATTTTTTACGAAGCCAATGATAACTATTGGCTATCAAGCTCAACTTTTCTACAGGCCTGTGAAGGCACTCTTGATGCCGCCACGGCTCTTGGTTATTCATTAACTGAAATAGATTGGCTTAAGCAATCTTGGATCGATGTCGGTGTTGTTTGTACCTCTTCTTCCAATCTAAATGCCCCCACACTCCTAACCGCCACTCCACTTACTGGAACCTCCATTCGTCTTAACTGGGCAGATAATAGTACTAATGAAACCGGTTTTAAAATTGAAATGAAAATGGGCGCAGCAGCCTACTCCCTTTTGACGACGACAGCGGCCAATGCCGTCACCTACACCGCCACCGTAGCGGCTAATCAAACCTATTCCTTTCGTGTCATGGCCACCAACACTAATGGAGACTCTACCCTTTCAAATGAGGCCACTACCCAGACGTTAATCCCACAGGCCCCCACACTCCTAACCGCCACCCCACTTACTGGAACCTCCATTCGTCTTAACTGGGCAGATAATAGTACTAATGAAACCGGTTTTAAAATTGAAATGAAAATGGGTGCAGCAGCCTACTCCCTTTTGACGACGACAGCGGCCAATGCCGTCACCTACACCGCCACCGTAGCGGCTAATCAAACCTATTCCTTTCGTGTCAGGGCCACCAACACTAATGGAGACTCTACCCTTTCAAATGAGGCCACTACCCAGACGTTAATCCCACAGGCCCCCTCAGTTCTAACCGCGACTAAACTTTCCGCAACCTCTATTCGTTTGAATTGGAAAGATAATAGCTCTAATGAAACCGGTTTTAAAATTGAAATGAAAATGGGCGCAGCAGCCTACTCCCTTTTGACGACGACAGCGGCCAATGCCGTCACCTACACCGCCACCGTAGCGGCTAATCAAACCTATTCCTTTCGTGTCAGGGCCACCAACGCTAATGGAGACTCTACCCTTTCAAATGAGGCCACTACCCAGACCTTAATCCCACAGGCCCCCACAGTTCTAACCGCGACTAAACTTTCCGCAACCTCTATTCGTTTGAATTGGAAAGATAATAGCTCTAATGAAACCGGTTTTAAAATTGAACGTAAAATATTGGGCACACAGGCCTCTACTCAATTTGTTTTAGTGGGTTTCAATGTAACCACTATGACAACAGTTCAAACAACTACAGTGCCCTATGTTTATCGAATTCGTTCTTTTAATAGTTTTGGAAATTCGAGCTACAGTAATGAGATCTCAACTACCTTAAAATAGATCCCATTAGATTTGGATCATGTCCTGAAGCCTTAAAAGAATTCTGAATTTCTAGAAATAATTATGGAGTTACCTCTATAAAAACCTTGCGGCATACCTTCCCAGGCCCATCTACAATATTCTGGCACCTTTGTAATTTTGGGCAGACATCACCCTTTTCTTTGCAAGGAATTTCGCATGAGGTAAACGGGGGAATACTGGGTCCCGCTATTCCATAATACTTTATGCAGCTGAGACCCTTATCACAAACACTCAAATGACAGGGTTCTCCTTGAAGACCCATTTTTTGTTTAAATTTAGAGCTTTCTACTTTGTTTTGTTTCGGTGAAGAGGAAGGCGCATCTATTTTTTTCTGAATTAAGATCTCCTCAGAAAAAACGATTCCAGAATTCAGCAATATATAGATCAAAAAATAAAATCTGTAGGTCACCTTTGATTTCCTTTCAAAACAGAATCACCTTTATCTAATCTAGGGTACATCAAGACTTGGATTTTTATTAAAAAACCCTCCGGGTAACAATTTGAACCCTAAATGAGCTACCGGCATAATCGGCCATTCTTCAGGCCTCGGCACATGAGTAATTCCTACCGTATACCAGGTCACAATATCTTCATTGTTAATACTTTCATTATTTGCAACCCACTGTTTCAATCCATTTCCCAATTTATTTTGATTGATAAAATCTCCTGAAGAATAAATTTCTTCTGGATGATACTGCGTTGTCCAAAAATGATAGTCCATAAATCCGGCACGTTTTCTCACGCCAGATTCGGGTTGAGCGTAAGCGATTGTATTTTCCTCTGGTAGAACAATAAAGCCTGGATGATAACCGAGCGCCGTAGTGATATTAGGATTAATGATCTTCCATTTCCTGGCCTCCTCTAGACTCATCAAACGACAAGAATCTTTTTCGGTTTCAAAGTTAACCTCCTCCATTTGAATCGCATTATTAAAGGGATTATTTTCCCCCTTTGGAGCACTTCGGGTATTTACCTCTACTGTAGAGTTTTTAATTCCATCGACGTCAAAATCGAGTCGAAAACTAAAGAAATGTTGGTGATGGGGTGCCAGGACATTCGGCGCTACTAAATGCCCATAATGGCCCTCAGTATGAGCAGAGGAATCATTAGCTGTTTTTAGGGCGACTCCCTTAGGTAACATGATACCTGTGAGATCCATCTCTTGCCGAATGCCACCGTCTTGCGAAAAAATCCACTTAAATGCGTAATCATAATTACCAATCGCAGCGACAAAGGAAATAACCAATTCTCGTCCCCATCTTGCTTCATTCTTATTTGAATAAATATCCCAATGTTTCCAAAGCAATCCGCTATCGCGTTCATAAAGAGCCACTACATTTTTAGACTCATAGGGCTTGCCAAAATCATCACTGAAAACAGCACTAAGTAGCTCGGCATTATGAGGCGCATCTTTTCCCACCTGTAAAGGAGCTGCTAGTCTTCCAATGCCATACTCGCCCGCATCAAATGCATTTCTCCATGCCCAATTACTATCGGGATCCCCATAGGGAACTACCATTTCAGAAACTGAGGCTCGATATAAAATAGAACGTAATTTTCCTTTGTCTTCATAACCAATGTCATAAAGAACCAACCCTTCTCTTGGGTGTAACGCCCAACGAAATCGCCATTTTTGCCAGGAAATTTCATTTCCATTTTTTTTAAAACTTGCACCTTTAGGCTGTGAAACAATAAGGGGCTTTAAATCTTTTCTAGTCGGTGCTTGTGTTACGACGTCAAATTGCTCAGATTTTTCAGCAATGGGAACCACTCCCGTATCCACCACCTCAACCACCTTTTCTTGATTCATATCAACTAAAACGATCACCCCTTCTATGGGTCGACCATAAAAGTTCATGTCCTTTTCTTTTAAGTAGGAAATACCCCTGAGAAGTCTCTGCCCCCCATCAAAATTTTTATTAATCAAATGCCCTGCGGCCCAAGTATCTACCTGTACTTTGCTGAAATCGGTAATCCCTCTTTTTTTCATTGCCTCTTGCCATAAAATATCCTTTTTTACGATTAGGGAAACCTTGTCATATTCTTCAATCAGCACCATTGGCTGAACATTTTTTTCCTCCTGCCAAAACTTAAGATGATCTGTTTTTAGATCACAAATCGCTTTAAATGTTTTGTTTTTTTTCCGATCTAAAACCCAAATTAAAGATTCTCGAGTGAATGACTTTCCTATTTTAAATGATTTTATTTCTTCTTTAGAAGGTTCGGAAAGCACGATCAGTGGAAACATGCCCGCAGATGGAAATTGTGCCGATTTTTTTACACAGTTAGCCGCCTGTGCAATCTCTTTTTTGCTTAAGGGATCTAAAGGGTGAGTGGCACCATATAAAGGCAATACTATAAAAAAACTTAGAACTATCGTTTGGCAAATTTTCATCAAGACCCTTTTCTTAGAGAATGATAAGAAAACTACAGATTCTAATTTGATTTTTCAAATACAGAATATTGATTTTTAGTTAATGCGTAGCAACATACGCTATAATATCTAAACTTCCTTTACCAACCTCTTTTCGAATGTTGAAATAATTATAACTTTAAAAAGATAAAGGCTAGCCAATGAAAAATGAACAGGACCAGCTCAAAAGAGATGCAGAGGAATTAGCAAAATTGGGTTATTCTCAAGAGCTGCTCAGAGGCTTGGGTGGATTTTCCAATTTCGCTGTCGCATTCTCTGTCATCTCTATTTTAACCGGCATTAGTCAACTCTACGGCTATGGGCTACAGCACGGGGGCCCAAGCCAAATGTTTTGGGGATGGCTAATCGTAGGTTTCTTTACTCTTCTGGTCTCTTTATCGATGGCAGAACTTGCAAGTGCTTACCCGACTGCCGGAGCTCTTTATCATTGGAGTAGTTTTTTGGGAGGAAAAACCATAGGTTGGTTTACGGCATGCTTTAATGCCATTGGAATGTTTGCTATTTTGGCGGGTATCGATTTTGGGTTAGCCAAGTTTCTTATTCCATTATTACATCTTCCAGATACCGCTCTTGTCGTTAATTGTCTTTATGCTCTTTTACTTTTTTCACATGCCTTCTTAAATTACCGCGGAATAAAAATAGTAGGTTGGCTCAATGATTTTTCCGCCATTTATCATGTAGCGGTCATCTTTTTATTAATTACGGCGCTTGCGATAAAGGGATTTCATCAGCCGTTAAGTTTTCTTACTAAGTTTAATGCTACAGATGGATTTTCTATGCCCTATAGTTTTATGGTCGGGCTTTTACTCGCGCAATGGACAATGACGGGATACGATGCCTCTGCTCATGTCACAGAGGAAACCATCGATCCTGGTCGTCGAGCTCCTTGGGGAATATTTTTTGCCGTAGTACTTTCTCTTTTTAGTGGCCTGTTCATGTTGATGGCAGTCACCCTTTCTATTCCTGATCTAGCCGAATTCACAGCAAAAGGGGATTCTGCTTTCTTAGATATTTTTCGCTATAACTTAGGAAATGAATTTGGGTCTATCGTCGTCGGACTTGTAGCGGGGGCCATGTGGCTTTGTGGCTTAGCGGGAATGACATCAGCCTCTCGAATGGTTTATGCTTTTGCTAGGGACAACGGACTTCCAATGTCACGGATGCTTTCTAAAGTACATTTTAAATATAAAACTCCATCTGGAGCTATTTGGAGTTTATCTTTTCTTGCTTTAGTCTTAGCATTTTCAATTAAAATGTATAGTGCGGTAGTCTCCATTGCGACGGTGGCACTCTATATTTCCTATGGACTACCCATCGCCACTCGAATCTGGGCCAGATACCATGGAAAGCATGAAAAAATTGGCCCTTGGAATCTAGGGAAATGGAGTAACTTCGTCTCTATCTTAGCGATTATTTGGGTCTTGGTGGTCACCGTTGTTTTCATGCTTCCGCCCAATGAACAAGCGGCAAGTGTCATGGGAATCTTCTTTATCACTTTAGTTTTATTATGGTTCTTTTATGTAAAAAATAAATATGCAGGACCCCAATATATTGAGCGTTAAGCTTGCTTTTAAAAAAGGAGACACCCTTGAAACAATATCGAATGTATGTCGGTGGAGAATGGGTAGAGGCTAAATCAAAGGCACTAAGACAAATTATAGATCCTGGAAATGGTGAACTTTTAGGAACGGTTCCAGAATCGAATCGCGAAGATGTAATTCTAGCCATCGAAGCTGCAAGAGAGGCTTTTGATAAAGGCCCATGGAAAACAACTACCGCTTTAGATCGCGGAAAATTTTTGTTTAAAATTTCAGATCTTATTCGCCGAGAGGCTAAGCGCTTGGCCGAACTTGAGGTAAAAAATTGCGGAAAGCCTCTTGCTGAAGCTGAGTTTGACGTTAATGATGCGGCTAATTGTTTCGAATTTTATGGAGGTCTTGCGACCAAAATACATGGAGAAACGATGTCGGTCCCTGCTAATTCCATGAGCTTTGTAGTTCGAGAACCCTTAGGAGTGTGCGGGCAGATCATCCCTTGGAACTTTCCCTTATTAATGTCGGCGTGGAAATTAGCGCCAGCACTTGCTGCTGGGTGTACCGTTATTTTAAAACCCTCAGAGCTCACGCCTCTTACCGCATTGGAACTTGCCGGGCTTATTCATGAAGCGGGATTACCTCGAGGGGTCGTTAATATCGTTACCGGTCCCGGAGTCGGAGCGGGTGAAGAACTTGCACAAAATAAACTCTGCGATAAGGTGGCCTTCACAGGCGGCACCCTTACCGGAAGGAAAATTTTAGAAGGTGCCTCTTCAAACTTAAAAAAAGTCACTCTAGAGCTAGGGGGTAAAAACCCCAATATTGTTTTTGCAGATTGTGATCTAGAGGCTGCTATAGATGGTGCGCTTTTTGGTGCCTTTGCAAATCAAGGAGAGGTGTGCTCTGCAGGTTCCAGACTTCTCGTCGACAAATCTATTCATAAATCGATGGTAGCGGGCATGCTCGCTAAAATCGATCGTATTAAATTGGGCCACGGACTGACTCCCGGAGTTAAAATGGGGCCACTGATCTCTAAAGCACAATTAGAAAAAGTACAAAACTATATCCAAATTGGCATAGAAGAGGGTGCGACACCTCTTTGTGGCGGTAAGCGCCCTGAAGGTTCTATCTTTAATAAAGGCAACTTTTTGCTCCCAACTATTTTTGATAATGTAACTCCAAAAATGAGAATCGCTAGAGAAGAAATATTTGGCCCTGTTCTTTCGATAATTACCTTTGAAACAGAAGAGGAGGCTATTCACATTGCTAATGACACCGACTACGGTCTTGCCGCGGGTGTTTGGAGTAAAAATATTTTTCGAGCCATGAGGGTAGTCCGCTCCCTTCGAGCGGGAATCACATGGATTAATACGTACCATCCCACTTTTAATGAATTACCATGGGGCGGTTACAAGCAAAGTGGATGGGGAAGAGAATTAGGAATTCACGGCATTGATGCCTATTTAGAAACTAAACAGATTAATATTAATCTGGATGAGGCGCCCATCGGCTGGTATTAACTATGATCAACTTAAAAACTTCTATTCCGGGACCTAAGAGTTTGGCTCTCATGGAACGACGTAAAAAGGCTGTTGCTCGCGGGCCCTTCCACACGACTCCTGTTTTTGTAGACACAGCACAGGGAGTTTGGATCACCGATGTCGACGGTAATAAACTTCTCGATTTTTCCTCAGGGATTGGAGTTGTTAATGTAGGACACAGTCCGCAGGAGGTCGTCAATGCCGCAAAAAATCAGTTAACTAGGTTTATTCACACCAGCTTTAATGTGGTGGCCTATGAAAATTATATTGCGGTATGCGAACAACTAAACCAATCGATGCCTGGAGCTTTTGAGAAAAAAAGTTTTCTCGCAAATAGCGGCGCCGAGGCCGTAGAAAATGCGATTAAAATTGCAAGAAGTGCCACAGATCGACAAGCGATCGTTTGTTTTCAGCACGCTTATCATGGCCGAACTTACATGGCGATGTCGCTCACAGCGAAAGCAAAGCCTTATAAGTATGGTTTTGCCCCCTTCAATTCTGAAGTTTATCGAGCGCCATTCCCCTATGCCTATCGTTGGCCCACCACTAGTCAGCCTGAAAAGGTAGCCGAAGAATGTTTTGAGGAGTTTAAAAATTTGGTCCATTCTGAAATCGGGGTTTCTAAATTGGCCGCAGTTATTATTGAACCCGTACTAGGTGAAGGGGGATTCATCCCTGCTCCGGCGTCATTTCTTTCTCTTTTGAGAAACTTTTGCAGTGAAAACAGGATCATTCTAATTTTTGATGAAATACAATGTGGGTTTGGCAGAACTGGAACTCTTTTCGCTTCAGAGAAACTTGGAGTAACTCCCGATCTTTTAGTTTCTGCCAAGGGGATTGCTGCAGGACTCCCTCTTTCTGCAGTGACTGGAAAAGCAGAGATTATGGATGCTCCAGCCGAAGGCGGTATCGGAGGCACTTTTGGTGGTAATCCCGTCGCCTGTGCGGCCGCTTTAGCAGTATTTGAAGAATGGCATAAAGGGGAGCTTCAGCAGAATGCTAAAAAAATAGAAAAAATTCTCACTGAAAAAACTGAAGGCTGGTTAAAAGATTTTGCGATAGTAGGAGATGCGAGAGGCCTCGGCCCTATGCGAGCTATTGAGCTCGTTAAGGATCGGCAAACCAAAGAACCCAATCCAGAGGCGGTAAAAAAAATATTAAAATTCTCCTGTGAGAAGGGGCTTATTCTCATGAATGCTGGCACCTTTGGAAATGTAATTAGGTTTTTGCCGCCGCTGGGAATAAAAGAATCGGAACTTATTCTAGGATTGAAAATTGTAGAAGAGGCACTTAAGAGTGTATGATTTTAGCAAAAATTTCCCACAAAAATAATAATAAATCCCAAGCAAGAGACTAACCAGAAGAAATTTATTTTTTCCATAGTTCGTTCAAAATAAATAAGGCTAGGATTTCTTTGAATCTCTCTGGTAGCCATCCAGACAAACCCTAGAGCAATTCCAATAATTAAGTAAGCGCCCCCTGAAATAGCCACTCCTATATTATCTAGAGAGGTATTAATCAAGGCATCACTGAAATAGGAGCCTATCCACAACAATCCAATTCCCACAGAAAAAAGGGTTAACACCTTGATCTTCACTAAATTTCTATTCGCAAAAATCTCGACACTTTGAGTGAATGTTTTTTTATGGGTTGACGCTTTACTTTCTCTAATCAAATACAAAATAATTCCCAGCGCGATTAATGCCGCAGAAACTGAAAACACATTCTTTAACTCAATTTGTTGGTAATCAAGCCCAGAAAAATCTCTAACTAAAAAAGCGAATAAAGGAGCCACTGAAAAAATGAGAACCAAACGATAACAACTCCAAAAAACTCCCAGAAATCGTAAAGCCAAAGTCAATCGGCCCTGATCCTCTGAGATCATATATGTTTTGGCTAATTTAGAAAATTGCAAAACGGGAAGTGAAAGGAAAAGGAAGGCTAAGGCTAGCGTTAATTGCCAAGTTGCCATTAAAATATTTTCATGGCGAATTAAAGAATTCAAACCAAGAGCAGTCTGCTGTAAAAAGATTAAGATACTTAAATAAAATAAAATTTGTGTAGGCAATACACTCCAGGCGATAAGTCCTTGAACCTCATTTTCATGGGCTATTAATGGAGAAATGTTTTTTGCCATAGATCTAGTTTACTATGATTTGGAACTATTTTCTTCAAAAGTATGAAAGACAGGAGCCGAATAACGCGCTACGCCGCACACAGACCCTTTTTCGGTCCTTATTGGTTTAAAAATTCAATGAGCCCTTTAGGGTTATCTGTGGTCAGCCCGGAAACTCCAGCAGAGATCATTCTTTCAAATTCCTGAACCGTATTTACAGTATAGGGCCAGACCTCAACTCCCAAAGCACGTACCGCTGAAATTTCGTTCGCGGAAATCGATTTAAAAAAAGGCGCTAGTATTTTGGGGTGAAATTTTTGACAGATTTCTAGATACGGTATTTCAGTTTGATAGGTTAAAACAGCAATAGGAATTTGTGGAGCTTGTCGTTTCATTTCTTCTAATACCGAAAAATCAAATGATCTGACCACTGCATTACCAACATCCCAATATTGATTAATTTCAGCTATGACCTTCTGAACTATGATTTCAACACTTGGCGCTTCAGTGTCATTAAATTCCTTGCGCTTTATTTCGATGTCTAATCCGATAGGATGGAGCGAATTTTGATTCCATTGTTTCATCTTTAAAAAAACTTCTCTTAAAGTCGGAATTTTTTTTTCTAAATCTAAAAGTTCTCGTTTGTGGGTCAACCTGCGGTCAATTCTAATTTCTAGTTGCTGAATTTGAGCAAGATTCATTTTCCAAATTGGCATTGAGGAGACCAAAGGATTTCCCAAATTATCTCGACACCACTCGGGTGTGATATCAAAATCGTGGAAAACAATGACCTCTTCATCTTTAGTTAATTGGACATCTAATTCAATACTATCCACCTTTAACTCTACCGCTCTTTCAAATGAAGGCAGCGTATTTTCTACAAACTCGGAGCACGCGCCGCGATGAGCTTGTACATGAATCTTTTTCTCTCCCATTGGCGGCTCCTCAAAAAAGGGGTATAGGTCTAATTACTATGAAAGACATTAAATCAGAAGTCGAAAAATGCAAAGTCCAAGTGTTAGTTTGTACCAATGAGCGTCCTCCAGGAAAAACCTGCTGTTTTAAATACGGTGGGCAAGATTTCTATCTCGCGTTAAAAACGAGATTGAAGCAGGAAGGTCTCCATAATACTCATTGGGCCACTCGTACAGGATGCTTAGGGTTTTGCAACGATGTGGGAACCACGGTAGCCATTCACCGCAAAGGTGAGTCTTCACAATGGTTTAACGAAGTCACAGCTACCGACATGGATTCCATCTGGAAGGAGATTGTGAGAGAATAAAAAAATGAAATTAATTCTCTTAGTGTCCTGCCTTCTTTTTTCAATCTTTTCAGCCCCCTCTTTTTCTATCGATAATCCTCCCACAGAAAAAACTCAGCTTACCGAACTTTTTTCCAGTCAAGAATCACCGGGAGAGGGAACCTTGGTCTACTCGGGAGAAAATGAAAAAGACACTATCACTCTAGGAGTTGACTCAGGTATTTATGCCTTAGCACTCGCTTTTAAAGGTGAGTTACTCCCTATCAGCTATCGAAAAGATTTTGCAAAAAAAATTATTATTCAGGTGGCATTGGGAAATCTGAAATCGAAATTGGGGGATAAAATTCCTCAATTTGGAGTGGCCTCTTTTATCACTTCAGAGATTCCGAAGGAGGCTACCGCTTTTACTTTTATGGATCTTAAAAAGAAGAATATTCAACCTCAGGCTGTAACGATTCTTCAATTTATTTCGCCTAAAACTACTTTGGCACAATCGGATCAAGAAAAACTTCAAAATACATTTTATGGAAAATCGGGAGGCATCACCATGACTCCAGTAGGAGAGATTGAGCAGGTCACAGTTCGTACGACGGACGGTAAGGTTACCTTCAAAAAACAGAAAATGAAATTTGATTTTCAAACCACAATGATGACCCCTTTTAGTGGCTTAGAAAAAAAGCTAGTGGGATCGATTATTTTTCCAGTTTATGTCCCCTTTGGAAAGAGGGCAGAGGCTTTAGCTGTCAAATTAGGCAGTGGGGTTGATGGAGCCGATTCCGGTCCGCCTAAAAGACTGAACCCCAATCGAAAAATCACAGGAACTAAATAGAATGGGACTTAAGAAACTTACTCCAAACCCACCGAGATAACGCACAGCTTTGAGCTTTAGGCTCAAATTCATCTTAAAGCATTGTTATTACTATACTTTTTTTACCGAACTCTTTAGGGGCATATTCCCGCATTTCTGATTGTAATTCTCTAAGGAATTACATAGGATGCGGGACTTATGACCGTGCCTATTTCTCATGAAGAAAACTTTAAGCTGCTTTCGGGAACCGCCAATGTTGCGCTTTCTAAGGCCATAGCTGATCATCTTGGAATGGCTTTGTGCAAAGCTGAGATGCGTCGTTTTTCAGATGGGGAAATTTTTGTTGAGATCCAGGAAAGTGTCCGCGGCGCCGATACTTTTATTATTCAATCTACCTGTCATCCTGTGAACGATTCCTTGATGGAATTGCTAATCATGACCGATGCGCTAAGACGTTCTTCCGCAGCTTCAATTACCGCAGTCATTCCTTATTATGGTTACGCAAGACAGGACAGAAAAGTTCAGCCCCGAGTGCCTATTACGGCCAAGCTCGTAGCCGATCTTTTAGTCGCCTCTGGAGTCACTCGAGTGATTTCAATGGATCTCCACGCAAGTCAAATTCAAGGTTTTTTTAATATTCCTTTTGACCATCTTTTCGCCAAACCCGTTTTATTAAATTATGTTCGACAGCACTATGATCTCAATAAACTTATCGTGGTAAGTCCCGATGCCGGCGGAGTCGAAAGAGCTAGAGCTTATGCAAAACGTTTAGATGTCCCCCTTGCCATTATCGACAAACGTCGATTAAAAGCTAATGAGGTCGGTGGCATGAGTCTTATTGGAGATGTTCGAGGTCGACACGCTTTAATTGTCGACGATATGATCGACACCGCAGGCACCTTGGTTCAAGCGACTCAAGTTTTATTAGACAGTGGAGCAGAGCAGGTCAGTGCCGCCTGCTCTCATGGAGTTTTTTCTGGTACGGCGTATGAGCGGATTCGAGACAGCCAATTAAAGGAAGTCATTTGTACCGACACGATTCCGCTATCGCCAGCATTAGCCACAGTTGCTAAAATAAAGTGCCTTTCAGTGGTGCCTATTTTGGCAGAGGCAATGCGGAGAGTACAAACAAGGCAGTCGGTGAGTAGTCTTTTTGATTAACGAAAGAAGTAGGTAGAAAAAAATGGAACAGCAATCTCTCTCAGTAGAAAGCAGAACAGGCACAGGAAAAAGTGTCACTCGTAAACTCAGGGCTGTAGGAAAAATTCCCGCAGTTGTGTATGGCTTAGGAAATAGTAAAGCCATCACACTTCAACCTGAGATACTCAAAAGTATTTTGTTATCCGAAGGGGGTCGTAACAAAATCTTGGCACTTAAAGGTGCAGGGCTAGACGGTAAGCACGTTTTAGTAAAAGACTATCAAGTCGATCCTGTTTCAAGAGCGCTACTCCATGCAGATCTTCTTGAAATCGACGTGACCAAGAAAATTGAAGTCACCGTTAAATTAAATTTCTTAGGCAAACCTATCGGTGTCGCCGACGGCGGGGTGTTAAATATGATTGAACGTTCCATTCAAATCAAATGTTTACCCAATGCAATACCTCACCATATTGATATTGACGTGAGTGCATTAGCCATCGGGGATTCTATTCATTTAGATGAATTAAAATTACCTGAAAATGTTGAAAAATCTAGTCAAGCTAATCCGACTCTTGTCACTGTAGTTCCTCCGGCTAAAGAAGAGGCCGCAGTAGCTTCATTAACACCTTCGGCAGAGCCTGAGGTCATTACAGCTAAAAAACCTGCAGCAGGTGAAGCTGCAGCAGCTGCTGGTGATGCCAAGAAAGATGAAAAGAAGAAGTAATTTCTTCTTTGAATTTATTCTGTGGCTAATCCAACTGAGACGTTTCTTATTGTCGGCCTGGGGAATCCCGGGCCGAAATACGAAAAAACTAGACATAATATTGGATTTCAAGTTCTGGACAATCTGGTTGAGAAATGGAAAGCCCCCTCTTTCGCTCCTAAGTTTCAAGGGTATTTTACCGAGCTCTCAAAAAGCGGTTTAAAAATTCTAATGCTAAAACCTCAAACCTTTATGAATTTATCAGGACGAAGTGTTCAAGAGGTTATTCACTTTTATAAATTGGATCTATCCTCTCAACTTTTAGTGATTAATGACGATCTCGATCTTCCCGTAGGCCAACTTAGATTACGACTTGCTGGAGGGCCTGGGGGACATAACGGATTAAAATCGATTATTGAATGTTTAGGAAGTGAAGCTTTTGCCAGACTGCGTGTGGGCATTGGTAGATCAGAAATGGTCCCTTCGGAAAAATACGTTTTAGGAAAAATACCTAAAGCCGAACACAAAATTTTTAGTGAAGCGATTCAGTTTGCCCAAGAGGGTATCGAAGCCATCTTAAAAGATGGACTCACTAAAGCGATGAATGTTATCAACATAAAAAGAGGTTCTAATGAGTCTTAAATGTGGAATCGTTGGGCTACCCAACGTAGGAAAATCAACTTTATTTAATGCACTGGGTTCAGCAAAGGCTGAAGCTGCCAACTATCCCTTTTGTACCATCGAACCCAATATGGGAGTTGTTGAGGTGCCCGACTCTAGGCTTCATGCGCTGGCTAAGATTATGAGTTCCCAAAAAACAATTCCGGCTACGACTGAAATTGTCGATATCGCGGGAATTGTAAAGGGCGCTAGCAAAGGAGAGGGATTAGGAAATCAGTTTCTTGCCCACATTAGACAGGTAGATGCCATTGTTCACCTGGTTCGTTGCTTTAACAACGATGATATTATTCACGTGGATGGTAATGTGGATCCCGCAAGAGACATTGAAGTTATTAACACCGAGCTTCTCTTAGCCGATCTTCAAACCTTAGAAAAAAGAATTGATAAAGATAGAAGGCTTGCAAAATCTGGCGATAAAGAGGCTAGAAAAAACGCTGAAATTTTTGAGGGACTATTGGTCCACATGAATGCAGGAAAACCTGCTCGTTCCTTTCCTTTAGAGCCGAATGATCTTGCCCGGATTGCTCCTCTCTTCTTTTTAACAGCGAAACCTGTGATCTATGTAGCAAACTCTAGTGCGACCCCTCAAGAGCAAACCTACATTCAAACGGTGGCAGACATCGCAAAAAAAGAAAACGCCAAACACATCACCATCGACTGTAGTTTAGAAAGTGAAATCGCGACTCTGGCTCCCGAAGAAAAAGAGGAGATGCTTTTAGGAATGGGACTCGAAGAGCCAGGACTCAATCGCTTTATCCGTGCGACCTTCGATCTTTTAGGTCTTGCCACCTATTACACTTTAGGACCCAAAGAGGCCAGATCTTGGACGATTAATAAGGGACTCAAAGCCCCTCAAGCTGCCGGTGTGATTCATACCGACTTTGAACGTGGTTTTATTTGTGCCGAGTGTTACGCCAGCGATGATTTAGTAAAGCTGGGAAGTGAACAAAAAATTAAAGAGGCGGGCCTCTATCGACAAGAGGGTAAAGAATACATTGTACAAACAGGAGATGTGATTCTCTTTAGATTTAATGTGTAATGAACGAAATGCCTAAAATAAGTGGTTTTACAATCGTTAGAAATGCAACAATTCTAGCGTACCCTTTTCGAGAGTCGGTACTCTCTATACTACCCCTTTGTGAAGAGTTTATTATTAACTGTGGAAACTCTACCGATGACACCGCTCAAATTGTAGAGCAGCTAGCAAATGAATATCCAGAAAAGATTAAAATACTTTTCACCGATTGGAGTCTGGAGAACCCATACGGAGGATTCCAATTAAAAAAACAATCGGACTTAGCTCTACAACAAACCAAAGGGGACTGGTGTTTTTATATTCAAGCCGATGAAGTGATCCACGAAGAGGAACACTCAGCTATTTTAGCTGCCATTAAGAAGGCTTCACAAAACCCAGATATCGACGGTATTCTTTTTGATTACCTTCACTTTTACGGAAACTTTTCCTACCAAATAAAAGGCCGCAATTGGTATCGGAGAGAGGTTCGAGCCTTCAAGAATCATCGTGGTATCGAGGCCTTCAGAGATGCTCAGGGATTTAGAAAAAATGGAAAACGAATTACGGTTATTTCCAGTACTGCAAGAGTCTTTCATTACGGCTATGTAAGAACGGTTGCATCCTTAAAGACAAAGGCTGAAGAGATGGCTCAGTGGTGGGGTAAATCCGCCTCAGCTTCATCTGAAAATATTTCACTAAAACGGCATGTGGGCCTTTCTAAATACCTTAAAACTCATCCCAAATGGATGGCAGAAAGAATCGCTGATAATAATATATACTGTGACCCCACAAAAGGAATGCGGTGTTGGAATAAAGATGAGTTTAAAAATATCATTACCTGGCTTTGGGAGTCTGTCGTACCCTATCGCATTGGGGAATTTAAAAATTATAAATTAGTGGTCGAAAAGAAATAAAAAAACCGGCCTTCAAATCGCTAATCTTCTAATTGGGTAACTAGAACCTGTAATTCAAATCTGCCCTTCGGAGTACTTCCACTTATTTTGTGAGTAGCATAAAGGCGATTAAAATTATTAACCGAGGCCTTCCCCATAAAAATGCTTGGGAGTGAAAGCTGAAAACTCATTCCATTTGCTTCTAATTCCTTCATGAGTTCACCGCCAATTTTATTACTGAGTTCATTGAGAGATTCAAAAAGATCTGTGGTGATTCTCTCCCCTTTACTCTCGGCAGCTTCTTGAGAATTCTGAAAAAGTGTATTCGCCAAGCCTAATTCATAACTTAAGAAAAGAACCATGTCGGGCCGATTTTCTACAGGGGCAGAACAGGAGATAATATTAGTAAGGCCACCTTCAAAACCAATTAAATCAGATTGAGACCATAGGGGATGATAGGTTATCGGAAGTTTAAGAGATTCAAACTGGGCCGCACAATATTTTTTGGCTACGTTTAAAACCATCTTAGTATTAAATGAAATATCAGAGGGTAAAAAGGGATAGGACTGCATCTCTTCAGGAGAACGCAAGTCTCCCACAAGATACATTTGAAATCCGTCTAGCTCTACTGAGTAGCAGTAGGTAGGTTTTCCTAATATTTTCAAGGGCTCTCCGTAGCCAAAATAGGTTAATGGAGAAAGGGCTCGAACCGATACCCCTTTGCCACCTACCTGCTCTGAGATCTCTCTTCCCATACTTTTTCCAAATTCACTTAGAGCTTCAACCTGATACTTAGCTGCCGTTTTGTGTTTTTTCCCGGTCACTCTAGGCATGATACAATTTTGAAAGGTGTCTTCAGGAATTAGCAGTCCTGCATACCCCACACGTTCGCCATTAAATTGAACTAGAGTACCGTAAGGCTGAGTGAGTGCTTTTTTAAAATCTAATTCCGGTCTGATCTTTAATTTCTGGTCTTTCGGCGAAAAACCCAATATTTTTTCCAAACTACTGAGATGATATTTCCCAAAAAAGAAATAGTTTTTTCCCTCAGTTTGAGTCGCAGCCCAGATAGACTGCAATAATTTTGCTTCTAAGTGTCGGACCTGAAATAACGAGTAGCTATTATTCTCTCGAAAAGACTCACACAAAGACTTAATACAAACACCCGTTTCAACTATTAAATCTATTTGTGCTTCATCTAAAGGGGATCTCTTTTCTGCCACCAGGGTTAAAAGATCCTCATAATGATGGCATAGACTTGCAACTCGATTCCAATTTAAAAATCCTACGACCCCTTTAATACTATGCACTAGTCGATAGGCTTCGTCAGCCGCCGCAGGCTGTTTCTCCTTGGAAATCACTTGAAGACTTTGGGTTAAGCGATCTAAGTAACCTGTTAATTCATCAAGGAGGAGTAGCTTTTCTTCCTCTTCAATCACCTCTATTTCATTTTCAGTTTTAGGGCCATCGGCCACCGCTATTTTAATAGCTGAAAAATCTTCACTTAACGGGATTAACAACTCAATAGCCGTACCAAATGAGCTGCTGGATAAAACACTCACGGTTCCCCCAATGGCCTCGACCCCTTTTTTTACAATATTTAACCCAAGGCCTCGTCCAGAATTAGAATCGGCTGAATCTCTTGTGGAAAATCCCGGTTCAAATACTAAAGATGATAGTTCTTCCGATAATAAAATCTTTGATTGTTCTGAAGTAATTAATCCCAGGACGGTTGCCTTTGATCTAATTTTTTCAAAATCAAAACCGGCACCATCATCACTAATAATAAGTCGCAGTTCATTTTCCGAAAAGGCAGCCCGAGTTTTGATATTTCCTTTAGAGGGTTTTCCAATCCTTTCTCGTTCTAACGGAGATTCAAGTCCATGATCTACAGCATTTTTAAACAAATGAAGCATCGGTTCATAAAGGTGATTTAAAAGAGATTTATCTAGATATAACCAGGTTCCCTGACTGAAAAAATCGATTTCTTTACCCTGCTCTTTGGCAAGTTCTCGCACCAATTTTTGCGCTGGAATAAAGAGAGATTCTAGTGGTTCTGATTTCATAGCCCGCATCATTCGTTTGACACGTTTTATCTCGGTTTTCATTTTAGCTCTAGCTTTGGGGCCGGTAAAAAGCTGTTGCTCTAACTGTTCAATCTTTTTTAATCGTCGATAAACGGCCTCTAACTGAGAGGAGTAAACTCTGATTTTTCTGGGTTCGCGAATGGCTTGCCGACTTGAAATTTCTTCAAGAAGCTCGGGCGAAGAGGCATTTAAACTAAAAAATAATTTAAAGGATCCATAACGAGTTTCTACTGGGCAAACGTAACAGGAACCTCTATCCACTAAGACACTATAATTTTCTTGTAGACCGATTCCTTTTTTTAACTCGCTTTGAAAATCTTCAATGGTAAATTGTTTCTCTAGGGAACTTGCGAGTGATTCGAATAGCACCAACAGCGCTGAGATTAAAGATTCTTTTTCTGAGTCTTCATTAATATTAAGTTTCTGATGAAATCCTTTTAATGCTGGAACATTGATCCCAACCGCAATGAAGCCCTCTAATTCACCCACCACTTTAGCATCCAACCAATAAGCAAATTTTTCATCTCCAGTTATAGGAGTCATTTCCCCAAATAGGACCTCAGATTTTAATAAAGGGCAGAGAGCTTCAATCAAAACTCTAGTTAATAAGGTATAGACAGGAAATTCTTTAGCGGTTTCTAAAACCTGATAATCTAATTTTAAAACAGAGGAGCTCATGATTAAGCGGCCTCTCCTGTTTCCAGAGAAATATTCAGTTTTTTAATTGTATTTTGTAATTCTGATTTCAATACAGGTTTTTTCAGAAAAGCATTGGCCCCCGCTTCAAGCGCGGCTGTTTTATTGGCTACCGTGGGAGATCCGGTTATCATTACAATATTGACCCATCTATTTTCATACCTAATGGCTCTTAGAGCGGACAGTCCATCTAGTTCGGGCATGATAAGATCTAACGTCACTAGGTCGGGTTGCTGTAGAGCGACTAATTTAACAGCTTCATGGCCATTCTGAGCCTGACCTATGACTTGGTGTCCTAACTTGGTTAAAAATTCAGCTAACTTCCTTCGAATACTTGAAGAATCATCCGCAATTATTACCTTCATATTACACCTTTATTCATTACCTTTTGTTATCGGAATAGATAGCTTCACCCTCAAGGAGTTTTCAGTCTTTTTTGATAAAAAATAAGAGCAGTTGTATGCCCTGAGCAACACAAAGAGGACGTATTGATGTGGCCTCTTGTGAGTCTTTTTTTATAATAAATAAGGGGGCGGGGAAATGAGAGGGCGGGCGGTGCGTTCCCGCCTCTCGGTGGGTTATAAAGGGGGATATTAGCAGAAATGAGGTTTGCCTTTTTTGCACCTAAGAATTGAATTCAAAATTATTTTTTAAGTTTTGCATAAAATTTTATGGAAACCATTTCCTCCTCAGCTTTATTAACTGAGCAAATTCGGTGCCATCTTTTTATAAAAAAATAGAGAGGGAAGGATCGGAAACTAAGTGACTTTTTGACACCGCTTTGCAGTCATGGCACTTTAAGCTTGGTGAATTTTACAATTTTGATTTTGTGTAAAAGGTGACTTTATTTGGAAGCTAAAAATAAATTACCACTACTTGTAAGAAAGAATAACTCATGTCTCAGTTTGATCCCAACGCAGCATCCAGTAAAAACTCCGGAATTTTTGGTTTAAATACCTCCTTTGAAGAATCTCGTCTTATTTTTTTACCGGTTCCGTGGGAGGCGACAACCTCTTATGGAGGAGGGACTTCAAAAGGGCCCAGAGCCATTTTAGAGGCTAGTCGACAGGTCGATCTTTTTGACGGTGAACTTCAAAATCCTTATGAAGCGGGACTTTATATGCTTCCTGAAGCTCAATGCATTAAGACTTGGAATAAAAAAGCAAAAAAAGAGGCTCAAAAGATTATTACTAAAGGGGGAATGATCGGAAAAAATAAAAGTTTAAAAGAATCTCTTAAAGAGGTGAATCAACTTGGAGAGAGGCTTAATAAATTTGTATTTACCGAAACCCAAAATCTTTTAAGTAAAAATAAATATGTGGGAATCATTGGCGGCGACCATTCCGTTCCCTTTGGAGCCCTAAAAGCTATGGGTGAAAAACATGCCTCCTTTGGAATTTTACACTTTGACGCGCACTCCGATACTCGATTGGCGTTTGAAGGGTTTACCTGGTCACACGCCTCAATTATGCACAATGTGTTAGAGCATATTCCGCAGGTAAAAAAAATAGTTCAGGTTGGAATCAGAGATTTTTGTGAACAGGAGTTTAACTACTGCAATGAGCTAAAGGGTAGAGTAGCTATTTTTTTTGACCAGGATCTTGCCAAAAGAAAATTTGAAGGAATCTCGTGGAAAGAAACGGTTTCTAAAATATTAGCTCCCCTTCCCCAAGAGGTTTGGGTTTCTTTTGATATTGATGGTTTAGATCCTAGATTTTGTCCCCATACAGGAACTCCAGTTCCAGGAGGACTAGACTTTAATGAGGCCGTTTTTGTGTTATCCTCTTTAGTTCGTTCGGGAAGAAAGATAATTGGCTTTGATCTCAATGAGGTCGCTCCAGCTCCTAGTGGAGATGATTCTTGGGATGCTAACGTAGGAGCTAGACTTTTATACAAGCTTTCTAGCTGGATGTTAGCTAGTCAGAATATTTTAAAGATTAAAGGGTAAAAAAATTATGAGCAAATATCTTAGCCTTGATACTGAAGCCACAGGACTTGAGGAGCACTGTTTATTAATTCAGGTGGCCGTAGTCCCTGTTGATGGAGCTAAAAATCTCATTTTGAGTGAATTGGGAAAAGAGGTTCTCATTCAATGTCCGAGTTTTGAAATATTAAAACCTACTTTAAGCGAGTGGGTCATTACTCATAATGAAACACTCATCAGAAAGGCTCATTCCGAAGGAATCTCTCCTCAGGCTTTTGCGCATTGGCTAAGCGAATATTTAAACTCTGAAAAAGTTAAAGCCTTCTTTGGCAATGAACGGCCTCTGTTATTAGGAAAATCGTTAAGTGCTTTAGATATCCCTCTACTTACCAAAAACCTAGGTAAGGCTTTTATGGATAAGCACTTTCATCATCACACCCTAGATATTACCTGCGTAGGAAGATTCTTAGTCGATGCGGGCATTCTACCTCCAGAACACAGCTCAACTAGTCAACTTTTAAAGTTTTTTAATCTTCGAACAGAATCGAACCATACCGCCCTAAGCGATGCTCTAGATATGGGTCAAATCTATTTAAATTTAGTGAAATTAATGGCTGAGAAGGGAATAAAACCTTTTACAAAAGAGGTCTAATCTTTCTTAATTCATCAAACGATTGAATTTTTAACTCTAAGCCTTTAAGGTCAGAAACAATATTTCGGGAGAGCTTAACGCCATGTCGCTATTAAAAAATTTAAATTTTTCAAAGATGAGTGAAGCATCTGTTAAATACGGAATCTCAAATGGAGATGAGCCGGGTCACTTTGGGATTTGGGCGCTTTGGGGAAAATCGAATCCTACAGAGGTTTTTAGAGTTATTGTTAGCGCTCATAGCTCTAAAAGTTCCCTAGTGGTGCCCATTGCTAGTTACACATTAGCTCCCACTCCTACTGAATCTTTTCTCCAATCGATTGAAACTTCTCAGGAATTGAAACAATTTTTAGTCGGTTCCGATCGTGCTAGCTCAGGCCAAGTCACCTTTCAATTCTTATTAGCTAATGATGTGACTAAAACTATCACCTATTCTTTAGAACAGGCGATTAAATTTTTACGTGGCAAAGGATCCAAAGCACCCAAGTCGGCTTCTGTCATTTCCGGTTACTTAGTTAGAGACAGACAAGAGATCGCCGAGATTCCCCATAGTCAACTCAAAGCCTATACCGAAACTGTTAAAGCACAAATAGCAGACAAATTAAAAAAAGCAGAAGAGGAAAAACTACGAGTTGAAGAGGAAAAGAGGGCGGCTCTCGCCAAAGTGCAAGCTGAAGCTGCCGCAAAGGCTGCAAAACCTGTGGCCACAAAAGCTGAGGGAACAGGAGCGATAGATCGATCCAAACCTACACTTCTTGCCAGTAAATTGGCTATCGTCTTTGGTTCCTCAACTGGAAACACCGCCAATGTAGCTGAGTTATTAAAAAAGGAGTTAGGCGCTAGTGTAGAGCACCTTAAAAACATTACCGATCTGCACCCTGTCGATTTTACTGTTGTAGAAAATATTATTTTAGGAGTTCCTACTTGGCACATTGGAGAAATTCAAGAGGACTGGGCGGCTGTGCTTACTGAATTAAGAGCCTTAAATTTCACAGGTAAAAAAGTAGCAGTATTTGGTTTAGGAGATG
Organism: Bdellovibrionales bacterium; assembly: GCA_009692515.1. GTDB lineage: Bacteria > Bdellovibrionota > FAC87 > UBA2466 > UBA2466 > UBA2466. Next base: position 47,357 of record SHZA01000001.1, read on the forward strand.
CTAAGGGTTACCCTGATACTTACGTAGACGCGATGGCTGAGTTATTAGAGCCCTTTGAAAAAAATGGAGCTAAGCTGTGTGGATTGTGGCCTACGGATGGTTATGATTTTAAAAAATCAAAAGCACTTCGTGATGGAAAATTTTTAGGCCTCGTGATCGATATTGAAAACCAAGATAATCTCACAGACAAAAGAGTGAAGGCCTGGGCACTGCAACTTCAAAAAGAGATGGGAATTTAAAACCCTCTCTTTTCGAAGCTAGATCATTTTCTATAGCGCACCATTAATGCGCTTAGCGTTAATAGTAAATCTAACTAAAACGTGACAAAAGCTTAACTCTGCGACCAGAATAATAACTAACTGCTGCTATTAATAGGTTAATGCACAGTTTGTAACCGTTGGTATTTTAGTTCAAGTTCAAATTCAATAAGCAGGTACTTTAAACATTGGGGGAATGAATGAAGCGTCTAGGTATAGGTCTAATTATTACGTCATTAAATCTGTTTGCAGCTAATATTGCTATTATTGATAGTGGTATTGATTACAAGCACCAAGAACTAAAAAACAACATGTGGACCAATTCTGCTTCTAAAACAGTAGATGCAGATGGAACTACTTATCAAGATGATACTCATGGTTGGAATTTTGCTGAAAGCAATAACCAAATAATCGATTATAAATACCTGGGAACCTTTTCTTCCGATTGCACCAAAATTTTTGACGTCCAAGCAAAGATCCTTAAAGGCACTGCGACTGAAGAGGAGAAAACTTGGTATACGGCCAAAAAGAATGATCCTGAATTTTTAAAGGAGCTTCAAAAATTTGGAAACTTTGTTCACGGAACTCATGTTTCTGGAATTTCTGCAAACCAAGCAGCAAAGGCTGAACTTGTCGGAGTCAAACTAATTGCTACAGAACCTCCAGGGGCTGCTGAAGTGACTAAGTTTTTAGAGGACAACAAGGTTGAAAATTCCGATCTACGTGTAGACAATCCTATGGTTACCATGTTTTTAACCATGATGGCAGAACGGCAAGCCACTATGTTGACCACCACGGGAAAATACGTAGGAGCTGTGAAATCTGAAGTTGCTAATGGCTCTTTCGGAGTCAGTGCCACTGCAGTAAAGCCTATTGTTAAAAACTTAGTTAAACAAATTACAGGAGCCGATCCTACTGAAGAGGAGCTAACGAGCTATACTAACTTTTTCGTGAATGAAATTGCGAAAGGTTGTTTAGCTTTTGTAGGCGCTGCACCCAATACTCTTTTCGTATTTGCTGCGGGCAATGATGGAACTAACAATGACATGATTCCTGCTTCACCGGCTAATGTGAAAACAGATAATACAATCACAGTCGCAGCTAGTAATGGGGTAGCCTCTTTAGCTATATTCTCCAACTACGGAGAAAAAATGGTTGAAGTAGCAGCACCCGGGGTTGCTATTCTTTCTACAGTTCCTGGTGATGCTCATTTAGCTATGAGTGGAACAAGTATGGCAGCACCTTTCGTAACCAACGTAGCTGGACTCATTAAAGATGGTAACCGAAGTTTAACGCCTACCTCTATCAAGAAAGTTTTGATGGAAACTGTTGATGTTAAAGACTTTCTAAAGGGTAAGGTCACCACTTCTGGTATCGTCAATAAAGATCGTGCAGTGAAAGCGGCTGAACTTTCCAATACCATGTCCTTGAAAGCAGCCATCACCATTGCAAAACGTTCGGTAGCTGATGAATCTGCTAATGTATGGAATACAAGAACAGTGTCTGAAAAAGATCTTCTTGTATTGCCACTACCTAGCCTATTCTAAACACTAAAAATTCAAAAACCCCTCTAGTCCGAGTGACTAGAGGGGTTTTTTTTGTCTTAAAACTCACCAGAATCCTTTTCAACTTAAAAAAACGAGTTAATATAGCGAGGATATAATTTTTTAACAAAAGAAAATACACGCCATGAATAAAATCGTTAAGGATGCAGACGAAGCAATAAAAGACATTTTCGACGGAGCTGTCATAGCTCTCGGAGGATTTGGCCTCTGTGGAATTCCTGAAAATTGCATTGCAGCGCTTGTCAAAAAGAGGGTTAAAAACCTAACCTGTATTTCAAATAATGCTGGAGTTGACGAGTTTGGAATCGGACTTCTTTTACAGCAACGCCAGGTAAAAAAAATGATCTCAAGTTATGTAGGAGAAAATAAACTTTTTGAACAATTAGTGCTATCGGGTGAATTAGAACTAGAATTAACTCCACAAGGAACACTAGCCGAGAAACTACGAGCGGGTGGGGCTGGGATTCCAGCGTTTTTTACAGCTACCGGTTATGGAACCGAGATTGCGAAAGGAAAAGAGGTAAGGCAATACGATGGTAAAAATTATATTCTAGAGCGATCTTTATTTGCCGACTTTGCGATGGTAAAGGCCTGGAAAGGTGATGCCATGGGGAATCTAGTCTTTAGAGGAACCGCTAGAAATTTCAATCCTAATGTAGCGACAGCTAGTTATAAGACTATTGCAGAGGTAGAACATCTAGTTCCTGTTGGAGAGATCGATCCCGATCAAGTTCACGTTCCCGGTATTTATATTAAAAGAATTTTTCAGGGAAAAAACTACGAGAAGCGCATTGAAAAGCGCAAGACATCAGAAGGGTAATCACCATGTCACTAACTCGAGAACAGATAGCACAAAGAATTTCTCAGGAGCTGCAAGACGGTTTTTATGTCAATTTAGGAATCGGAATTCCTACACTTGTAGCAAACTACGTTCCCAAGGGCATCACTGTAGTTTTACAAAGTGAAAATGGTTTACTCGGTGTCGGCCCCTACCCTAAAGAAAATCAGGTCGATGCCGACTACATCAATGCGGGAAAAGAAACGATTACCACACTTCCAGGATCCTCTATTTTTTCTAGTGCGGAATCTTTCGCTATGATTCGTGGCGGTCATGTTGATTTAACGGTGATGGGCGCTATGGAGGTCGATGAATCGGGAAGCATCGCAAACTGGATCATTCCCGGAAAAATGGTTAAGGGCATGGGTGGAGCCATGGATTTAGTGGCTTGCGGAAGTCGTTTGATTATAGCGATGCAACACGTTTCTAAAAATGGGGAGAGTAAAATTCTTCCTAAATGCAATTTACCACTCACAGGAGTGGCGGTAGTTAGTAAAATTGTGACTGAACTTGCTGTGATTGATGTGACTAAAGAGGGATTAGTCTTAAGAGAGCGGGCACCGGGAGTTTCTATCGAGGAGATTAAAATGGCTACTGCAGCCAGGCTTATTATCCCTAATGACGTATCAGAAATAAAAACCTAAGCCCTTACCTTGAGGTAGGATCTCTTTCTTAAAGATTTCAGAGGCAATTATTTCATTACCTCTACGATTATAATGCTGTCCATCGACATAAATAGTTTCTCTTACATTTTTAAAAATATCTTTCAAAGAAAACACCCTCAGTTTTGAGGACCTTAGTGCTTTTTCTTCTCCTGCTAAATAGGTTTTTCTAAAAGAATCTGCAAACGCTGAAAGCCTCATATTAGTTTCATTATTTCTAATCTCATCTTCTGTTAATATTTTTCCTGTTACGATCACCGGCTGGAAAAAGGTAGTAAACCTAATTCCTTTTGCTGCAGTGATCGATTGAATTTGCTCTTTCAAACTCACATACTGATCCCAAAGTTCCGGATGATAAACTCCCCGATTCATAGCCTCTCGGGCCTGAATCTTAGAACTAAAATAGGTATAGGTCTGACTAATAGTTAAAAGTTCTGCAAGAAAACTTCTTTGTGAAGTTTCTGAATGAAGTCTCTGAAAAGCTAGTCTTGTGGGAGGGTCTAGAAAACCTCGACTCACCGGCTCCCAATTAGGTGCAATCCCCTGAGCGGTATCATTTAAACCATCGATTGAAATAATCCAATCAGGATTCATCTCAATTACCTTAAAAAAAACTAAAGCCGCCTCATGCCAAGATGCATACCAAGGAATGCCTGCATTGATCACACGAATATTTTTTGTTGTTTGTGACTTTAATTTTTCTCTTAAAAGAGCTGGAATGGTATCGACTTCATTAACTCCCCAACCAAAAACGGTAGAGCCCCCGACAATTATAATGCGAAATTCATTCGCCGGTTTTTGAAAGGTAAATTCACTGTCTCTGAATCCGTGAAGATTGGTGGTGACTGTCCATCCACCCATGTTTTCATTTAATTGTTTTTTAAGTCCAAATCCCAACATGGGTTCTTGATGGCTTAAAATCTTTTCTCCAAAAACCCCACTAGGACGTTTAAGTTCTAAAAATCTGATCACTAAACGCCCTGCCCCCTCAGCCATAGTTAAGCAAATAACTGTGAGACCCATGATAATAAAAACTATTTTCAATCTTTTAAAAATACAAGGTCTCCTAAAAAAAATGGGGGGCCATAACTCTTGATAATTATATCGGTTTTACGACCTTAGATCACGTTAGATTTCTTAATTTGATCCTAATAGAGCTTATGGTATTGCCTTAAATGTCATGGACAATATCTGGTTAAATCACTATCCAAGCTCAGTTAACCCCAATTTATCCCAATCTATTGAGCTTTCTATTCCTGAGTTTTTTGCAAAGGTCATCACCCCTTCTAATCACGACATAGCGCTTCACTGCATGGAACACGAAATATCCTACGCAGAACTCAGCAGATTAAGTGACCATTTTGCCAGTTTTTTACAAAATGATTTGGGATTAAAAAAAGGGGATCGACTCGGCTTAGTGTTACCTAATATTATTCAGTTTCCAGTCGTTTTTTTTGCAGCTCAAAAACTAGGGATCATCTGCGTAGCCACCAACCCACAGTATACTCCGCGCGAGCTCCTTCACCAATTCAAGGATAGCGGCGTAACGGCTATTGTTATTTTGAATCTCTTTCTTGGTAATCTAGATAAAATAATAAAACAAACCGCAATTAAAACTGTAATCTCAACAGAGGTTGGAGATTTCTTTCCATTTCTAAAATCTAAACTGGTCTCTTCTGTAATGAGATATCGAGGACAAACAACTCCTACTCATTCAATACCAATAACTAAATATCGTGATTGCTTGGCAAGAGGGGCTAAAACACCCTTCATTCCTCCACAAATTTCTGCAAGTGATATTGCAATTCTACAATATACTGGAGGGACTACCGGAGTCTCTAAAGGGGCTATTCTTACTCACAAAAATATAATCGGTAATATTTGTCAGGTTCGTAATTGGATCGATTACAAACTAGAAAATGGCAAAGAGGTTATTCTCACCGCCCTTCCCATGTTTCATATTTTTGGACTTACTATTAATAGCCTTGTTTTTTTATCTCGTGGCGACAAGCTAATCTTAGTTCCGAAACCAACTCCTATTGAAAATACGGTTAAAGTTTTTAAAAACCATCCCGTATCGATCGTCTTAGGAGTTAATACCTTATTTAATGCCCTAAATAATAATACAAAATTTAAAATGTTAGCCCCTCGTAACATTAAATTTTCTCTAGCAGGTGGAATGGCTCTACAGGAGAGTGTGGCTACCGCCTGGGAGAAAATTACCGGGAACCGACTTCTCCAAGGCTTTGGACTCACTGAAACGGCCCCAGTCACCCACATCGTTCCCATGGAAGGGCATTGGCCTAAAGGAAGTATTGGGCTTCCGGTACCTCAAACTCAAATTAAAATTATTAATGAAAACAATGAATCCGTTGCCAATGGAGATACGGGAGAACTTTGTATTTCTGGCCCACAGGTTATGGCAGGCTACTGGAATAACCCCGAAGAGACAGCCCATGTTTTAGATAAAGGCTGGTTAAAAACTGGAGACATCGCGCGAATGGATGAAAACGGTTTCTTTTTTATCATCGATAGAAAAAAGGACATGATCCTGGTTTCTGGCTTCAATGTCTTTCCTAATGAAGTTGAGAATACTATTGCTGCACACCCTAAGGTTTTAGAGGTTGCTGTGATTGGAGTGCCTCATAAAACAGCCGGAGAGGTCGTAAAGGCTTTTATTATAGCAAAAGATAGCTCTCTCACTCAAAGAGAACTAACTGTTTTTTGCCGAGAACAATTAGCCTCTTATAAGGTACCCAGAATTTTTGAGTTCCGAGATTCTCTTCCTAAAACAATAGTGGGTAAAATACTACGTCGCGAACTAAGGGATCTGAATTCTCCAATCCATCCCAACTAGACTCCATTTTTTTGATAAACCTAATTTACCTTTTCATTTATCAAGATTGCGCTTCTATGACTACCTTCGCGGCTATGGAATTTGCAATAAAGCAATACTTATGAGCCTTAGCATGAAGTTCATTTATTTTTTCAAACGATACCGGCTCGGTAGAATCAAAAACTACCTTTGGATGCAAGGTAATCTGGGTTACACACATTTTACCTTCAGTATTTTTATCTAAAACCGCTACAGCCTGATCGGTATAGCTGATCACATTGAGTCGGCTTTTTGAAGCCACCGCTAGAAAGGTCAACATGTGACAGCTAGCAAGAGCGGATGCTAATAGTTCTTCCGGATTAACGAAACTAGCCTTACCTTGAAATTCTGGAGCTGAAGAGGCCTTACAATTAATTCCTCCACCAAACTCTATTAGATGAGTTCTATCAAAAGTATCATAATCAAAATGAGGGGTTTCTCTTTTCCATGTGACACGGGCTTTATATTCTGACATAGGTCTCTCTTCTTAAAATTAAGATTCTAATTCTTCAGTTTCTTGTACACCCTGTTCATTTATCATGTTTTTATTTTTTATTTTTTTATCAACATCGATAAGACTCAATACGTTCCTTTCGATATTATAACAAATATTTTTCAAAGGAAGGTGACTTAAATTTCTGGGGGAAAATGGATTTTGTAGTTCCGCTCCAATTTCATCTAAGTTAAATAAGGGATAGGCGGCCAGAACCACAACTAAAGGAGTGAGCCAGAAAACCTTATCAACTAATCCAAGCGGTAATAACATTAAAAACAAAAGAATAAATCTTCTTATGATAATAGCTAAAGAAAGAGGAATTGGAGTGTTTCTAATTCTTTCACAGGCTCCGATAGCATCAATTAATAGAGCTCTTTCTCTTTCGGCTCGCTGAAAGGCAAAGTTATCGAGTCCTTGACCTCTCAAATTATTTATTAGGCTAGCTATTTTGGCCCCCGCATAAGTGGGCATGTGCTGACTATTACGAATTTTTTCAGTTTCTTCGCTACCTAATAGATTAAGCACCTCAACCAACTCTTTTTCATTTCTTAAAGACTCTCGCATTACATGAGGCCATGCAGCTACCCAACTCAAAAATATAATTCCTTCAGTTTTAGTCACATTACTGTATTCGTAACCAATGATAGCTAAATTTCGACTCTGGTTAACAATATTGCCCCACAATTTTCTGGCTTCCCACCAACGATCTAATCCAGCATTAATGCGGATCACTAAAAAAAGACCTAGAACAGCGCCTGAATATTCAAAGGGAGTGATTGAAATAGAAACTTCCGGATACAAATGAAACAGTAAAGAACATCCGAGTGAAAAAATAGCTGTCATAACAACTCTGAAGAAAACTTTAGGAGAGGCCGAGCCTGTAATAGCTATAGCCGTTCGTAAAAAACTTTTATTTTCACCTCTGTTAGTTAAATCGGCCCTAACCTCTTTTAAAGTATTCAGTGTAGTATCAGCGCTGATTTTATATTTTTTAGCCATGGCTTTACGCTAACATAGTTTATGAGTTCTAAACACCCTTAAACTTTTTGCAAACTGGGGGTGATTAAGAATTCTTTCTTGAAAATCTTGGTGCGCAGATTCAGGAACATCAACAGGGAATTTAGTATGACTTTTTTTCCATCGTTCCAACCATTGAGATGATAGCAGAGAAAAACTAAATACTTTTTCTAGTGCCAACTGAGAAAGTGCCACGGTAGTTTCCGATTTAGGTCCGGTACCTACACCACGGGCTACGAAAAATCCTGCACCTAGCAATGCAGCTCTGACTGCGGTCGAACTAGAGTAGGTATAAAGTTCAATAGATTGATCCCGACATTTCTCATGAATATTTTGAAAACATTCTAAGCTCCAAAGAGATGTGTTGGTTTTAGCAGAATAGGGATCGAAATAAATAACATCTGGATTAGGAGCCGATTTCATGGTTTCAATGAAATCACCCTCTATTAATGTCCACTGTAAAGAGGTCTTCTTAGAATTCCACTCTTTAAATTCCACTAAGGTGGAAGGCCCTGGATGCCGAATATGCGGTAATAAATTAGGATGTTTCAACGCTAGTTTCAAAGAGTCTAAGTTGTTTTCAAAACTAACAATATGCAAAGGCCTTAGCCTTTCTTTTCCACTGCTATGAAGCATTTCATAAGCGCGAATTGCTGCCATTGCGTTAGTGGCTCCGCCTAAACCGACATCCCAAACTCTGAGAGGTTCTTCTGAGTCTTCTCGAAGTTTAGAAATTAATTTAGACTGATTAATGTAGAGTGCCTCTGCCTCAGAAGAGGGATCATTCACCGAATGCATGACCTCCCCAGACGGATTATGTCGAATACTAAAACTACCCGAGGGATTTTCACAAATTTCATGATCATTTAAAATTCGAGAGATCACACGTTTACGCTTTGAAGGTACTGTGTTTTTAGGAGGCCGAAGGGGATCTGTCTGCACTAAAACTTTTCTTTGCCTTAAATAATACTCATAAAAAGTATTTTGCAAAATGTGTTCTCGCATCTCTTTCATTAAGGCGGAGTAAAAATATAAATTGTGCTGGCCTACTAATTGCCAACCCAAATTTTCTCTCACCTGAAAAAGATGATACAAATAAGCAAGCGAGTGTTTTTGACAAGTAGGGCAAGGGCATTCAGGGTCTAAACCCTCTTCGGCAAAACGATAAACACCTCTACGTAGGTCAAATTTTCCTTGAGAAGTATAGGCGACTCCCTGCTGAGCCATTGCGGTCGGCAAGATGCAATCAAACATATCGACACCCCGATGAACCGCCTCTAATAAATCGATAGGGGTGCCCACTCCCATCAGGTAACGAGGTAAGTTTTTAGGTAAGAGAGCTGCGGTGAATTCTGTTAAATCTTCCCGCTCGGATTTACCCTCTCCTACGGCCAGTCCGCCAATAGCAAAACCATCAAAAGGAATTTGCGTTAGAGTATCTGCGCTTTGGCGACGCAGGCCCTGAAAACAGGCCCCCTGTACGATGCCAAAAAGGGATTGGGGAGAGTCGCCTCTAGCCACTAAACTACGATGGGCCCATCGGTGGGTCAGTTCCATCGCCAGCTTGGCCTCCTTTTCCTCTGCGGTAGAAGGAATACACTGGTCTAGTACCATCATAATATCTGAGCCGATGGCTTTTTGAGTTGCAATACTAATCTCAGGGCTTAGCACCTGAGTGCTATTATCGACATAACTTTTAAACCTTGCCCCCTCCTCGGTCATGAGTCGTGAATTTTCTAAAGAAAAAATTTGAAAGCCGCCCGAATCGGTCAAAACAGAATTGGGCCAGGACATAAACTTATGTATTCCCCCAAAATGCTTAAAGACCTCAGCTCCTGGACGCAACATCAGATGATAGGTATTAGCGAGTAAAATTGGAAATTTGAGTGTCTCTAAAGTTTCAGGCCGCTGGGCCCTAACCGTGGCATGAGTGCCTACCGGCATAAAAATTGGAGTCTGCACTTCATTATGCAACGTGCGAAATTCGGTGGCTCTAGCCTTAGAATTTTCAGTTTCAGCTAATAATTTAAACTTTAAACGGCTCATTAAGGCCCACACCGTAGCCTGGACTAGCCTTTTGAGAAAGGAGATATTTCAGTTTTTTTCCACAAACTACCCCTCCAGACCTCATGGAGTAGCTTTCAAAGACTATCTATTCTGTATTTAGCCTAGATAAAAATTCGAATAAGTCCGGACAGAAAAAGTAAAATTCCAAATAAAACAACCAAGCAGGCTCCAGTAGGAAGGTCAAAAAAGTAGGATGCTGTTAATCCAAAGACGCTGGCTAAAAAACCTACACTCCAACCAATCGTCAGCCTACCTCGTATCGTTTTACTAAAAAGCATCCCAATCACAGATGGAACCACTAAATAGGAAAATACTAAAAGAACACCGGCTACTTTAACCGAGCTCGTAATAACAAAACCAAAACTTGAGTAGAACAACATATCCCAAAGTTTTAAAGAATATTTTTTTCGTTTAGCCTCTTCAGGATTTAAAGAGATTAGCAGGAATTGCTTTCTAAACTTGAAATGAAAAATAGAGATCACGGAGTACAATCCCAGGGTCATAAGCACCTCGGGCCAAGTGACCCAAAGAATATTTCCCACGAGCATATCTTTAATGTGCTCTGCCCCATGGCTAGATTTATCCATCAAAAGAATAATAGCGGCACTGCTAATCGCATAGGTGACACCAATAATGGCCTCCTGGGGAACCTTTCTTTTTTCCACATTTCTAGTCGTTGCAAAAACGGCGGCCCCTAAAAGCGTGAAGGCTAAACTCACAAAGTAGGTAGCTCCACCTTCATGGGGTAGGCCAAAAAGAAAGGCCACGGTAGCTCCTAAGGCTGCAATTTGGGCTAGAGCAAGATCTACAAAAATTACGCCCCTAGAAATGACATGAATACCTAGGTAAACATGAATACCGGTGAGAATAAGACAAATACAAAACGGAGCCATTAAGAATTGAATCACTTCCCATTTCATTTTAAATTCATCTCTAAGTTATTAACTACCGTATCCATCCAATCAAAATAATTTTTAGAACTATCATCGCCACCCACATAAGCTGGAATCATTACAAGTTTGGCCTTTGTTTTTTCTGCTAAGGTCACACCAGGTTTAGGATCGAAAAAGTTTTCTATGACAATAATCTTCACTTTTTTTATCTTTGCAGTTTCTATTAATTTTAAAATATGCTGAGCGGTAGGTGAAATACCAGGTTTAGGTTCTAGAAATCCAACGACGTCAAAATCAAAAAATTTAAATAGGTAGTTAAAGGTCATGTGATAACCGATGACTTTAATTCCTTTAAAGGGCCCCATTTTTTGTTTCCAAACGGCAATTTTATTTAGAAGCTTCAGTTTAAATCTTTCTAGATTTTGTTTGAAATTTTTAGCATGTGCAGGATCTAATTCGGAAAGTCTTTTCGAAATTAATTCTGCAACTAAAATAACTCGCTGAGGATCTGCCATAAAATGGGGGTTTCCCAAGGGGTGAATATCACCGTCAGATCTATCGGCTTGTGCCCGAATCTCAATGGGGATAATGGCTTCAGAAACAGATAAACACCCCGGTTCCCCCGGAAGTAGTTTCGGTTGGCGAGCACCACGAAGAAGAAGGGGCAACCAACCACTTTCCAATTCAAGCCCAATGGAAATGACTAGATCGGCCCGACTCACCGCCACCAAAAACGAAGGTTTCGCTTCGACATAATGAGGGTCCTGTGTGCCTTTAGCTATCGACGATACAGAGATGAATTCATCTCCGATAGCCTCGGTTATCGAGCGCAGGTCCTCCGTAGTCGTAACGATCCGTAAATTCGCAATAGCAGAACGGGTTATCAATCCGCTTAAAACAGAAAACAGTATCCATAATTTAATAGGCATGAGCTGGATGTGATCCGATCGTGACGTTGAGTTGAACTAAACTTTGCCACCGCGAACTAGAAACTCCCGGTTTTTGAGATAGTCCACTCTGAAAACGTATCGTTGAAAATTCAGTAGGAACATAGGCTATCACAAAATTTTCTGCCATCTCTTTTGTAGTCCCAGTAGCAGTTAAATTGACCTGATCCCATCGGCATCCTATCCAAATAACAGGGTGAATTCTAGCCATTAAATTAGAGTAGACTCCCCAACCGTGTCCCCATTTATTGGGGTTTGCCGTTACTAGGCCCGGTCGCAGGCCTGAAATAATTTCATTCGTCCAAATTAGAGCAAAGTTGCCTCGTCCTTTTGGAGAAAGGTATTTAATTGAGAGGTCTAATCCTAAAAACTGAGAAAGTTTTGCCTGGATATTTTCGCCAAAGGAATAGGACACTCCCAATCCTAAAGTGGTTGAATCGGTAAGATCCCACAGATTTTCTAAATGGGTAACATTAGCAAGATTTTCATCTTGAGCAGAGGAAAAAAGTCCGGCCATCTTTGCAGAAACTGCAGACACGCTTAAATTAACATACCAAGGCAACGGCACTAAAATATCGGCCTGAATTCCCACCGAATTAAAGGCCTCCTCTCCTAAAATTAATCGATTAACTAAAGGACGATCAATAAGAGGCTGTGCGTGGGTATGAATTAAATTATTTTTTCCAAAGTTAGTTAAGAATTTTCCAGTTTTAAAAGACACCACAGGTAAACCAAGAGTGATAACCCACCCCTCTTCAACCTCTAAAGGGCCCCCACCTTCACTACTCAAAATAAAATTCGCAAAGAAATAGGGGTCTACAGCCGCCGTAAACTGCCCCTCTAGCTCCTGAATCTGAATGCCTTTGCCGGTCTCAATTGCCGACCCCCAATTGCCTAGAAAAAGACCATTCATGCTAATGGCCGGATTCATGGTGCGATCAACCATTTGAGTTCCACCCAAAAGTTTCCCATAGAAAAAAGTTTCTGCAAAAACTGGAACTGCAAAAAATACTATCCATCCCATTACTAAAAACTTCATTATCGCTCCTTTAAAGGGAAAAATAGCCGCTGATCTATTGTGTAGCAAGTATTATTTGGGTAATAATTGGCTCCTTTGTAAACTCCCGTTTAAGACGTTTGCGATTTTATTAAAAAAAAATAATACTTTTTAAGATTGCCAATTTCGATTGCCTTAATAACTATAAAAAAAAATAGAGTTGTCTAAGGGAGCTTTAATGCGCAACACGAAAACGATGTTCACATCACTCGCCATGATTCTCAGTTTGAGTTCGGTAAGTCCTGCAAAGGAGATAAATTCTAAATCGGCATTGGGAGCGATTCCTCCAATTCTGTCGGCAACTAATTCTAGAAATATTAATTCAGCGGTCGGGCCTAAAATTGATACCCATGGTCGATTTCAGATTACAAGTGAGGATGGGGAGTCGAGCTTTCGAGTGGGTGGGCGCCTCCATCTTGATGGTACGATTTATAAAAATGATAGCCAAACAACCATGACCGACGGCTTGGATGCGCGACGAGCCCGACTCGAATTTCAGGGTACAATGTACAAAAACTTCGATTGGAAACTCGATTATGAATTTGGGCTAACCTCTGAGATAAAGGCCGGTTTCAGAGATATCTTTATTCGCTACCGAATTCCTCAGACGACAAGTTCGATTACCTTCGGACAATTCAAAGAATTTTTTGGGCTCGAGCACATGAACAGTTCGAATGATCTCCCCTTTGTGGAACGAGCGCTTCCTTCCCGCCCTTTTCTTGATATTGCCGAGGCCTCCGATGGGCGCCGACTAGGAATGGGTTGGAATGGAAATGACCGAGGTCTCTTTACTTGGGCTCTTGGCGCTTTCACTAGAAATACTTCGGGTGATAGCACCGATAAAAAAGCCGACCCTTTTTCTTTACAATCTCGAATAACAATTTCCCCCATCCACCAAGAGATTGAAGCGGTGCATTTAGGATTGAATGCCAATTGGATAGACCTCAATAATTATGACAGAGCTAAACTCTCTTCACGTCCGGAATCGCGCATTGGATCCGAAACTTTAATCAAGGTCGATCTCCTATCTGGAGAGCGAAACTACTCGAGATATGCCCTGGAGCTTGGCCTGATTAAGGGCCCAATTTGGTTTCAAGGGGAATATCTATTGGCTAGGTTTGACCGGAAAGGGGCGGCTTCCGTCACCTTCAGCGGTTGGCACGCCGATTTAGGTTGGGTTCTTACAGGAGAGTCAAGAGTTTACGATTTTGAAAGGGGCACTTTTAAAAACCCGCAATTAAAAACCTTTGTAGATCACGGCGGGATTGGAGCCTTCGAATTGGTCGCTCGATTAAGCAACCTTGACTATACCGATGAGGATATTCAAGGCGGAGTCGAGCACAATTTTTCATCTGGGCTTAATTGGTATGCCAATAGTAACTACCGCGTGATGTTCACATGGACGAAAGTTCTGAGTATTAAGGGGGGCAGTTTTGATGGCCAAACCCCAAATGAGTTTCTTTTTAGAACTCAATTTGCGTTTTAATCAAACCTAATTTCAAAACCATCGATAACACCTTTCGGATTAAGCCGAGTTCGAAGTGGCCAGAGGATAATTACCTCGAAGTCCAAAAAGTTACGGATGACTTGCGTTAAGATAGACAAAGAAGATTGTTTGAGCGGTATTAAGGGCTAGGTATTATAATTATTAATATGATGCTACTCAAAATATTCATGACCTTTATTCCCATTGCTTTTTCGGGAACTCTTTACGACAACGCGCAAAATGCTCGGCAAATTTTGGCGTTGTATCCACAGGTTTCAATTAATTTTATGAGCACCTGTCTAGATTGCACCGCCTTTGGAAAAAAAAAGGCTAATGCCTGTAAGAATAAAAAAAGTAATGAGATCTCAAATTTTTTGCGACACCTTTGCTGGCAAGCCAATCTCACTTACTGGTATGGTGAATCTGTTGCCAAGGGAATTGGGGATATTCACGAGGGAATTGTGATTAATGACAAGATGTCGACATCTGCAGAACTTGATGGGTGTATTGATCAGGCAAATAATAAACGTGGAAGAAGAGTGGGAAAGGATGCTGTTTCAGGACTTACGGGATTAAAACTACTTACCTACTCAACGGTAATCACCTATATCCAAGAGGAAATTTTACGCTCCTACGGCGATTATTGCATGGGCCAACCCAAAACCCTTTGCCCTAAGCGCCTACAGCTTCCGGAACGGTCGGAATCCAAAACTATCGACCATAATTGATAAGTAATACCGAAAATGGAATCCCTATTTAGGTCGACCTCAACACCCCTTTATTCGTACAAAGACCAGCCCCGAGTCTGCGCGAGGGGTCAAAGGCTCTGATGAGCTGATTTATTAGTCCTAAATTTTAAGTATCACTAATAACTACTCGCCTGCCCGCTTAAAAATGGCCCTTTCTTCAATCTATCCGTTCATTCTGAGCGCGCCGAAGGATCTTTTCTTTTTCCTCAATTCGTCATGGCATCTCAATACAAGGCGCAACGTATGTAGTATCGCGAACGACCTTGTTCGCACTTTCCCAGTCACCGTTCCACCCACGCGTAAATACACCATTCCCATCATCGAACGGGCCTTTTAGAACGCGGCTGCTAAGAGCTGTGGCGTATACCCCTCACCAGTTGCGTTGGGAACCTCAACGAGCTGCTTCGTCACGTTAGTAACTTTCGGGAGCGTTCCCATAGGCGCCGCCAATAGGACCTTATTGAGGATGGCGTGTTGGCCATAGACGCTTATGGCTTGTTTCACAATTTTGTCCTACCCGGTTGCTACGACTCCTGTACCCACATTCACTTTAAATATTACGGCGACTGTTCCCGTTTCCTCATACTTGAAATTGCTAACGCCCTCTTTGCCGTCGGTCGGTATTTTCTTAGGAAAGGTGAGTGTAAGTGATTGAAATAATTAATGGGCCCAGTTGGGATCGAACCAACAACCCCCAGATTAGAAATCTGGTGCTCTATCCTATTGAGCTATGAGCCCGAAAACATAAGACTTTCAGAGTCACATGGGCTACCACAGCGAACTGCACTTGTCTACTTACCGCAACGAGACAAAAAAAGGGGGCCTTACTATCTGAAATTCTACACCTTCTCAATCATAAGCTTCAAAGCCACCCCATCAATTTCCTGCTCTACGCTCCAAGCAGCTTTTGTCTTAGGGGCAAATTCGGCCGCCAATACTTCCGACATAATGTAACTTCTATGAATTTGAAATGCCTGCTGTAACTCTTCTGATGTTTCAAAAGCTACGTTAATTCGATCCACCACCTCAAAGTTGAGATCTTTTCGCAGTTTTTGAATTCGGTTAACAAGCTCTCTCGCCTGCCCTTCCTGAATTAATCCAATGTCGAGCTTAGTATCAATCCATACGGTGATACCTCCCATCGTCTGAATTACACCCTCTTGTTTGGGCTGACGATCTAAAATGATGTCAGCGGGAAATACCTTTTCCCCTTCCATCTCTAAAAATCCATCAGACTCCAGTTTCTCCACCGCTTCGGGAGTGAGTTCCCGAATTTTTTGAGAAATAGATTTCATCTTTTGACCTAATCTAGGCCCCAAAATCTTAGCATTAGGCTTTGCAGAAAAGCTCACCCATTTAGCTTCATCACTTGTGAAGGAAACTTTTTTCATATTGAGCTCAGTAGAAATAATCTGACGATACTTTTCGATCGCCTTTTTATCCTCTGGATTTTTAGTAATCACTAAAAGCTCTCTTAAAGGCTGCCGAGTTTTTAGCTTATTAGTATTTCTTGCATTTCGACCCATCGAAACTACATTTTGAATTAGAGCCATCTGTGCCTCTAATTCCTGAAAAATTCTTCCCTGTTTTTGCTCTGGATAGGCACACAAGTGCACACTATCGGGACTATTGTTTTTAACTCTTAAATTCTGATAAATCTCTTCTGTAATAAAGGGCAGAATAGGTGCGAGAATTTTAGAGAATTCTAGGATCGTAGAATAAAGAGTCGCATAAGCGGCCTCTTTGTCTGCTGTTTTTTCCTCCCCCCAAAATCTCCTTCGATTCAATCGAATATACCAATTAGTAAGATCATCGATAAACCCAATTACCTGGGGTACCACTTCATATAGGTGATACACCTCCATTTTTTCTTCCACATTTTTCACAAGCGATTGCAGTCTGGAAATTACCCATCGATCCAAATCGTTTTCTAAATGATCTAAACTTTCACTTTTAAATTGTGTGGGCTCCCATTGATCAGCTCGCGCGTAGGTCACTAAAAAACTATACGCATTCCATAAAGGCAGCAGTACACTTCGAATAACCTCTTTGACTCCCCCCTCTGAAAACCTCAAATCTTCAGCATGAGAAGCTGGACTACTCATTAAATAAGCACGTAAAGCATCAGCACCGAAATTATCAAGAATAGATTTAGGATCAGGATAATTCTTGAGCCGTTTACTCATCTTCTTGCCATCTTCAGCAAGAACAAGCCCATTCACGATCACATTTTGAAAAGGAGGCTTATTAAAAAGAGCGGTGGCAATCACAGAAAGAGTGTAAAACCATCCACGAGTTTGGTCCGTTCCTTCAGCAATGAAATGGGCTGGAAAATTTTTTTCTAACTTTTCCTTATTCTCAAAAGGATAATGAAGCTGTCCATAGGGCATCGAACCACTTTCAAACCAACAATCTAAAACTTCAGGAATTCGCCTCATGAGCTTGCCTGTTTTAGGAGATTTAAAGGTTAAATCGTCGATAAAATGCTTATGAAGATCGGTTACTTTTTTGCCGGTAAGTTTTTCTAGCTCTTCAATAGAGCCCACGCAATGCATCTCTCCATCTTCGCCTCTCCAAATAGGAATAGGCGTTCCCCAAAAACGATTACGACTGATGTTCCAATCCCTAGCATTCTCTAACCAATTTCCAAATCGACCGTCTCTTAAATGCTCAGGAACCCAACGAGTCTTTTTATTGTTTTTTAAAAGATCCTCTTTCAAAGGTTCTAAGCGAACAAACCAAGTAGAGATCGCTTTATTCATGAGGGGGGTATCGCTGCGCCAACAAAAGGGATAGTTGTGGACAAGAGTTTCATGTTTCACTACCGCATTTTTAGCTTTCAAATACTTGATAATCTCTTTGTCGGCATCTTTGATATTGAGTCCCTTAAACTCAGGGACCTCATCTGTAAACTTTCCTTCAAAATCGGTGGGATCTACAATGGGGATTTTATACTTACGACAGATTTCAAAATCCTCTTCACCAAAGGCAGGAGCCGTATGAACAAGACCGGTTCCATCAGAGGCGGTGACATGCTCACCTAATAACAGTCTAAAAGCCCCTTCAGACTTTTTATCTTTAAAATGAGGAAATAAAGGCTCGTAAGTTTCGTTTTCTAAATCTTTTCCTTTAAACTTAGAAACAATTTCATATTCAGTTTCTAATTTATAATAAGCAGACAAGCGTGATTCAGCTAACACATAATGATCTGTAGTCGCTATCTCCTTAATTTCTACATAATCAACTTCGGCATTGACTGCTAATGCTAAATTGGAAGGCAACGTCCAGGGGGTCGTCGTCCACGCCAAGAAATATCTATTCTTAGTCACACTTTTAAATCGAACCGTTAGCGCAGGATCTTGAACCTCTTTATAATTAAGTCCCGCTTCAAAGTTTGAAAGTGGAGTCGAAATTCGCCATGAGTAAGGCATCACACGATGCCCCTCAAAAACGAGACCCTTTTCCCAAAGTTGCTTCACGACCCACCAGACAGTTTCCATAAAAGGGGTGTCCATGGTTCGATATTTATTTTCGAAATCTACCCACCGTCCCGTGCGAGTAATAACCTCTTCCCACTCCTTTGTGTATCGCATCACAATACTGCGGCAGGCTTCATTAAACTTTGCGACTCCATACTTTTCCACATCTCTGTGGCCGTGAAGCCCCAACTCATTTTCCACCTCAAACTCTACAGGAAGACCATGGCAATCCCAGCCCCATCGCCTTTCCACATAGCGACCTTTCATTACCCAATACCTGGGTACAATGTCCTTTAAAGTACCCGCTAAGATGTGACCATAGTGGGGAAGACCGGTGGCAAAGGGAGGACCATCATAAAAAACAAAGGGTTCTTTGCCCTCATTGGCCTTTAACCCTTTTTCAATAAGGCTATTTTCTTTCCAAAATTTTAGGATCGCCTCTTCTAAAGAGGGAAAATGTACATCACTTTTAACAGGATTCATCATGGTCTCAATTCCTATTTAAGCAAATTACACTAGCCTAAAGGATTGAGCAATCTCAGTAAAAACCTAATACCTGCGTTGAGGACCATAGTTCTGCTGAGGGTAGTTGTACCTCTGTTGAGGATAGTAGTTCTGCTGAGGATAATTATATCTCTGTTGAGGATAATTATTTTGCTGAGGATAGTAGTTCTGTTGAGGATAATTATTTTGCTGAGGAGAGTAGTTCTGCTGAGGATAATTATTCTGCTGGGGATAATTATTTTGCTGAGGAAAACTATTGCAAGAGTTTACATCGATATATGTGTTGTCATTATAAAGTATGTAACAACCACATTCATCACATTGGCATTGCCCATTATCATTGGGCTGCGCTAATGGAGCCGATGGAGTCGATGGAGCCACTCTTGGAGGACTATTTGGGCTAGGAGTTGCCTCATTCTTGCCGCAGGCAGAAACCAATAAAAGAGCCGCTAACATAGGTACTAAAAACTTTTTATTCATTACAATCGCAAGTGGAATAGTCCACCCCTCCCGATAGACCGGTAAAGCAGCTTTGATGCCACATTCACTGAGCCTATTTTTTGTCGACTCTTCACAAAAACGACAAGTTGTGTCTAAGATTTAGGCCTAAAAACAAAAATGGGCACTCTGGTATCCTTGCTCGTTCTCAACGTAACTGGGCCATTCTGGCCCAGGGGCCCCTCTAGGGTGCCATCATTTTCGCGCCAGACATAATCTCTGCTCTCATTAAATAACTTAATAGCTCCGATAACACAGGGGGAGATCAGATGAAAAAACATGATGTTTTCAAGTTTTTTTTGGTTGCGATAGTTGTGAGTTTGATAATTTTGTTCTTTAACTTCAATTTAGGGAGTTACCTCACTTTAGATTACTTAAGACAGCAACAATCCTCCTTTCAAAATTTCTATGAACTAAACCCACTAAAAACATTAGGGACCTACTTTATTATTTATGTGTTATCTACCGCCTTATCCCTTCCCGGAGCTGCAGTCCTTACCTTGGCCGGGGGGGCTCTTTTCGGATTGGGAACAGGATTAGTTCTGGTTTCCTTTGCCTCAACTCTTGGAGCTACTTTAGCTTTATTAGTTTCTCGCTTTCTTTTGAGAGATCTTGTTCAATCCAAATTTAAAGATAGTCTAGGTGCTATCAATGCGGGAATCCAAAAGGAAGGGGCTTTTTATCTTTTTAGTCTAAGATTAATTCCTGCCTTCCCATTTTTCATGATTAATTTAGTGATGGGGCTGACTCCAATCTCTGTGGGAAAATTCTTTTGGGTAAGTCAATTAGGAATGCTTCCCGGAACTGCTGTGTTTGTTAATGCGGGTACCCAGCTCTCCCAGCTACAATCTTTGAAGGGTATTTTATCACCTTCAATACTTTTTTCATTTGTGATTTTGGGTATTTTTCCGCTAATCGCAAAAACAGTTTTGAATTATTACAAGGAAAATAAAATTCTTCGAACCTTTAAGAAACCCAAAAAGTTTGACTATAATATTGCCGTCATTGGAGCGGGATCAGGAGGTTTGGTTTCTGCTTATATCGCTGCTGCAGTCAAAGCAAAGGTCGTTTTGATTGAAAAGCATAAGATGGGAGGAGACTGCTTAAATACAGGCTGCGTACCCAGTAAAGCTTTAATAAAATCAGCAAAAATTATTTCTTATATTCGTCGACACAAAGAATTTGGACTTAAAAATGCGACTGTAGAATTTGATTTTGCCGACATTATGGATCGAGTTCAAAATGTAATAAAAACGGTCGAGCCCCACGATTCAGTAGAAAGATATTCAAGTTTAGGAGTGGAGTGTCTTTCAGGTACGGCTAAAATTTTAAGCCCTTATGAAATTGCCGTGAATGGAAAAATTATCACCACTAAAAATATAATTATAGCCACCGGCGGAAGGCCTGCAGCACCGCCCATCAAAGGCGTCGAGAAAATTAAATTTTTAGACAGTGATTCTATTTGGTCCCTCCGAATAAAACCTAGGAATCTTTTGGTGGTAGGCGGCGGGCCTATTGGGTGTGAGATCGCACAGTGTTTTCAAAGATTAGGAGCCCAAGTAAATCTGGTACAAAGAGGCCCTCGAATTCTTCATCGTGAAGATACTGAAGCTGCCCATCTCGTTCAAGAAAGCTTTAAACGAGATGGGATTATACTGCACCTAGATGCCATCGCTAAGGAATTTATTATTGAAAATAATAAAAATTATCTCATCATTGAAACTAATGGCCGAGACTCTCGCATCGAATTTGATCAGGTCGTTATGGCCCTAGGGAGAAAAGCCAATATATCCGGCTTTGGTTTAGAAGAGTTAGGGGTCACTATCACTCCACAGGGAACCATAGAGGTAGATCCCTTTCTAAGAACTAACTATCCCAATATTTTTGCCGTAGGAGATGTCGCGGGCCCTTACCAGTTCACTCATACCGCAGCTCACATGGCATGGTTTGCGGCGGTTAATGCTTTGTTTGGATCTCTAAAGAAATTTAAAGTTGATTACCGAGTGGTTCCTTGGTGTACCTTTACAGATCCTGAAGTGGCTCGTGTCGGACTCAGTGAAGATGAAGCGAAAGAGAAAAAAATTCCCTATGAAGTCTCTATTTACGGTGTTGATGATTTAGACCGAGCTATTGCCGATCAAGAGGCCCATGGTATTGTGAAGGTTCTTACCGTACCAGGCAGTGATAAAATTTTAGGAGCTATGATCACAGGGGATCACGCGGGTGATTATATTGTGGAATTTGTTTCCGCAATGAAACACCGATTTGGAATGAATAAAATCTTAGGAACGATTCATATTTACCCCACACTAGGAGAGGCCAATAAGTACGTAGCGGGTGTATGGAAGAAAAATCATGCTCCCGAAAAACTACTTGGCTGGGTGCAAAAATTTCACGCTTGGCGAAGAGGTGATACCACCGCCAATATTAGTAAGCCTTCCTCAGATAATACAAAAGACTCTTCTAATGATTCTCATTTAGCGGCATAAAAAAACCCCAGAGACCTTTTTTAAGTGCTCTGGGGTTTTCATTTTAAATTAAATTAAATTAAGTGTGAGAGTTATCACACTCATCGGTATGACCTTTATGATTTTTGTGATGATGGCCATCATGTTCATAGTCTGTATGGTCCCCATGCTTTTCGGTTTTATGGCCACATTTTTTAGCATGTTTGTGTTCATGATTCTCGTGAGTTTTATGCTCAGCATCCATTGGCTTTGAAGTAGCCTCTGCAGCTGGAGCTGGTGCTACTGCAGGTGCAGCCTCATCAGCAAAGATTGGATTTCCAACAAGACCGAGTAAAGAAATAAAGGCTAGCCCTTTAATTAGTTTTAATGTCATATGATAACTCCTTAATTAATAAATTTAAAAAGATGATGACTTATTATATCTCAATCCCATTTAGTAAGGTTAGCATGCCGTATCAATTATTTTCGGCACAAGATTTAAATGGAATAAACCTAGGTAAAAATTCATTTTCAGCCATCGGTTAGGCCGTGAAGAACGACTACGATTTCATGTTTTCTCAGATCGATCCAAATCAAAGCACTCGCCTCTACACTAGGAGCCCAATAGGTAGCACTATCAAGATAGACCCGATTATTTTTCAGATTACTTTTTAAGCTTTTAGAAAACAGAGAAATAAACTTCTCAAAATTCCGAATCGCCAACTTAGAAGGACCGTCTTCTAAGGTTAAAGCCCCCTGCTTAGCATTGGCTAAATGAAGATTTAAACTCTCGCGAATCACTTTACTGCCCTGTTTTGAAGTTGTTAACTGGCTAGACAACTCAAGATCGGTTTTTATAAACCTTTTAGCTTGCTCTAATGTGAGTTCAATAAAGTGATATTTATGCACCTGGGGGCACAGGGCCAACTCCTTAAGCTCGCTCTCTAGGGGTAAACAACGCGCACTCACAAGTGTTTCTAATTCCACGTTTAGAACCCCACCTTTGGAGTTATCCCCCCTTAAATTAGTGTTCAATAAAACAAATAAAACCAATAAAAACAATATATTACAATTCATAGTTACCTCAGATAAAATTACTAAGGCCGACACTAACTCAACGCATTAAGTATTTCAAGGGGGGTCAGTGAATGGGTTTATTAGGCAGCTCATTAGGGTTCTCACCCGTCGCAGGAAAGTATTGGGCTAATAGGTTGCCCATCTCTTGAATGGCCTTTGCCATAGCTTGACCGGCAGCCTTGGTTTTAATTCCCTGCACAATTTCTTTGACCTGAATATCCCAAGTTTCTGAGCCCACCTTTTTATTAATTCCAGAATCGGCGAGAATTTGCACTCGCCTTTCAAACTCTGAAACAAAGATCAAAATTCCAGTCGCCTCTTTCGTTTGGGCTAACCCCTGTGCTGTAAACTCTCTTAAAGCCCTAAAATAAACCTTTTTTTCTAACTGTCGGAAAGAGATGAGATATCTAGAAACGATTGGAAATGAGGTGACTATTAATCCGATAACTAAGGTTGCTAATGGCCATTCCCAAAGGGGAATAGATTCCTCCGAAAATCCTAAAAATCGATTTTCTAAAACAGCAATTCCAGTTCCCATCACTGTAAAAAAGATAGCACGTAATAAATAGTGTTCCCAAAATGTGGCCGATTTTTTAACGACCATCATGACAATTTCACCACGACTTTTAACTTCAGCTTGTTGAATAGCCTTCTCAATCAGCTGAAAATCTCCTTCGGAAAAGTATTGATAGTCTTTCACCATGATCCTGAAGACCCCCCCCCACCAAAACCACCGCCTCCACCGCCCCCAAAACCACCGCCACCACCCCAGCTACCCCCACCGCCAAATCCCCCTCCACCCCAGTGAGAGGTTCCATTCCGACCTAGTCGACGATAGGAAGGCCCCAAAAACAGATTCTTCAAACAAAAAATTCCCATAATCAAAAGAAAGATAAGATTCCTTATCAACATAAAATGTTTCTTTTTAGCTGAAGCAGGTTCAGGAATTGGAGTTCCAGATTTTAAAACTTGCGTTTCCACTACCGATAAAATGGTGTCGATTCCAGAACGATAATCTTGTCGTCTAAATTCATCTCTAACTAAAGCTAAAATCTGTCGGGTTTTAGCATCTGGTAGGTCTCCCTCTAAACCATAACCCACCTCTAAGCGAGACTTTCGATCCTTAATGGCCAAAAGAATTAAAACACCGCGATCACTTCCCTTTTTACCTAATTTCCAATTCTCTACTACTTTTAAAGCAAAAGGAGCAATATCCTCCCCTTCAAGCGTAGAGGTTATTAAGAGCGCAGCCTGAACGTTCGCCTTACTATTTAACTGAATAATTTTTTGACCGAGATAGTCCTGATCTGTTCTTGATAAATAGTTCTCTGGATCTACTACCCAACCCGAAAAAGAGGGAACCCCTATAGAAAAAAGCTGCCCCTGCAAAATGACGAACACAAAACTTAATAAAACTTTGAATTTGAAAAATTTCAAATTTAGAATTCTACTTTCGGAGTTTCTTTTACCTTTTCAGCCACACTAAAAGTTTCTCTAACTTGCAAATGAAGTAAATATTGGGCGGTTAAATTTGTAGGAAAAGATCTCACCGTTTTATTAAACTCAGCTACTGTTTGGATATATCTATTTCTTGCTACCGCAATTCTATTTTCAGTCCCTTCTAATTGAGACTGAAGATCTCGAAATGATTCATTAGCTTTGAGATCAGGATATTTTTCAACCACCACCATGAGTTTTGACAACGCTCCACTCAAAGAATCCTGAGCAGCTTGAAACTTTTTAAAATTTCCGGCGTCAGAAAGATTACTAACTTTAATCTCAGTCGACGTTGCCTTAGCACGAGCGCTAATGACCCCTTCTAGCGTCTCCTTTTCATGTTTAGCATAACCCTTAACGGTATTAACAAGGTTAGGAATCAAATCGTAGCGTCGTTGGTATTGATTTTCCACTTCACTCCAACCGGCTTTTACATCCTCATCTAAAGATTGAAGCGAATTGTAACCACATTGTGGAATAAAAATAAGAGTAAGTGCGAGTAAGAGATTACGAAGGGAAAAATAATTCATGCTATGACTCCATTCTAAAAAAGAACAGAATCATAGCATCAAGACATTATTACACCAAGATTTTAGCTTGCCTTATCGGTAATAAGGATACTGTGGGTACTGGTAACCGTAATTTGGATACCATTTCTGTGGATAACCGTAGTTTGGATACTGTTGTTGTGGGTAACCGTAGTTTGGATACTGTTGCTGTGGATACTGTTGTTGTGGGTACTGTTGCTGTGGATACTGTTGCTGTGGATACTGTTGCTGTGGGTACTGTTGCTGTGGGTACTGTTGCTGTGGGTACTGTTGCTGCGGAAAATTAGGTTGAAGATACCCATTGGCATTATAGTTAGGACAGTTGGGATTTGAAGTATTCACCCCCTGCGGACAATCATTATTATTGCCTCCACAAGAACTAAGTAATAGCCCTACTACCAAAAGAGAAGCTGCAAAAATTTTTTTCATAATCTGTCCTAGTCTCTGCTCATGTAAAATACATTAAGCTAATCACCAGTAGAGCAAATGGTAAGCCAATACTGCTCTCTAGCTGAATTCAACCCGTATTGTGAAAATTGACGTAACTTTCAAGACAATAATGACAATTCACGGCATTTAACTACTAAAGAAAGTACTCTCAAGCGATAATTAACAAAATGAATAAAGAGGTAATCCTATGACTAATCAATTGATAGGCCTCAATACTTGTGGTTGTAAAAAAACAAAACACCCGTTTTCAAAAATTGTAATCACAGGTGGCCCAGGTGCTGGTAAGTCTGCTATTTCAGAGGTAGCAAAGATCCAATTATGTTCTCATGTAGCCGTTCTGCCTGAAGCTGCAACCCTCCTATTTCAAGGTGGATTTTGGCGCGAAACCACTATTAATGGTAGAGAATCGGCACAAAGAACTATTTTTCATATTCAAAGAGAGATGGAGCGTTTTGTAAAGCGAGAAAAAAAATACTCCATTGCCATTTGCGATCGAGGAACTCTGGATGGACTAGCTTACTGGCCGAATTCTCCCGCCTCTTTTTTTAAAAACTTAAATACCTCCCGCTCAGAAGAGCTTTTAAGTTATTCCGCAGTGATTCACTTAAGAACTCCTTCGGAAAACAAGGGCTATAATCTCCAGAATTCCATGAGAGTTGAAAGTGCTAAAGAGGCTAGGCTAATCGATAAAAAAATAGAAAAGGCATGGGAAGGCCATCCTCGTAGATTTTTTATCGACAGCACTAAAAGCTTCATGGAGAAAATAGAAAATACTCTGATTATCTTAAGGCAAGAGATTCCGGCTTGTTGTAGTTAAATGAGTAGACTTCTAAAGAATTGTTATCGATGATGGGCACCTATGAAGAGTTGTGTTTGGGGATTCCTTTTTCTTTTTAGTCATCTAATTTTTGCGCTACCTAATGACACGCTTTCAGAACTTCCCGAGAACTCAATTCCTGAATTCACTAAAATAATCATTGGCCTAGATTTAGAGTTATTAATTCCTGATAATTTATCAGGTCTATCCTTACCTCAAACACTCACAGGCCCTCAATTGGGAATCGCTTTAGGAGCAGATAGTTTAGTTTGGGGTGCCTTTTATAATTCTAATGCAGAAACCTCCAATTTAATTTTATCTGAACTTGATTATCGTTTTAATCTCTCGAGTCCATTTATTACAGGCTATGCTTTAGCAGGACTACACTACCTGCATTTTCGTTTAGCTTTTAAAGACAAAGACTATGTAGGGCCCGTAGTGGGTTTTGGTTTTGATCTACCCATGGCTCACACCTTCAAAATGGGACTTCGGATGAAGCTTTACTATCCCCTAAAAACGATGCTCAGTTTTGGTGGTGGATTTTCGTTTCTACTTTAAAAATAGTACTTTAATAAAAAATCCCAAAGCCATTGCAGTCATGGAAAAGAAGGTGCTTTTTTCACTTTTCAAAGCACGCCATAAATTAAAGGTATGGCCACTCGAGATACAAGCAGGTTTAAAAGAGGGCACCCAACGAGGCACCTTTTCGCAGTAATCTAAATAGCTTTGTCCAAATGTTTTTGAAAGGACCTGCTCTTCAAAAGAAACGATAAAATAATATTCTAGGCTTGAGTAAATAAATATAAAAAAGCTAAGAAGTCCAAATCCAAAAATCATTCCACAAAAAGTGTACATCGCCACATTGGCTATATAGAGAGGATTTCTCACAAATTGATAGGGCCCCGCATGCACCAACTGGTTCACAGTCTCACCACGAGTTCTGGTATTGCTTCCTGCGTGTCCTACAGACCAAACTCTTAGGCCTTCAGCTAAAAAAACGCCTAGAATTAATAACCCATATTGAGCTATCGAGCATTTAAACTCGGAGGGTAACAAAAATAGCATCACAAAAAGGGGGATTGGAGAAAAACTTCTCCATCGAAACCAGATTCGTCCAATTTGGGCAGAAATAGTCCAAGACCCATTCAGTGTTGCGTTATGTGCTGTCATATTTTTCCACTCAACCACAATTTAGAGAAATACGGCAAGATGAATTCACAAATAATCTCATCAAAAAAGCTAGCCAGTAGTATTTTAGATCTCTATATTAGGATTTCATTTGGGGGCAGTTTTAGGGTGAATATACAGTTACCTACAGTTTGGAATTCTGGCTGGGTTGAGGTCATTTGTGGCTCTATGTTTAGTGGTAAGACAGAGGAGTTGATCCGTCGAATCAAACGAGCACAAATTGCAAAACAAAAAGTTCAAATTTTTAAGCCACTTATCGACACTCGGTATTCCCCCGAGCATGTGACTAGCCATTCTGCTATGCGAATCGACGCTAAACCCATCGGTAACATTGAAGAGATCATGACCTTTTTAGAGGATAATACTCGAATCGTGGCTATTGATGAGGCCCAGTTTTTTTCGCCAACTATTGTAGAGATTACCCAAAGACTGGCTAATCGAGGATTACGAGTCATTATCGCAGGCCTAGACTTAGATTATCGAGGAATTCCGTTTGGTCCCATGCCTCTATTGATGGCGACTTCAGAATTTGTAACTAAAATGTCAGCGATCTGCACAGTTTGTGGTAATACCGCGAGCCGGACTCAAAGACTAAAGCTTGAGAGCCTGGAAAACAATAATAGCCAAGTGTTAGTAGGAGCTGACGAGTTTTATGAAGCTAGATGTCGGAAATGTTACGAGCCACCCGCTGAAGTCATGGTCTAAAATTCCAACTCCCGCGGCAAACCTAGTCCAAATGCAATGGGATCTGGAAAATTCTGTTCAAAGTCATATTCGGAACGAACAATACTGGAATGATAAGGGCCACACCCCCATTCCCACCACCCTTTTTGAGTCCCATTCCAATATTTGGCTAGAAATTGGAGCCGGTACAGGGGGGTATTTTTTAGAACTTGCGAAAACAAATCCTAAATCCCATTTTGTTGCCATTGAACGTTGCCGCATTCGAGCCCGTCGAATGATCCATAAATTCGAAAAATCAGAACTACCTAACCTTCAAGGTTTTCGAGGAAATGCGGTACCCGCACTGATCACAGGCATCCCATCGGAAAGTGTGGAACGGATTTATATTTTATATCCCTGCCCTTGGCCCAAAAATGCCCATCGAAAAAACAGATGGTATCTTCATGTGGTCATGCCCCATTTAGTTAGAATTTTAAAACCTCAGGGAACTCTCATTTGGGCCTCCGATCAGGAGTTTTATATTCGAGAGGCCACCTTTGTGAGTGAATCAAAGCATAGGTTAAAAACTTTAATCAGTGGACAGATAACGCCCAACTCTTTTAATCACCTAGAATCTTTTCCTGAAGGTCGTACCTCTTTTGAAAAAAAATTCTTAACCTCAAATCAGCCATGCTTCGAACTGGTAAGCCAGAAGTCAGGATTCCCTACCCAAAACACTCTCAGTTAATTCTTTGATTTTAGAAATCTACCGATAGCATTAGCTGCTTGGGAAACCCCTTTATGTAATACCAATGAAGCCCCATGACTTTTACCCGCATTATAATGGGTCATTTCAGTTACACCCGTTCCACGTTGTAGTTTAACTAATCTTGGATATCTTGTTTTTACAAATCCCTCTAACTCTTTGTCTTTTTTCAAAATCAAAGCAATTGAAGCATTGGCTTTTTCAGTGGTCTTACGATTTTTATCTAGTTTATCTCGGAAACCACCGACCACTCCTAGCGAAAATGATTGTCTCGCTCGTGGGTGTTTCGATTTTTGTTGTCGATATTCATTCCATAATACCTGCGTTTGGTTAAGTAAAAAATGATACACATATTCCGCCATCTGTACATTTTCTCTGGTACCCAAAAGTTCAATCACCTTAAATTCAGTTGTTTTTTTCGGGTCATAAAGGGAGGAATGAATTACCTCAACAAAAAAATGTTCATTTAAAATAGAACAGATCACATACTGAAATCTTTGCAATCTTTTCTTTCCAGTAAAAATAATAAAAGAAAGATATTGAGAATGAGTTTGTTGCTCAATCCTTTCCAAATTATATTTCGCATAAAGCTCCTGCACCTTTTGCATGGCTAATAAGGCTTCGTGCTCATTTGAAGAGGTGGCTAAAGCCAGTAGTTTTTCCACGCGCTTCAACAAACGATTTTCTTCATCTGTTTTCTCGTTTTCACCAAGTTGATTAAGTCGCTCTAATTCCGATTCCGCTTTTCTAGCCCATTGGGCCACTCCCAATTTCTCGCAAGCCTCTTTAAATAAAACCCCATGACTCTCATCGCTACCAAAAACATCTGTCACATATTGATGAGCCATCTCATGTTTTAAAATTTCCAGTACAATATTCCAAGGATGGTTTTCTAGTAATCGTATTGCTAAGGTAAGAGTTCTTGTTTCCGGATCCCATTGCCCCCAACGCCGACCCATAGCACGAATTTCAATGACAGGTTTTTTAAGTTTAATCTTATAGGTATACAAAACCTGTAAATAATCGGTGTTAAGTTGAAGTGTCCAGGCTTTTTGAAAATCCACAATAGAAAAACATTACCCTGGTAAAACTAGAGACTCAAGCTTTCTAATCAAGCGCACATCAAAGTCATTGCCTATTTCTTAGGCTCTAGGCGCAAGGAATTATCACCCCATTTCTGAGACTCAATCACCCTTTTTTTTAAAATCTTTAGATATTCCACAGAAGAAACTTCAATCACTCCCAGGCTTTTCAAATGCGGTGTTAAAAACTGAACCTCCAGCAAACCAAATCTCCTTTTTTTAAGCTCCTGAACTAAGAAGTAGAGCGCAACCTTAGAAGCATCCGTTTTTTCATGAAATTTACTTTCGGCAAAAAAAGCACCGCCGATAGAAACTCCATAAAGTCCTCCCACCAATTTCTTCTCGCACCAGACCTCTACAGAGTGAGCAAACCCTAATTCATGAAGTTTAGTATAGGCCTTAATAAACTCTTTATTAATCCAAGTATCTTTTCTTGCCGCACAGGCCTTCATGACTCCAGCAAAGTTTTTGTCATATGACACTTGATATTCGCCTCTTCGTAGAGTTCTGGAAAGGGTTCGAGAACAATGAAAACCTTCCAACGGCAAAATAGCTCTCGGTTCAGGAAAGTACCATTTAATCTTTTCTGTCTGAGGCTCTGGCATAGGAAAGTAACCACTCGCATAGGCACTCAGTAAAAAGTGGATCTCTAGATTCTTGTTCATTTATTTTTTACTCAAAAGGTTTTCAAAAAAAGCAGAAAATTTTGCAAGTTTTGTTACGTAGGGCATCACATCCTCTTTTTGTTCAAGCGGAAGATTTTTAAATTTGACCCAGTCTTTTTTTGGCACATATCTAAAGGTAAAATTAATACGTCGAACTTTAAAATCTTTGATAGAAATAGGTATTTCTAACCCCATTTTTTTATCCACTCTTTGCACTCTATGAAAAAGTTCTTCTTTCCACCTTCGTCCGCCAAAAATCTGTAATGATCCGTCTTCCAACCACTGCTGAAATACTACCTTAGCTATCGTATTTCTACCTACTGAGGAAACAAACTGAAACATCGCCCGTTCTCCGAGGGAAAGAGAGGCTACTGGACCCGGTTCAAAATCTTTGTGTTCACCCACTCTAGCTCCGTCAATCCACTTTCCATTTTCCTCTTTTTTACCATAGTAATTAATAAGACAGGTATTGAGTTCCCAGCCATGAGGAATGTCTTTAGCTAGATAAAGTTCTTTTACCTTTCTCTGAGCTGAATCGACTATTTTTTGCAAAACAGGAGGATAGCTTTCAGCAAACATACACCTATTAAGGGTTCCTAAAGGGGGATGATAATAGTTCAGACAAGCAAACTGCCAATTACCCAGCCAATACACCGGTCTCAAAAGAGCTCTTTGCTCTTTGCCTGCCGGTGGAGGATTATTTTTTGAATAGCGCATCTCCCAAATAGGGTGCAGGGTTTGTAAAAAAGCTAAGATCTCTTTTTTTTCAGAATAACTTAAAAAATCTTTTCGATAGTAAAGCCCTTGCGGCAATTTTGTCTCATCAAATTTCTTTTTAGGTAGAAAATTTATTTTGGGATGCACGGACAATATCCTGGACGAGGACCAATCTTGGGGAACTCTCGGCAGACACGGGGCCTTTTTTCATAAACAGTGCACCGCCTATTTTCACCTAAAAACACACAAGCTCCATTCGCCTGTTGTTGTAAAATAAATAAACCTGTAGTGGCTCGAAAGCTAGCAATTAGGCGTGCCGACTCTAATCTTTTCGCCGCTTTTTTTAAGCTCCCATTAAATTCGTCTTCAGAAATGAGTTCCAGTTGAAAAAGATCATGCTTGTCTACCTCTAGTGGCAAATGACAACAAAGTGCACTACAGCCCTCGCATAAGCTAGGCCGAAATTTTTTCCAGGTAGAGGGAAAATCAAAGATTACAGTCTCCATAGTATTTTTAATTTATTTTCTTTGTAGGCAAATTACTCACCACAATTCCAGTCCCACTATATTCTATTACTTTTGAAGCTGCATTCAGTCTAGGACGAGTGTCTTTATTGGGTCCTTGTGTAAATAAAATAAAATACTCGCCGATATTGGGATCAATAGCCTTCACAAAACCATAGGTGGTATTTTTAGAATCGGTGTCCCAGGGATCTTTTAAAGGGCTGGTAATTACCACTGGCTGACTTGAAGCTAAACTGCGGTGGACATCCTGAGGATAAATTAATCGGTGATGGGTCCAATAAGACATTACGGCTATTTTTAATGTCTGAAGATCCTTTTCAGCTTGAGTGGTCTTTTTATCTTTAGTCGCAGATTGGTATCCAGCCAGCGATATAGAAATTACCAGGGCCAATACACCCACCGCGATTGCCCCACCTAAAATACTAAATCGTGGTGAACCTTTAGATTGTTCATTTTCCATATGTAATAATACCGTGCGTTAGCAAAAAAAGCCAGCTTAGGATTGTCTCTTTTCCTACTTATTCACTTCACATTTACTTCATTGCTGCGGCTGTGTAAGTTTCTTTTTTCAATATCTACATTTGAGAAAGAGATTATGAATCAAGTTGTCATCGCCCCTCCAAGAGTTCGCATTGCCCCAAGCCCTACTGGAGATCCCCATATTGGAACCGCTTACATTGCCTTGTTCAATTATGTGTTTGCTAAAAAACATGGTGGAAAGTTCATAATTAGAATTGAAGACACCGATCGAAATCGATATCGCCCTGAAAGCGAAGCGATGATCTTAGATGCGATTAGGTGGTTTGGTATTGAATGGGATGAGGGTCCCGACATCGGTGGCCCCTATGGCCCCTATAAACAAAGTGAACGACTTCCTCTTTATCTAGAGGCCGCTAAAGAACTCATTATAAAAAACCATGCTTATCGATGTTTTTGTAGCGTAGCTAGATTAGAGAAATTAAGAGAGGTCCAAACAGCCAATAAACTGCCTCCAGGCTATGACCGTCATTGTCGAGCTCTTTCCGTAGAAGAGGCCGAAAAAAAACTAGCCGCAGGCGAAAAATTTACTATCAGATTTAAAGTTCCTACTTCAGGTGTGACTTCATTTAATGATCAGATTCGAGGAAAGATAGAATTTGAAAATGCACGTTTAGATGATTTGGTGTTGCTCAAAGCCGATGGGTATCCCACCTATCATTTAGCCAGTGTTGTCGATGATAACGCCATGAAAATAACCCATGTAATTCGTGGAGAGGAATGGGTGTCTTCTACCCCCAAACATGTATTGCTTTATGAAGCTTTTGGTTGGACAGCTCCATTATTTACCCATTTAAATTTACTTAGAAACACCGATAAATCTAAAATTTCAAAGAGAAAAAACCCTACAAGTATTCTTTACTATCGTCGCAAAGGTATTCTTCCTAAGGCACTAAGAAACTTCTTAGCCCTAATGGGTTGGAGTTTAGGGGGTGACCAAGAAATCTTTTCCACCGAAACTATGATTGAAAACTTTACCTGGGAAAGATTTTCGCTAGGGGGACCTGTTTTTGATCTCCAAAAACTTCTTTGGATGAACGGTCAGTATTTAAAGCAACTCCCTGACGAAGCCTGGGTCGCAATGATTCGTGACCAAGTTTTTACAGATGAATACCTGAAACAGATCGTTCCCCTTATCAAAGAGCGCGTGCAGGCCTTAGAAGAGTTTATTCCTAATGCCGATTTCTTTTTTACCGGTGATTTGAAATATGAGGGCACCTCGATCCTTCCCAAAGGATTTGCAGCAAAGGTGGTCGCAAAATGGTTTTCCGATATTCTAGAGGCCTTTGAGACCCTAGATGAGTGGTCGGTTCCTAAGATAAAGGCGGTTATCGAAACTTTTGTAGCGCAAAATGGATTAAAAACTAAAGATATTTTTATGCCTCTGCGAATTGCCATCTCTGGGACACCTGTTTCTCCCCCTCTTTTTGAGACCATTCAGGTATTGGGGAAAGAAATGGTAAGACGCAGAATGCGACTAGCCATGGACTATTTGAAAACCTTAAAAGAACCTATAGCGCAAAACACCGAGCCTACTCCATCTTAAAAAGATAGAAATTTTGGCTTTTCACTAATAGACGGGATTTAAGGACGGTGTTATAAAATAAGAAATCTTTTTAGAGGTGAAATGTGCAATCTAACTTTGACCTGTCTAAACACAACATAGCTGTCACTACCGTTTTTAGAAATGTGGCTCCTGCAAAACTTTATGAAGAGGCTTTAAAGAATGAAAAAGGTTCTGCTATCTCCTCTACAGGGGCACTGATTGTTTCCTCTGGAGAAAAAACGGGTCGTAGTCCAAAGGACAAGCGAATTGTAGACCATCCAGAAAGTAACAAAAATATTTGGTGGGGTGATGTTAATATTAAGATCGATTCCGAAGTCTTTAAGATCAATCGAGAACGGGCCGTTGATTATCTCAACACTTGTCCTCAACTTTTTGTAGTAGATGGTTACGCCGGTTGGGATCCTAAATACCGATTAAAAGTAAGGGTAATTTGTTCCAGAGCCTATCACGCCCTTTTTATGCACAACATGCTTATCCGGCCTACACCAGACCAACTCGCAAAGTTTGACGAACCCGATTTCGTTATCTTAAACGCGGGTAAATTTCCAGCAAATCGTTACACGCGAAACATGACATCCAAAACAAGTATCGACTTAAGTTTTGAGGATAAAGAGCTTGTTATTTTAGGAACCCAGTATGCCGGAGAAATGAAAAAAGGTGTGTTTAGCGTCATGAATTACTTGATGCCGAAAGAAGATATTCTTTCCATGCATTGCTCGGCTACGCTTGGAACTAAAGGTGATACCACTCTGTACTTTGGATTATCTGGAACGGGAAAAACAACTCTCTCAGCCGACCCCAAACGCAAGTTAATAGGAGATGACGAGCATTGCTGGAGTCACGATGGTATTTTTAATATTGAAGGGGGTTGCTATGCTAAGTGCATTAGTCTTTCAGCAGAAAAAGAACCTGAGATTTATAATTCAATTCGTTTTGGAACCGTTTTAGAAAATGTCATCTATGATGAAAGTGACAGAAAAGTAAATTATGAGAGTGCAGAACTAACAGAAAATACGCGAGCCTCATATCCCATTGAGTATATTCCTAATGCAGAAATACCCTGCTTAGGAGGGCATCCTCAAAATATTATCTTTTTAACCTGTGATGCTTTTGGTGTCTTACCGCCGGTAAGCCGACTCACGTCCACGCAGGCCATGTATCACTTTATAAGTGGTTACACCGCCAAGGTAGCAGGAACTGAAATGGGTGTAACCGAGCCACAGGCTACTTTCTCTGCCTGTTTTGGCGCCGCTTTCATGGTTTGGCATCCCTCAAAATATGCGGAACTATTAGCAAAAAAAATTCGCGATAATAACACTAAGGTTTGGTTGATTAATACAGGTTGGACAGGCGGTAGTTACGGAGTGGGACAAAGATTCTCATTGAAATATACTAGAGCTATTGTAGATGCGATTAATAGTAACCAATTATGTGATGTTGCTACTATTGAAGACAAAACTTTTGCCTTCCATGTTCCCACCAAATGCCCAGGAGTTCCCGACAACATTATGATTCCAAAAAATGCATGGAAAGATGGAGCTGCTTACGAAAAAACTTCGGCTCATTTAGCTGAACTTTTTAAAAAGAACTTCAAAAAATATGCAGATGGAGCCTCCAAAGAAATTTGCGCGGCGGGTCCCAAATAAGAAACAACCTGTTTACTTTTTATAAAGCCCATTGCGCTGAATATAATCTAGTAATTCAGGATCGAGTTCCGTTCTTTTAATTTGAGTGTTGGTTCCTATTTTATTTCGAATATCTGTGGAGCTCAAAGCAGGACCCTTATCTGCTCGAATTATGGTAACCACTTTTTTTAAATTTTCTGGAATGGTAATGGATTCACTATTACCCTGTCTAGGTGACACTAGATAAATACGATTCGAATTGGGTAAAATTTCTCCTTGCCTTATTAATTTCTCAAAAGAATCCTGTCCAATCACTTGGTATATTTGTTTTGTTCCATAAATTTGTTCGACTCTTTCAAAAAATGGATCTCTTCCAAACTGGTCAATTAAATCGACTGAATTTTTAATATAAAGATTAAGCCCCTCCTCTTTTTTAATCCGAATAGCAGCCATTTGAATTCTATGTTGAGATTCAATTGCATTAGGCTTTTCAATGGAGTTGAGATTTGGAACTACTAATACCTCGTCTAATCCTTCAGACTCTAGCGCCATCTTAGCCACTTTAATGTGCCCTTCATGAATAGGATCAAAGGTACCGAAGTAGACGCCCACTTTAGGCTTATATTCTCTCATCGTATTAATCATGAGTTGCCCAATAGTATTTCTGGCACCCAATTCGTAATTAGAAATCCGCCCCGAAAGCGAAATAGTTCCTATACGAATGTCTCCTCCGTGAGGCACCACTCCATAATCATGCCTTTTACTAAGATCAATTCCTGCTGCAGGAAGATAATGAACCCACGATTCCCCAGAGGGATGGACTCCATCAACCAAAATCTCGATATTATCAAAATTTAAATCACCTATTTTTTCATAGCCTGCTAATCGATAAGCCAAGAACCTATGATGTGCATTCCAAAGATCAACCGATTTAATTTTTCCATCTTTGTGAGTTATAATATTAATTAAAATTTTATCATGTTGAAAATTCCCGCCCTGATTTTCTCTAATATATTTCGCTAATCCTTCAATTTGATCCGGTTTTCTTAAGAACCTATGGCCTGGCGCTGCAATAACTTGGTCTAAAAGCAATTCAGAAATCGCTTGAAATCTTTTCTCTTTAGATTCTTTTTCATTAATTTTTTTTACGAGTAATGGAAAAGATGGGGCCTCAGTTAGAGAAAGATCGCTCAAGGATGAAATAGCTTTCGTGTCATGTCGACTATTCTTTAAAATTTCAGCTAAAAGAAATGAGCAATCCACCGGTCCAGATGCAAAAACAGGTAAGGATCCTAAAAACAGAAACAAACCTAAAAACCACAAGCCTCGTCCCATAACTACGCTTCTCCCTACATTCCGAAGTGAAGTTAAGCAAGCTTAGGGCCAATTGAGCTCTAATAGAATACGCATAAAAGGACTGAAATACTTATATTTTTAGCCGAAAAGGTACCGTTCTAGAGCCTACTGTCTAGGGGTTAGTCTAAATGGCCCTAATTTCATAAAAAAAACTGGGACCCTTTATTAAAAGATCCCAGTCATTACATTGTTAAAAGTAGGTACTAATAGCGTCTAGAAGGCGCTCTAGTTCCTCGGAATCGTCTTCCACCACGAAATGCAAATTTCGGAGAGGCTTTGACTCCAGTAATAATACGTTGGCTATCTACATCGATAGGAGTGACAAAACTTAAAGCTTGTCCTGTTTTTCCCAATCGACCTGTTCTTCCAATACGGTGGATATAATCTTCATGAGATTCAGGAAGATCATAATTGATCACATGTGCAATATCGATAACGTCAATCCCTCGACCTGCAAGATCGGTTGCCACCATAATTCGGTGAGTTCCTCGTCGAAACTGTTCTAAAGATTCTTTACGCTGCCACTGAGTACAGCCCCCGTGTAATCTCACCACTCGATGGCCTCTGTCATAAAGCATTCTTGCTAAACGATCGGTACGGATTTGAGTACGAGCAAAAATCAAAACCTTTCCAGTTCGTTGGTCTAGTTCAGTAAGGATTAAAGTGTTTTTTCCATCCATACTGGTTTCAATAGTTTTCTGTTCAATTTGAGGAGCTGCAGTTAAGTCAGTATCGACAGCAACACGAACAGGATTTTTCATGAGCTGAGTAGCAAGGCCTACTATTTCTTTTGGAAGAGTCGCACTAAACAACAATGTTTGTCGTTGTTTTGAAACGTACTTCATGATTTCTCGAATCTGAGGAGCAAATCCCATGTCCAACATTCTATCCACTTCATCTAGAACCAAAAATCCAACTCCTTCAAGATTAACAGTTCCTTCTTGTAAGTGGTCATTTAAACGACCAGGAGTCGCAACGATATAATCAGCGCCTCGAGCTAATTCATCTTGTTGCCGACGGAAAGATTCTCCTCCTACAACTAAGCTACCTGACATCCCAAGACCTTTTCCCATTTGTCTTAAGACCTGATGAATTTGAGCTGCTAGTTCTCTGGTAGGACATAAAATTAAAGCTTGTTGAGTGGGTTCACAATAAAGCTTAGTTAATAAAGGGATTCCGAAAGCTCCCGTTTTTCCAGTTCCTGTTTGAGCCGTTCCCAACACATCTTTTCCTTCAAGGGCAACTGGAATAGCCGCTTTTTGAATCGGAGTTGGGGATAAAAATTTCATCTGCCCTAAAGACAACGATAGAGCTTGAGGAAGATTTAGATCGCTAAAAGTATTAAATGACATCATATAGCCTTCTTTAGATAAACGGGTGCATTAGCACCAGTATTACCTGATAGTTAATTACCATTAAGTTTTAATCGAATAGCAGTGAGAATTGTCAGGCGGATGGAGTACGTATGTAATGCTCACTAAGCGAAACGTTTTCACGAATCTTCAACTCGAATGGCCGCAACTTAGCAGCATTTTTAGATTATAGCACGAAAAACTTTTTGCTTGGCGTTATTACCTCTCTTTTCCCTTGAAATTACTTTAATTTAGCTCTTATCTTGTTACTATTAGACGTTAGAAAAATCGTTATGATACTGTAACTTACTTTAGTTTTTCTAGGAGGAATGATGGGCTTTATTAAACGTATCTTTTTATTTGTAGTCGTGAATATTTTGGTCATTACCACTATTTCAATCATGTTGAGTGTTTTAGGGATTCAACCTTATCTGACTCAATCAGGAATTGATTATTCATCTTTATTAGCCATGTGTAGTGTGGTCGGTTTCGTAGGGGCCTTCATTTCTTTGGCGCTCTCGAGAATCATGGCAAAGTTCATGATGGGTGTAAAAGTAATAGATCCCAATACTTCGGTTTCTTCGAATCAGAGAGAGCTACTTACTACGGTTCATCGTTTAGCTCAAAAAGCAGGTTTAACTGTCATGCCTCAAGTGGGAATTTATCAAAGCCCAGAAGTAAATGCCTTTGCTACAGGCCCTTCAAAAAGCAGAGCTTTGGTGGCGGTGTCTACGGGTCTTTTAGATTCTATGGAGCCTCAAGCGATTGAAGGAGTTTTAGGACACGAAATTGCCCATATTGCCAACGGGGATATGGTCACAATGACCTTAATCCAAGGGATTGTGAATACCTTTGTCATGTTCTTTGCGCGTATTGCGGCTTGGGGCTTGAGTCAATATTTAGATGGAAATCGAAGTAGAGAAAACAATCGATCTCCGGGTTGGACCTATTATATTGCTACCTTTGTGTTTGAAATTCTTTTCAGTTTTCTGGGGATGATTGTAGTGAATTACTTTTCACGCCGGCGAGAATTCAGGGCCGATGCCGGCAGTGCTTTGTTTGGTGGAAAAGATAAAATGATACGAGCTCTTCAAGCTTTAAAACTAAATCAAGGTGTAATTGATACAAGTCATCCTTCAGTGGCGAGTTTAAAAATTAGTGGAAGAAAAGGATTTTTAGCCGTATTTGCAACTCACCCAAGTTTGGATGATCGTATTGCTGCCTTACGAGGTAACTTATAAAAACTTTATTTCCCGCTCGAATAGTGAGTGGCATGCGGCCCACAGGTAGACTTCATTTAGGACATTATTTTGGAGTGCTTGTTAATTATTTAGAGCTGCAAAAACAGAATGATTGTTTTTTTATGGTGGCAGATCTTCATGCTCTGACGACTGGGGATCTTTCTAAAATCCAGGTTGGAGAAAATACTAAGCAACTATTAATCGATTGGTTAAGCGTAGGGATCGATCCTAATAAAGCCACTCTTTTTGTGCAATCTAGTGTTCCCGAACACTGTGAGTTAATGACCCTATTCTCTCTATTAACCTCCATTGGATGGCTTGAGAGAAATCCTACCTACAAAGAACAGCAACAAGAACTCGGAGAAAAAAGCACTGGGAATTTAGGATTTCTTTCCTATCCTGTTTTGCAAACTGTCGATGTGGCTATTTATAAAGGGACACAGGTTCCAGTGGGAGAGGACCAAAAACCTCATTTGGAAATGGGAAGAGAATTAATTCGAAGATTTAATAGTACCTTTAAAAAACAGGTGTTTCCTGAGTTTGAGGCTCTGCTCACAAAGGTGCCAAAGCTTCCAGGACTTGATGGAAGAAAAATGAGCAAGAGCTATGGGAATGCTCTTGAGATTTCAGAATCACCCGAGAATATTCAGAAAAAAATATCACGAATGCTTACCGATACCCAACGCCCCCGAAGAGAGGATCCGGGTCATCCTGAAAATTGTCCCGTATTCACCTATCATCAACTATTCACCGAAGCGTTGAGAGTTTCTGAAATTGAAATTGAATGTAGAACAGCGGTTTTAAGTTGTTTCGACGATAAAAAAGCACTCGCTGAAAAAATTGTAGCCTGGGGAGAACCTATTAGAAAACGTCGAACTGAGTTTGAAAAAAACCCAGACTATTTAGAGGAGATTATTCGAAAGGGAAATCTTAAAGCCCGAGAAATTGCGGCTCAGACGGTCAAAGAGGTTCGTCAGCTATTTAGTTTCTGGCCCTCTTAATATTATTACTTGAATCTCAAGGTCAATTTTATTCACGAAATTTAAAGCGCTTCGTGTCAACCCATAATAAACGCGGAGAGTTATTGATTTTATCCTTTCGTCAAAGCAATCCTTTAATGATATATAAATGGAAATGGAAACAGCGGCTCCTCTTACTCCAGAAATAAATGGTCACATTGCTTTTGATAAAGCAATGAATGATCCTAATGTACTTCCCAAAACAGAGGACGAGAATAAAGAAGACTATCGAGTTTTTTTACCGAACTTTGAGGGGCCATTAGATCTCCTTCTACATTTAATCCGAAAAGATCAGCTCAATATTTACGACATTCCCATTTCCAATATTTGCAAAAGTTACTTAGAAACTTTAGAGGTGATTAGTAATATCGACGTTAATGTGGCCGGAGAATTCATGGTGATGGCAGCCACGCTAACGCTTCTAAAATCCTTAGTACTACTTCCTAAGGAAGAGGGGGATTCTCAATCGGACGATCCTCGATTACCTTTAGTGCAACAACTTCTTGAGTATGAAAAATTTAAGAGAGCCGCCAATCAATTAGACGGTCTTACTTGGTTGGGACGGGATATTTATATTCGGTCACCAAGTGCGATTGAAGCACTGATGCCCGTAGAATCACTTTTAGATGCCCCGGTGGAGCCGGTAGATCCTTTTCAACTTTTAGTTTGCCTAAAAATTGCGACTAATCGGACCACTCGTCCTACAATGCAGATCTCAATCGATCCTGTTTCTATAAAAGATAAAGTAGTACAAGTAGGCCAGTTCTTAGGACAACACGAAATTATTTCATTTCACGATTTGATGCCGCCTAAAAAAGAGAGAACACCTTTAGATGTGGTAGTAACTTTTTTAGCTATTTTGGAGCTTGCCCGATTGAAATTTATTGAGATCATTCAACATGAAAGTTTTGGTCCGATTCAAATTCGGGGAGTCAAAAATTTAAATGATCTTAATGTAGCAATGTTGGATCAGTATTAGGAGAAGTATGGAACTAGAAAAAATAACATCAGCCATTGAATCGATACTTTTTGCATCTGATCGACCTGTGTCGGTAGCTCGATTAAAAGAGGTTTTTGGAGAAGAGGGGCCTCTGGAGGAAACTTTATCTGAAGCCTTAGCTGTGATTAAAGAACGCTATATGGGTCCGGGTTTTGGTTTTGAATTACGTGCAGCCCAAGGTGGCTTTCAATTTGTAACGAGACCAGAAAATGCTGAGATCATTCGTAAGTTTTTAGAAACCAAACCTTTTCGTTTGGGGAGATCGGCTTTGGAAACTTTAGCTATCATCTCCTATCGCCAGCCGATCACACGAGCTGAAATTGATCAAGTGAGAGGCATTGATAGTTCCCATTTGATGAGAACTTTAATTGAACGTGGCCTTGTAAAAATGGCAGGAAAAGCAGAGGTCCCAGGTAGGCCTGTGCAATACGCAACGACACCTAGGTTTTTAGAGGTTTTGGGGTTATCTAGCCTTTCTGAGCTTCCACCTTTGACAGAATTAGAACAGCTTCAAGGTGACACGGTTGATCCTATGAAGACTCTAGAGGAAGGGTTAGATAGATTTATCCACGCCCAAGGTGAAAAGGCTGAAGATCTTAGTGCCGAGGACAAAGAAGGTCTTGCAGAGATTGAAATGATGCTTGATTCTGCAAAAAAAGGAACTAGAGAGATTCATCAATCTGCTTTACATGCTGAAATTGCAGAGGAAAACGAAAATGCAGTTGCCGCATTACAATCTCATCCTCGCCCTCGAAAAAAGAAAAATACTGTAACCTACGAAGAGATTACTCATACGGAAATGGCTTCGGAAAATTTAGATGACGTGGCTCTAATGGAAATGCCTATCATTGATCCAAACAATTCCAATGAACCGCCTACTGTTAATTGACAGGTGCGTCGAACCGCCGTAGGGTGACTTTTAGATTGTCGCGGGGTGGAGCAGCCTGGTAGCTCGTCGGGCTCATAACCCGAAGGTCGTAGGTTCAAATCCTACCCCCGCAACCAATT
>SHZA01000023.1 GCA_009692515.1 Bdellovibrionales bacterium
GTGGCATGGACGGTCATAATTTTACTGGTAGGATTACCTGTGTTAAATATTTTAATATCGGCTCTACCTGGATTTTCTCATTTGAATCTCACCGATCTGTTAAGGGCGTTATTAACTAGTTGTGCATTAGGATTCAAGGTCGCCGTCACTTCGCTGTTATTGGCGTTTTGTGCCACCTATATATCCAGGCATAGTAGATTTCTTGTGGTTGGAAGGTTGGTTTCCGTC
This sequence comes from Bdellovibrionales bacterium, assembly GCA_009692515.1. Lineage (GTDB taxonomy): Bacteria > Bdellovibrionota > FAC87 > UBA2466 > UBA2466 > UBA2466. Next base: position 229 of record SHZA01000023.1, read on the forward strand.
ATCTGTACTCTGCCCATCTCGTTGTCGACAATGATTTTTGGTCTTGCGATTATGGTTTCATTTCCGAGTAGTGGCCTATTATTTAGAGATCAAATGTGGGGTGTAGTGTGTGTTCAAACACTCTCTGTCTTGCCGTTAAGTTTTCGAATTTTAAATGAGAGCATTCTAAAAATTGATAGAGCAATGTATTTGACCTCTGAAAGCTTGGGAGCTAACAAATTTCAACAATTGATTCTTATAGAAATTCCATTAATGAAAAGGGCCATGTTTTTGGCCACTGCTATGGCCTTTGGAGTTTCGATGGGAGAGGTAGGTGCCATTTTATTGTTTGAGTCCGAAGGAAACATGACACTTCCCTTATCGATGTTTAAATTAATCGGTAAATATCAATTTGAACAGGCACAGGCTATTGGAGTTATTTTGTTACTAGTTATGGTATTTATTTTTGCGATGAAAGAAAAATGGGAAAACTTAGTTTAAAAAATATTAGATTAAAGCGAGACGCTTTCGAACTTTGTATTCCCGAGCTTAGTCTGGAATCGGGTAGGGTTCTTGGGCTGATGGGTAAAAGTGGTTGTGGTAAAACTACATTATTGAATGCTATTGCAGGATTTGAGCCCTTGAATGATGGAGAAATATGTTTGGATGGGCAAATAATATCCTCTTTGCCTGCAGAAAAAAGAAGGGTTGCGATTGTTTTTCAAAATCCTGCGTTGTTTTCTCATCTTACCGTTTTGGAGAATATTTGTTTTGGTTTGAAGGTTCAAAAAGTACCTAAGATAGAACAAATAGAAAAGGCGCAGTATTGGCTTAAGAAACTACAAATCCAAAGTCTAGAGAAAAGATATCCTAGAGATCTTTCCGGTGGCGAAGCCCAAAGAGTTTCTTTAGCTCGTTCGGTAATTGTAGGTTTTCCAGTTTTATTACTGGATGAACCTTTCTCCTCTTTGGATATGGAATTGAGAGATCAAGCAAGAATGGCAGTCAAAGCGGTGATAAAGGAGTTAAATCTTGTAACCCTTTTAGTAAGTCATGATCTAGCCGATATGGAGGCTCTCGTTGATGAGGTTATTGTAATGGAGGGAGGAAAGATAGTTCCGACGACAACAAAGAGGGCTTAAATGCGTCTCTAATCACCGATTAGAAAGATAGATGTTTAGGAGCCTTTAGAGGTTTCTGCTTAAAGTTCATCCGTAATGGCTGGGCTGGTAATAACCTCCAATGGGTAGGATGCATTTCGAGTGATTGTAAAAGGGTAAGGTGAATGGAGTGTCCCCCACGAAAACTTACTAGTTCTCCTTCAATCCAGCAGCCACAAAGAGCCAGATCACCTATGGCATCTAAAAGTTTGTGACGTACACATTCATCAGGAAATCTTGCCCCCTCTGGGTTTAAGATTCCAGTTTCTGAAAATGCTAAAACATTTTTTAGTGAAGCCCCTTGAGCAAGATTTTTAGCTTGCAGCTTATCTAGATCAGATTGAAAACCAAAGGTTCTAGCCTCGCAAATTTCAGTCTGAAAAGAATTGGGCGTGAGATCAATCGCGAAAGTTTGTAATCCAATACAGGGATGTGGAAAGTCGACAGAGGTAGTTAATCTTAAAGTTTCTCTCGGAAGAAGTTCGCAGATGGTTCCGTCATGATAAACCTTTATCGGTTTTAAAATTTTAAGCACCTTATGCGAGTAGGGTTGTAGTTGTAGTCCTGCATTTAAAATCTCTGTGATAAAAATGGCTGCACTTCCATCTAAAATGGGAATTTCCGGGCCGGTAAGCTGTGCTAAAATATTTGTAATTCCTAAGGCATAGAGAGCCGCCATCAAATGTTCGATGGTAGAAATTTTTAATGATGGCTGATCTTTGATTCCAATTGAGGTTGCCATAGAGGTAGAAACAACCGATTTAAAATAGGCCGGTATTTTAACTACAGGTGAAAGATCTAATCTCTCAAAAATAATTCCATGATTGGCTGGAGCGGGATGAAGTGTGAGTTCGGCAGTAATTCCGGAGTGCAAACCTACGCCGTAAAAGGTAATAGAATGGCTTATCGTTTTTTGAACTCGATAGCCCTCCGATGATGAAAAAAAAGATGGTTCCATAACTTACAGGTTAATAAACAGCAATACTCATACCAGAGGTTGTCCGCTTTCCGATAGCCCCATTTTTGCGGGTGACACATTACGTTGTCCACCGACTATTATGTCAAAAAAACAACACCTTGGAGTTTAGTAGGAATAAAAAAAACACACCTGATCAAGCTCTTTGACTTATTTCTTGGCAAAAGTGAGACTAGAAAAAACAAAGGAAAATTTTATGTCTCAGCCCGTGAAAAAAGTGGTGATCCCAGTAGCTGGATTAGGAACCAGGGGACTTCCCTTTACTAAAGAGGTGCCCAAGGAATTGCTTCCCATTATTGATATTCCTACCATCCATTTTATTGCTGAAGAATGTTTAAGTGCTGGAATTGAACAGATTATTTTTGTTACCAGTAAGGGCAAGCACGCTTTGGAGGACTATTTTGATCTCTCGCCTAATCTTGAAATTTGGCTAAGAAAAAGGGGCAAAGAGGCTTTGGCAGACAAAGTAAGACAGATTGGAAGTTTTTGTGAGGTCATGAGTGTTCGGCAAAAAGAACCTCTGGGTTTAGGTCATGCGGTTTACTGTGCTCGTCATATGATCGGTAATGAGAAGTTTGCGGTATGTTTAGGAGATGAAATTTTCCCCCCTTGGGATCTGATCAATCAGACACAGGCCCCATTAAAAAAACTGGTAGATGCTGCAGTCGAGCTGAATAGTTCTACCGTTGGAGTGGTGGAAATTCCAATCGCGAATAGTCCTTCTTATGGGATGTTAGATTTAGGCGGTAAAGAACTAGGTGATCTTCCCCAGAAGGTGCTGCGTACCGTAGAAAAACCTAAACCTGAAGTTGCTCCGAGCCGCTACGCAATTATTGGAAGATATGTCTTTGATTCAAGTTTATTTGATGCTTTAAAAGACACACAACCGGGAATAGGAGGAGAGATTCAATTAACTGATGCCATGGATAAACTATGTGCCGCGGGTAAACTTCATGGCGTTTTACTCAAAGGCTGCAGATACGATATTGGAAATCCTCTTTACTATCTAAAGGCACAAATTGATTCGGCACTAAGACGTCCAGAACTTAGTCAATCTTTGCGCGATTACATGAAGTCTTTATGAAATATTTTATTCTTATTTTATGGGTGTTCTCTCTGAAAGCTGTCGCTTTTATTCCGCCTATTTCAGCTGTCCTCAAAGAAATTTTCGATGCTAGGAAATTTACCGAGGGAACAGAGCTGACCTTGAATCATCGAGTGGTAACAAATAATGGAGAGTGGTCCGAGATTGAGGAAAAAATTCTTTTAGAGAATCGAGGAATGAAGTTTATTTGGAAGCCGATGGCCCTAGAGGCTTTTTTTTCTGGGCAACTAGAAAAACGCACCTACTGGCTGGGTGGAGACAAAAAAATACCCTCTCGTTCGCTATTATTTTTAAAAAGTTATACTGCCGGTTCTGCAATGGAATTTCGAGATGCTCTTGTAGGCGAAAAATTTTTGAAGTGGGACCAAATGAAACAGTTCAAAGAGGGTTTTGAACCGCAGGGAGATCCTCAAACATGGAATGTGAAATCCCAATATCTTGAGCAAGAGGCTATTTCTTTAGCACTTTTACCTACGGGCCCTTCCATAGCGGTGGTGGGATTTCAAGATGGCAATTCCAGAAAAACTGTTTATTTTGACAAAGGTCTTTTGGGGATTAAAAAAATTGAATGGTCAGAGGGAAAAGAATCAATTAGTTGGAACTTCGATCAATTTTCTGTAGCGGTGAATCAATCCTTATTTCCGAGGAAAGCTAATCTCATCAAGGATGGAAGAGATATCATTCAGTCTGAATTGATTGGTATTCGTCAGCTAAGTAAGCGTCAGTGGATAGAGTGGATGAAAGTATGGCAAAAAGCCAATCAAACTATCAATAACTCTCCTGCATCTGAAGAAACCATTAGAATCTTACTGAGTTTTAGATGATTATTGATGTAGCAATTCCCATTAGAATTTCAAATTCCTTTCATTACCTAATTGATGATGAGTTGGGAAAAACATTGTCTATTGGAAGTGTCGTTTCCATTCCGTTTGGAAACCGAAATGCGTTTGGTTTTGTTTTAGGTTTTCCAGCAAAGTCGAATGTTGATCTTTTGAAATTGAAAAGCATTACTGAGATTTTAGTTTTAAAGCCGGTCTTTGATGAATCAATGTTTCAACTATTAAAATGGGTAAGTGATTATTACTGTCATCCTTTAGGCGAGGTTATTTCAACCGCAATTCCAAAAGTTTTTTGGATGCCTAAGAAAGAGAAGAAGAATGTTGAAGTAAAGGAAAAAAATAGCGAATTAATTTTAGATGAACCCGTATTGGGACATTCTCTTAATGAGAATCAGAAAAAAGCGGTAGATCTCATTTTAGATCCCTCTGAAAAAAGGCCCTTTCTACTTCATGGAGTCACTGGAAGTGGTAAAACTGAAGTTTATATGAGTGTTTTATCGTCGATTATTAACGATAAAAAAACTGGAATTATTTTGGTTCCTGAAATAGCCTTGACTCCCCAACTGACTGAGAGATTTTCTAAAAGATTTCCAGGAATGGTAGCTGTATTGCATAGCGATTTGACTGCAAAAGAGAGAACCTATCAGTGGAATTTGATTACTGAGGGCAAAGCAAAAATAGTCATCGGTGCCCGTTCTGCAGTGTTTGCACCCTTGAAAAATTTGGGAGTGATTGTTGTTGATGAAGAACATGAAACCTCTTTTAAACAGGAAGATTCTTTAAGATATAATGCAAGAGACTTAGCAGTGGTTAGATCAAAACTGCTTGGTGCTAAGGTTATCTTGGGTTCGGCGACACCCTCAGTTGAAACTTATCAAAATGCCTTAAATGGAAAATATGTTCATTTAAAATTACCAGAACGTGTGAATCAACGCCCTATGCCCACCACCTCTTTTATTGATATCAAAGATAAGAGTCAGTGGTATTCACCAGAGTTAAGGTGGTTAAGTCGGGGGTTAGTAAATGCGATTGCTGATACCTTAAATCAAGGCCAGCAGGTCATGCTTTTTTTAAATCGGTTAGGTTTTGCTCATTTTCTATTTTGCGGGGATTGCGGCCACACCTGGCGCTGTAAGGATTGCGATGTTTCACTAACTTACTATCAAAATCCTCCACTACTTAAATGTCATTATTGTGGGGTACAAAAGAAGGTTCCTGTCTGTTGCGAAAATTGTTCCGGTACCAAATTAGATACCATTGGGCTTGGCACCGAACAGGTTGAGAAAACCATTAAATCGATCTTTCCGAAGGCCTCTGTAGCAAGAATGGATAGAGGAGTTATCAAAGGGAAAAAAGATCTGGAGAAAGTATTGGAGCGGATTCAGAAACGTGAAGTTGATATTGTTATTGGGACTCAGATGGTGGCTAAGGGGCATGACTTTCCCGGGATTGCTTTGGTCGGAGTTTTGATGGCCGATGCCAGTTTGAATTTACCAGATTTCAGATCTTATGAGAGAACCTTCCAGGTGATAACTCAGGTATCTGGTAGAGCGGGTAGAGCAGAGACTCCAGGCGAGGTTATCATTCAAACCTTAAATCCAGAGCACCCTGTTTTATTAGCTGCAAGCCGGCATCAACAAGAATTATTTTATAGGGATGAATTAAACTCAAGAAAACTTTTTCAGTTTCCTCCATTTCACAGGGCTGTCATGCTGCGATTTCAACATACTAATCCTAAAAATGTTGAGAGTTTTGCTTATCAAGTTACAGAGCTTCTTCAGAAAGAGGCACCGCGAAGATTTGCCAATTGCCAAATTCTAGGACCTTCTGAGGCTCCATTAGCGAGAATAAAAAAAATGTATCGTTGGCAGTGTTTAGTCAAGAGTGAGTCGGTTAAAGAGATTCAGGGAATGTTAAAGTTATTGTTTGAATGGGAAAAAAAACAGAAAAGTACAGTACAGCTCTCGGTCGACGTCGATCCTATTAATTTCATTTGATGTTAACCCACAAAATGAACTAAAAATCTAAATGCGATCGTAACTGGAATAGCCAAATAACGAAGTCCACCGGTAAACAAAAGAACAATTAAAATAATTCCAGAAAAACGAGCCGATTTATTCAACCATAACGCTGTTTTCTTAGGAACAAATCCTTGAATAACATTAAAACCATCTAGTGGAGCAATAGGTAGGAGATTAAAAAAGGCCAACATGAGATTTACTTGAATTCCGACAACAGCAAAAAGCTGCATCGTTTCTACTATTTTGTGTTCAACGGGGAGTCGAACCAAAACAAAAAGTAGGGCAGTTGAAAAAAAGGCCAGAATAATATTGGCTAGAGGCCCAGCGGCTGCAACCAAGGCAAAATCTTTTCTTCCGTATTTTAAATTTCGGATATCTACAGGAACCGGTTTTGCCCATCCAAAAAATGGGGCTCCGGTGTAAATAGCTAAGGTGGGTAAAATTAAAGTACCTAAAATATCGGCATGGGCCATGGGATGCATGGAAAGTCGACCGTTGAGTTTAGGGGTGGAATCCCCCCTTTTAACCGCCATCCAAGCATGCGCAAACTCGTGAAAACAGAGTGAGAAAAGAAAGATGGGAACCATTAATAAAACATTAATTAATCCAGACGACATAGTGCGTAGTATATCATGATTTCCAAATCATTGAACAAATTTGGCAGCCATGTGACAATGAGAGGTGTTAAATTATTAACCTTCTAAAGAGAACATCATGAAACAACTTCTAGTGATTTTTTTTCTGCTTTTCGTGACCCTAAATTTGCAGGCCTCAAAATCTTCAGAAAATCAAAATAATGTTGAACGTTCGATCAATGCTGTGGTTAGAAATAAATATTTTTATAAGACAAATAAAATTGAATTGAGTGGGACAGCAGGAGCTATGCCATTAGATTCCGTGGTCAATCATTTATTGTGGGGAGGCAAAGCCACCTGGCATTTTACTGATCATTTTGGCTGGGAGATAGCCCATGTTCAAGTGGCAATTCCCTCTATTACAGGCAATATTAAAGATATCGTTACTGCAAATAATTTGAGCAATGTTCAATTTAGTCAGATTAATTTACTCGCAACTTCAAATTTTCTGATATCTCCTATTTATGGAAAAATAAGATTTTTTGGAAATCAAGTTCTCTACTTTGATATTTATGCCCTATTAGGATTTGGTTTTGCAAATACAAAAACGATTAAGTTAAGTAGTTCCGCTCCAGTGGAGTCGACCGTCCGCCAAGGAATGGATCCTGTTTTTGATTTCGGTTTAGGTGTTAAAATATTTACAGGTGATGCCATCGCTATCTTAATCGATTTGAGAGACTACGTTACTTTTACGGAGGTTTATTCCGCTAAGAAGCCCCGCAGTAATTTTTCTGTCTTTGCAGGTTTGAGTTTTTTCATTCCTAATTTCTAAACTTGCCAACCTCTGTAGTTTAAGGCAAATCTAGTTTTTTGAGGGGTAATGAAAAAATGCGGCGCAACAAAAAAGCGGGTCTCAACCAAGACAAATTCGGGTCGTTTGTTTTTAGGCACAGCTAAGCCAGTCAGAAAGTTAAGTGAGCTTGTAACTGTATATCAAGATCTTGAACGAACGCTTAAAGGGGTAAAGAAAAACAGCTACCTTCAGAGCGGAAACTCTTTGATGCAGATCAATATTCAAAAGCTTATTACTCAGTTATCAAAATCAAAACGAAACATTGAAAGAAAAATTAGTAGCACCTTAGTTTTTGAGAAAACTCAACTAATTCATCATCTAGATAAGTGGGCACCCAGACTAGGAAGAAAGGTATCTAAGCGTTCCTTTAATTCAAAAGTAAACACCCAGGTCACTCAGTAAAATTAAGATCTATTTTTATTAGAATCTGTGGAATGATTTTTTTCTTTTGTTAGAATCCAAGTAAGAATTAATCCGGCTAATAATTGAATTAGCGAAAGAATTTGTCCCATACTTAAACCTAAGAAAAAGTAGCCTAAATGCGCATCAGGCTGTCTAAAAAACTCTACAATAAATCGAGTAAAGGTATAGCCGATAAGAAAAACGATCGAAATTTGCCCATCTTTAGTAAGTCGATTTTTTAAAAACCAAAGCACTCCAAAAAGAACAACCCCCTCAAGAACAAATTCATAAAGTTGGGAAGGGTGACGAACGATCGGGCCTCCCTGTTGAAAGATCATTCCCCATGGCATGGTCGTTTGTCTTCCAAATAGCTCTCCATTGATAAAGTTTCCCAATCTTCCCATGGCAAGACCCGTTGGGGTAGCTAGAGCCATTCCATCTGCTAAATTCCAAAATGGAATTTTATTCTTTTTAGCAAAAATAAGAGCGGCAATAATAGTTCCAATTAGTCCTCCATGAAAAGAGAGTCCTCCTTTGTAAGTTTGAAATAACCACAAGGGATTAGCAATAAAGGTACTGAAATCATAAACAACACAATAAACAATCCGAGCGCCAACAACACCACCAATAAGTAACCACATTCCAAAATCATCCATTTGCGCCGCAGTAAATTGAAAACGGTCCTCTCTCGCAAGGCGCTTAAGAATGGTTCTTGCTAAAAGAAAACCACCTACATAAAGAAGCGAATACCAAGTAATTTGAAACGGTCCCCAAAGACTAATAATCACGGGGTTAATGTTGGGATGTAATAAAGGCATGGGGATCATTTTCTAATAAAACAATCGACTTGTCTTCAGAAAGCTTGAACGGAGCTGTTTTTTTTAGAGGCAAAATAATCGAAGTTAATGGCAGTCCTAGGGTATAATCATTCTCATGAAAACTGTAGGCATTGGGGTAGGGGGAAGGTTTCATTCCGACTTCATGTACGAAGCTTTAGTACGTTTAGGCTATTCCGCACATATTTTAACCTCACTTCCAAAGAACAGGTTTTCTTTACCTCCCAAAGCTATTCAAAATTATATTTGGCCAGAAGTTATCTATAGAATCGCAAGAAACATAGGTTTAGAATCTTCGGGTGATGCTTTGAAGATGAAATATTTTGGACGATTTCTGTCTAATCATTTAGCAAAATCAAAACCCGATCTATTTATTGGCTGGTCCTCTTTTTCCTTAGAATCTTTGCAAAAAAGGTCTGCAAAAACGCACATTCTGATGAGAGATTCTGCACACATTAACTTTCAGTATCAGCTTTTAGCTGAGGAGTATCAAAAGTTCGGTTTTTCATTTCCCAATCGAAAAATTTGTTTGCAGCGAGAGCTTGAGGAATATTCACTAGCGGATCGGATTTGGGTTCTCTCTGAGTTTGCTAAAAAGACTTTTATTGAACAGGGAGTAAAAGCTGAAAAAATGGGAGTTCTTCCTTTGGGAGTTGATCTCGATAGATTTTACCCTTCGAATCATAGTTCTGAACCATTACCGTTGAAGATTATTTACTTTGGAATCTTAAGTTTTAGAAAGGGAATTCAGTATTTATTAGAGGGCACCCAAAAATTTTCTCCTAAGCAAATAGAATTAAAACTAATTGGCGCGGTAGAACCGGAGTTTAAAAGCACGTTATCCAAATACACACATTTCTCCTATCAAAAAGCATTGCCACAAAGTGAGCTTGCTATCGAAATTAGAAAACATCATGTTTTTGTTTTTCCCACTTTAGAGGATGGCTTCGGGCAAACTCTTATTCAAGCAATGGCTAGTGGATTAGTTCCTATAACTACGACCCATTGTGGTTCAGCCGATTTTACCTCTATAGGTAAAGGGGGACGGCGTATCGAACCCAGATCCGCCAGTCAAATTCAAGCCAAGATTGAGATGTTATTGAGCTCCGGGTGGGACGATATCAAAGAGATGCGGTCTCAGGCTATTTTAGAGGCTAGAGAGCTAACTTGGAGCCGTTACGAGCGCCAATTGGCCAGTTTAATAGCCTCACTTTAATTTCCATTCTGAGGAAAAATCCTCCATGTTTTCAGGTCAAGCTCATCAAAACCTAACAAAAGATAGATTGCATTATTTATTCAACTTGATAAAAGGAGGCACTTTTTAGGAGGAGAAAAAAATGCGATTGAATTTATTAATACTTTATATTGTTAATTCAATGGTTTGTAGTTTCTTATTCTCGGCTATAACACTCGAAACAAAGCTTCAGAAGACCACAACTCTCAATTTAGAAGGGCTCATTCCCTCCGCTTCCGACTCCAAAATTATAGGTTCTATTGAAGTTCGCCCTTCCTATAGGTCTAATCTCGGAGAGTTTCACTCGGAAGATTCCCTGTTTTTAGGCTACCAATTTAATAAAACTAACAATGTGGTTTATAAGCAAGAGTTCAATACGAATCTTTATGATCCCAAATTATCGGCTACCACGAGTGGGCTCAATGGCTATTTATTTGATGGGTATTTTCGTGGTCGGTCCAATAACCTTTATAAAGTAGGTAGTTTTTCTATGAGTTATGAAGCTCGTGGATACCTTCCTACTTGGTCGGTCAAACGAAGTGCCGGTTTAATCACTGCGGTCCGTAACTATGCCAAATTGAAATACCAAGCTAGTCCAGAACTAGCCTTTACCTGCGATGTCGTTCCCGTACTACATCTGTATCAACAAGCAGGCTCTCTTACCTTAAAAGGCCCCGTCGCCAATCCTATCTTTGAAGGTAGGGGGAGCCTTGGTTTTGAGTACCAGATGAGTGACAAGTTAAAGGTTCTAGTTCCTATTTTGCTCTCAGGCAGCAGGTATCGGGTCTATGATAGCAAGGCGATTAATAATAACCGGTGGGGCCATAAGATTTGGGTGAATCCTGAAGTTTTTTACTCCGTAAATTCTAATTTAAATATTGGTCTGGGTTATTACACAGATAATCTAATCAAAAATAATAATTTTGCCGAAACTATTTTCAGTGAGGGGTTTAAATCAGGAACAACCCAACTCATTTTATCTACGAGCTTATAAATGAAGTACTAAATTTTTAGAGAATCGGTAATTCTGATTCTTGGTTATTTTGCCCAATTAGAAATTGTTTTAATTACATAATCCTGTTCCGCCTCGGTAATTCCAGGAAAAATAGGTAGTGAAAGAACTTCATCTGCGGCCAATTCAGAATTAGGAAAATCTCCCTTTTTATAACCTAATGTACTGATGGCTTTTTGTAGGTGACAGGGGATTGGATAGTAAACCGAATTACCAATACGATTTTGGGTTAACGTTTCACTAAGCTGACTTCGTTTTCCATTTTTAACTCGTAACGTATATTGGTGAAAAGTATGTGTGCTGTAGGAAACTCGTAGGGGTATCTGAATTTTGTCCTCTAAAACTTTTAAATGCTGGTCATAATAGGCGGCTGCTTTTTGTCGAAGCATGATCCAATGCTCTAGTTTGGGTAGAAACAGTCTTATTATTCCGGCCTGCAGAGTATCAATTCGACAATTACTCCCAATTTTATCGTGCACATAACGAACGGGGGATCCATGTGCTCTCAAAAGAGTCACGGCATCGGCCAATTCAGAATTATTAGTGGAAACAAAACCGGCATCACCTAATGCCCCTAGGTTTTTAGTAGGAAATAAACTAAAGGCGCCTAAATGTCCCAGAGTTCCTACTCGTTTTCCTAAGTGGTAGGTCCCAATTGCTTGGCAAGCATCTTCAATTACAAAAATATTATATTTATCTGCAAGACTTAATAACGGAGTCATATCTGCCGATTGCCCATACAGATGAACGGGAATAATCGCCTTAATTTTCCGTTCGGTATCACGATCCAGAATATTTTTAACCTGTTCGGGATCAATATTAAAGGTGTTTGGATCTATGTCTGCAAAAATCGGAGTGGCTCCTGCATTACAGATCGCACTGACAGTCGCAAAAAATGTGAATGGCGAGGTGAGTACCTTATCCCCAGGTTGGATGTTGATTGCCTTTAGTGCTAACCATAAAGCCTCTGTTCCACTATTGACACCAACCGTTTTTTTTGCAGAGAGATAGCTAGCAAGTTCCTGTTCCAGAGCAGCCACATCGGGCCCCAAAACAAAGTTTCCTGAATCAAAAATTCTCTCAAATGTTGCAGTTATTTCCTTAGCAAGGGGTTCGTATTGTCTCTTTAAATCTAGTGGGGGAACCTGTGAAATTTCTTGCATAGCTGCTCCTAAATATGTCTGAAGGTAGCTGCTTTTTTGCAGTTCGACAAATAATTAAAAGAGATAGAATTCCCCATAACCCTTCTGTTTTATAGGCTACCTTTTCTTTAACGCTAAGCAGAGTAAATGAATATAAAAGCACTACAAACTCCAAATGTGTTCACAAATTAATTATTATATAAGTAATTGAATTAATTAACTTTAAACACATTTGTTGATGCGACATATTATCGTTTTCAGGGTTGTGCTAATGCCGTGCGTAGGTAGTGCCGAACTGCATTAGGTATGTGGACATTTATTCTAAGCGTAATTCTAATTACCCTTGTTATTCTCTATATTCGGATGGCTATTAGGATTGTTTTTTTTATTGGCTGGTTAGTTCTTTGTAAGAAGGCCTACGATTTTTTAGTGATGTTTGATTTTATGAAAGAGTTAGATTATATTTTTATCGGATGCGCGGTTGTTGTTTTTCTGTTTTTATCTAAATGTTTAGATGAAAAAGAACAAAAATCTGATGTTAAACTACACCGGCCTGTTGATCTTAACAGGGATGACAATATTTTCTTGTAGATGAAGTTTTATTTTTAATAGGCACCTACTTATTTTGTGAAGTGATAAATCTTTCGGCATTTTTTTTCTTCTCAGTAAGTTGGTCCATTATTTTTGTGTATTCAGTTTGTCGAAGACTCCAAGTAATGAATTGCTCCTTAAGAGGTGCTTTACGTCCTTCAATCGACTGAATATTTTTTTCCACGCCCACCAAAAGTTCTCGAATTCGTACTACCTTCTCCTCCGATTCTCGTTTCCAATTTTCACGTTCCATTTTTTCTGTTTGAGCCTCTACTATTTCAGCTGACCTAGCCTTATTCTGATTTACATTATTTAACTTGGATAATCTTTTTTGAAACTGGTCAATTTCGGTTAGGGCTTTATTATTTTTAATGAATTCTATATTTGCTTTTGATAAAAAATCTAAATATCGAGTTTTTAAATTTTGATGTTCTTTTCCTAGCTCCTCTAAATCATGAATTTCAGCTTCAATGACCAAAACATTTTTTTTAGTAGATTGAATATTAGTAAGAGTATTGGCCATGTTGTCCTGAATAATTTGTATATGTTGTTTAATTCTACTTTTACCCTCGGAGCTAATGATGTCTGGAGAAATATCCAATTTATCCAAGGTCAAATCTTTGGGGGCGCTAATACCCAATAGGGTGGTTACTAGAATGCCCAAAATCACAAAGGTAAATTTAATAAAGTGTTTCATGGTTCAATTGTAGCAGAAAAGTAAATTACTTAGATTGTCTCTTTATCTGCTGCAAGACATCAAATGAAAGCCAGTCCTGCGGGCCTAACCACTTATAAAGAATCTTTCCCTGCGCAGAAACTAGATAAGTTTCTGGAAATTTGGTGGTTCCCATGCTTCTCGCAAGCTCTCCCTCTTTATCAAAGAGAACCAAGAAGGAGGGTTTAAAGTCTAAAGTGGCCTCTAACTTAGCAATATCGTCCATCCTATCATCTACGGAAATGGTAATTAGGCGAAGCATGTCACTCGAGCCCAAATTGAGTTTATTTTTCAGTTGTTTGTTCAATAATTCGACCGAGGGCAGCTCCTCTAAACAGGGGGGGCACCAGGTAGCCCAAAAGTTAATTAGCACTGGAGACGGACTCTCTTTTAAAATCTCCCCGAGAGTAACCCTTTTGTTTTTAAACCGATTTTGTGGTGAGGAGTCCCTATAAATACGCAATTTAAGGTCAAGAGGAAAGGTAAGTGGGAATGTCTGGGCACCGTCTGATTTAGCCGAATTAAAGGTCACCTTTTTTGACTCTATCAGAAATGGAAAACAAAAAAGTAATACGAAAAACCCTATAATCAAGAGAGCTCCACTTGGAGTGGATAAACTTCCCTTGTTAGGTTTCAAGTTGTTTTAATCCTTTTTGGATGGTTTTGATTTTTTATCTTCAACAGGCTTCACTGCAACTTTATCTTTTTTTGCAGTTTTGGCTACCAGTTTATCTTCCATTGGAGCGGCAGATTTTTTCTTAACCTCTTTTGTATTTTTTTTCTCTACTTTATCTTTGGTGGTAGTTTTTTCTGCATCTTCTGGTCCTGGGATATAACGCATAATACACTGCTCAGCATTATCACCGGCTCTTCTTGTAGAAAGTCTAAAAATTTGAGTGTAGCCACCTGGACGGTCCTTAAATCTAGGTGCTAATTCTTTGCAAACCTTTTCAATCGCACTACGAACACGATTTTGACCTGGAGTCTTAGTTTCTGTACTTCCTAGCATTTTAACTAATAGGCGCACACTAGCCACATCACCGCGCTTAGCTAAAGTTACAGCTCGTTCAGCATACCAACGTAATTCCTTCGCTCGCGAGGGAATAGTTTGAATTGCTTCATTTTCAATAATAGCCAAAGTTAGAGCTCTTAAAGTAGCCCTTCTATGGTCAGGTGAACGTCCTAACTTTCTTCCAGAGTGTAAGTGTCTCATAGCAGATCTATCGCGATGGTTTCTCTAGTTCAGAGTTCCCGTTTCGCTTTCCTTCTTTTTTTTGTTTGCAAAAAATGTTTCAGGGTCAAAAACATCTACCTTAACGCCAAAGCCAAGTCCCATTTCAACAAGGATTTCTTTGATTTCATTAAGAGATTTTCTACCAAAGTTCTTTGTCTTAAGCATTTCCGCTTCAGTTTTTTGAACCAGTTCCCCAATGTATTTAATTCCAGCATTCTGTAAACAGTTAGCTGAACGTACTGAAAGCTCTAGCTCCTCTACAGTTTTGTAGAGGTTATCGTTAATTTTTTCGAGCTCAATAATGGGCTCATGAAGTTCAGGTTCTAAGCTCTCATCAAAGTTAATAAAGATGCTTAACTGATCTTTAAGAATTTTGGAACTATAGGCTACTGCATCTTCAGGTCTAACTGAACCATCTGTCCAAACCTCTAATTCAAGCTTGTCATAGTCGGTTTTTTGTCCAACTCGAGATTGAGATACTGTGTAGTTCACTTTATGAACTGGAGAAAAGAAAGCATCAATTGGAATAACTCCAGCTGGTAGGTCCTCTTTTTTTAAGCTCTCTGCAGTAACAAAGCCTTTTCCAAATTCAACTCTAAATTCAGCTCTGAATCGACCCTCTTTGCCAAGAGTCGCAATATGTTGTTCAGGATTTAAAACTTCGATTGAATCATCAATTTGGATGTCAGCGGCTGTAACAGGACCCGCACCCGTTTTGTCGATGGTAACGGTCTTAGTTCCATCTACATAAAGTTTAAAACGTACCTCTTTAAGATTCAAAATGATATCTGCTACGTCTTCTAATACATCAGAAAGAGCTGAAAACTCATGAAGAGAGCCATCAATTCTAACTGCAGTAATTGCAGCTCCTTGAAGAGAGGATAGTAAAATTCGTCGTAAACCATTTCCTATGGTGACTCCGAACCCTCTTTCTAAAGGTTTAGCGGTAAATTTTCCATAGGTATCGGTGAGAGAATCTCTCTCAACTTCTAATCCTTTGGGTTTTATTAAACTGCGCCAGTTTTTATGAGAAATATTTAGATCCATGAGTATTTTATTCCTTATCTCGAGTAGAGCTCGACGACCAAGTTTTCTTCAATAGGTAGCGTTACATGATTTCGTTCTGGTAAGAACTTAATCCGACCCTTAAACTCAGCTGCATTAACTTCTAGCCAATCTGAAATCTCTCGCTTTTTTGAGTTTTCGATAGATCGAAGAATCGTAACAAGCTTTTGACTTTTAGGTCTGACGCTAACTTCATCATTTGCTTTTAAAATAGTATTCGGAATGTTGACCGGTTTTCCATTTACAAAGAAATGAGAGTGAAGAACTAGCTGTCTTGCTTCTTTACGACTGTCTCCAAATCCCATTCTGTAAACAACACTGTCTAGACGAATTTCAAGTCTTCGTAAAAGATTAAGACCTGTAATACCTTTTTGACGATCTGCTGAATCAAAGTACTTTCGGAATTGACGCTCCAAAATACCGTAGATTCTTTTTACCTTCTGTTTCTCCCTTAATTGGAGACCAAAATCAGATAGTTTGGTACGTCTTTGACCATGCTGACCTGGTGGATAAGCGCGACGTTCAAATGCGCATTTATCCCCATAACAACGATCGCCCTTTAAAAAGAGCTTCATGTTTTCTCTACGACAAAACTTACAAACTGAACAAGTACTTCTAGCCACAATTAACTCCTAAATCCGTCTACGTTTAGAGGGACGACATCCATTATGCGGAATGGGGGTCACATCTCTAATGAAAGTAACTTTAATTCCACTTACTTGAAGACCACGCAATGCAGACTCTCTTCCCCCGCCTGGGCCGTTTACGAATACTGAAAGTGAGCGCATTCCCTGATCAGCAGCAATTCTTCCTGCATCTTCCGCTGCAATCTGTGCAGCAAAAGGAGTGCTTTTTCGAGCACCTTTAAAGCCTTTTCTTCCTGATGAAGACCAACAAATTACATTCCCAGCAGGATCTGTAATTGTGATAATCGTATTGTTGAAAGAGCTTTGAATAAAAGCTAATCCAACTGGGACATCTTTTTTCGAAGATTTTTTACGTTTTGGTTCTTTTACTTCTGTGGTTTCTTTTAATTCACTTTCCACAGCAGGTGCTTTAATACTCACTATATAACTCCTAAAACTTTACTTACTTACTTTTAATTGTTTACGAACCGCTACTGTCTTACGAGGACCTTTTCTTGTTCGAGCATTGGTATGAGTTCGTTGTCCTCGAACTGGTAAACTTTTACGATGTCGTAATCCGCGATAGGTTTGTAAATCCATCAAACGTTTAATATTCATTCCAATAGTTCTACGAAGATCACCTTCTACTGGAACATTCTTTTCAATATGATCACGAATTAAACCTACTTCGTCATCACCTAACTGATCAGTTTTTTTATTGGGATCAATGTTAACTTGCTTCAGAATTTTTGCAGAAAGACTGCGCCCAATTCCAAAGATATAAGTTAAACCGATTTCTACTCGTTTATTTCGTGGTAAATCCACTCCAGCAATGCGCGCCACAAATTACCCCTGTCTCTGCTTATGACGTGGATCTATGCAATCCACACGAACTACGCCACAACGTCTAAAAATCCGACATTTGTTACAGATTTTCTTTACTGATGCTCTAACTTTCACTTTTATACCCTTTTAGTAAAAAACCTATTTAGGACAAGTCTTATTACTTTGTCAATTCGATTGCTTAACTGTTTTAAAAAGAGTTTGCAATCGGAGTTTTTAATAGATTAGTTTTAATACTTAAAACTAAATACCTTCATATTTCAGGCTATTTAGCCCTGTATGTAATTCTTCCTCTTGTTAAGTCGTAAGGTGAAACTTCAACAGTTACTTTGTCTCCGGGAAGTATTCGAATGTAATTCATTCGCATTTTACCCGAAATATGAGCCAAAATAACCTTCCCATTAGGAAGCTCGACTCGAAACATGGCATTTGGCAACGGCTCAATTACCATTCCTTCAAGCTGGATTAGGTCCTCTTTGGCCATATGTCCCTTTCTCTTTTAATTGTTTTAGTAGCTCCTGGATATCGGAGTTACTTGTAATATTTTCCCATGCGGTCAAAATTTCAGGTTCGCCATCGGTAATAGCAATGGAATGTTCATAGTGAGCAGATAGATGGCCATCATTAGTCACGGCTGTCCATTTATCTCCAAGAACTTTAACTTTATGTGTTCCACGATTAACCATAGGCTCAATAGCAATGGTCATCCCTGGTTTCAATTTTAAGGTAGAGGCCCCTGCAGCATAATTTGGAATTTGAGGGTCTTCATGTAGTTTTTGTCCAATGCCATGCCCGACAAATTCCTTTACTATTCCAAAGCCGTGGGGTTTCACTACATTTTCTATTGCAGATGCTACATCTTTAATTGTATTTCCAGCTCTTGCTGCATCGATGCCAGCATAGAGTGACTGTTTTGTGATCAACATTAATTCTTTAGCTGAATCTGAAACAGCCCCCACTGCAATGGTTACTGCACTATCGCCATGAAAACCCTGATAAGAAAGACCAAAATCTAAACCTATAATATCCCCATCTTTAAGAACTCGGTCTGTCGGAATCCCGTGAACAACCTGTTCATTAACTGAGGTACATAGAGAGTGTTTGTACCCAATATAACCTTTGAATGAAGGTTTAGCTCCAAAGCTTAAGGTAAGTTCTTCTGCAGCTTGATCCAAGTCAATGAGTTTCATTCCTGGAACTGCAAGCTTAGTCAGCTCCATTAAAACTCTAGCGACCATTTTTCCCGACTGTCGCATTAAGTCTAGCTCTCTATTTGATTTAATGTGAATCATTTAGTGTTTTAGAATTGAGAGAAGCTCCTTTTGAACGCAAGCAACTGCTCTATCTGCTTCTATGGTAATAATATTTTTTCGATTTCCAAAATAGTCTAATAATCCCTGATTTTGAGATTTAAAAACCTCTAAGCGTCGTAATACTACAGCTTCGCTATCGTCAGTTCTTTGTATTAAGGTGGAACTGCATCTGTTGCAGGTATTTAATTTTAAGGGTGGAATAAAAACTAAATGAAACGACTCCCCACAGTTGGGACAAATTCGTCTGCCTGTCAGACGAGTAATTAAAATTGAATCTGGAATATTAAAGTTAATAGCCTTTGCAACGGTAGTTTTTATTTTGCTATCAAGGGCCTCAGCTTGAGGAACCGTTCTTGGAAATCCATCTAGCAAAACATCAGCATTGTCAGATAGTGGATCTAAAGCCTCTTCTATAAGTTCAATCATTACCCCATCAGGAACGAGATTTCCTTGGTCCATGAAACTTTTAGCCTTTAGGCCCACCGGTTTCATTTCCTTAATAGAGGTTCTTAACATGTCACCAGTAGAAAAATGAACGAAACCAAAATTTTCAGACAATTGTTTAGCTTGAGTTCCTTTTCCCGATCCAGGAGCACCTAAAAAAACGGTGATGTTCACGAACTAACCCCGACGTCCCCGAAGGTTAGCATTTTTCATAAACCCTTCGTAATCCCGAGTTAGTAAGAATGTTTGAATTTGAGATACGGTGTCTAAGGCTACTCCGACTAGAATTAGAAGAGTAGTTCCTCCAAAAAAGAAGGAAACCTTAAATTTATTAATAAGAAAGTCAGGGAGCAAACATACTAAGGCTAGATATAGCGCACCACCAACAGTAATCCTGGATAAAACTCTATCAATGTATTCACTAGTATTTTTTCCTGGACGAATGCCGGGTACGTAACCACCATTTTTCTTCAGATTCTCTGCAACATCTTCAGGATTAAAAACAACCGCCGTATAGAAAAAACAGAAGAAAATAATCAAGGAACAATATGCGGTGTAGTAAACAAGACTTCCCCTATTGATTACATCTCTGATGGCATCTGAAATTGGATTTGGAGGTAAAAAAGTAATAACAGTTAAAGGTGCCATTAATAATGAGGATGCAAAAATAGGAGGAATAACTCCACTGGTGTTTATTTTTAAAGGAAGGTGAGTGGATTGACCTCCATATAAACGACGACCCACCTGCCTTTTTGCGTACTGAATTGGAATTCTTCGTTGTCCTTGTTCCAAGAAAATAATCACGCCAATTACCACAATCATTAGCGCCAAAATAAGTACCAACGCTATTGGAGCTAATTGTCCATCTCTTACCATCTGAAGAGTTTGTCTAGCAGAAACAGGAATTCCAGCAGCGATGCCTGAGAAAATGATTAAAGAAATTCCATTACCGATTCCTCGATCAGTAATTTGTTCTCCTAACCACATAATGAAAGAGGTTCCCGCAGCCAGAGTCACCACACTAAGAAGTTTGAACTTTACTCCCGGAAAAAGAACAAAGTTGGCATTCTCGGCACTCATTAAAGCCGACGCGATTCCAAAACCCTGGAACATGGCTAAAACAACGGTTGCATATCTTGTGTATTGATTAATTTTTCTTCGTCCTGCTTCGCCCTCTTTTGAAATAGCATTTAGATAAGGCCAGACGACTGTTAATAGCTGAAAAATAATAGAGGAGCTAATGTAAGGCATGATCCCAAGAGCAAAAATAGAGGCATTCTCTAATGCTCTTCCAGAGAACATATTTAACATTCCAAATAAGGTTCCCTGATTTGTCTGGAAAAAACGACCCAAAGTCTCTGTGTTAACTCCAGGAACTGGAATATGACAGCCGACTCTATAAACAGCTAAGAGGGCTATGGTGAATAAAATTCGACGACGAAGTTCTGGTATCTTCGTTAGACCTTCCACTGCTGCCAAGGTGTTATCTCCTGTTGTTTATTTTTGCGGTTCTTGATGTTCTTTATGCTTAATTTCTTCAGTTTGTCCGCCAGCTTGGTTTATCTTCTGAATAGCTGACTTAGAAAAACTATGGGCTTTCACAGTAAGCTTCTTAGTGAGATTTCCTTCACCAAGAATTTTTACCATAGCTTTCGTCGATTTAATTAAGCCTTTTTCGACTAGTTGCTCTAGTGTAACTGTTTCACCACTCTGAAAATGAGATTCTAAAGCATTGATATTGATAACGTCAAAATAAACTTTATTAGGGCTATTAAAACCAAATTTTGGTAATCGGCGTACTAAAGGACTTTGTCCCCCTTCAAAACCTCTGGGGCGTCCTTTGCCGGCTCTTGCAGTCTGTCCTTTTCCTCCACGTCCTGCAGTTTTTCCTAAACCAGAACCAATCCCTCTCCCACGACGAATTCTCTCTTTTCGTGAACCCTCAGGAGCGACTAGATTACCTAAATGAAATTGTTGTTCTTGCGCCATTTGTCTACTCCTTAACTTCCGTCAGCTCAACTAAATGAGAAACTTTTCGAACCATTCCTCTGATAGCACCATTGTCAGGAACAAGGTTCTTACTATTAATTTTTCTCAAACCAAGTGTTCGAACGATAACTCTCATCCACTCAGGAGTGCCAATGACACTTCTAACTAGCTTAATTTCAACTTTTTTACCGCTAACAACATCTTTGGTAGCAGTTTTATTTACTTTATCCATGATTTCTTAAACCCCGCTATTAATAAGCGCTTTCTTGAGAATTTCTGGCTTTTATAACATCCTCTGGTAATCGCATTCTACTTAATCCATTTAAAGTAGCTCTTACCAAATTATGAGGGTTAGTGGTTCCAAAAGATTTCGTAAGTGCGTTGCGTACTCCAGCCAATTCTAAAACCGATCTGCAAGCTCCACCTGCAATAATTCCAGTTCCATCAGAGGCTGGTTTTAACAATACTGACGCAGCACCATACTTTCCTATAAGTTCATGCGGAAAGGTACCGTGATTTAACGATAGCTTAATTAAGTTTTTTCTAGCCGATTCCCCTGCTTTTCGAATAGCTTCGGGTACTTCTCTAGCTTTTCCTAATCCGACGCCTACATGGCTAGAAGCATCTCCAACAACAACGATAACGCTGAAGCTGAAACGCCGCCCGCCTTTAACTACTTTGGCTACGCGATTAATATAAACAATACGCTCTGATAATTCTAAATCATTTGGATTAATTTTCTTAGTTGGCATCATTAGAACTTAAGTCCTGCCTCTCTTGCGCTCTCAGCTAGAGCTTTAATACGGCCATGATATTCATAACCATTTCGATCAAATAGAACTTTTTCTACCTTTTTCTCAATGGCACGTTGTCCAATCAAACTTCCCAGTTTCTTTGCGGCCTCTATATTTTTCTTAGAACCTAAAGATTTGAAACTTTCTTCTCTGGTATTAGCTTCTGCTAATGTATTTCCCTTCAAATCATCAATGATTTGAGCGTAGATAAATTGATTACTACGGTAAACCACTAATCTTGAAATCGTTCCCATATGAAGAACTATTTTTTTTCGGATCCGTTGCTTTTTTCTCAACCGGATAATCTGTCTTGGATTAGTATTTGTGCGAATCTTGCTACTCATAACTACTTCCCGCCTCCTGCTCCCGCAGTCTTACCCTGTTTCAAGGTAATCACTTCTCCAGCATAACGAATACCTTTACCTTTGTAAGGTTCAGGTGGCTTAATTTTTCGCAGCCTGGCTACAATCTGTCCTAATAATTCTTTGTCAGCACCTTTTATGTTGATCTTAGTATTTGCTTCTACGGTAGCTGATATTCCTTGAGGTAAGGTAAACTCAACTGGATGAGAAAATCCAAGTTGCATCGTAAGTTTACTTCCTTGAACTTGGGCTCGGTATCCCACTCCCTGAAGCTCAAGATCTCTAGAGTAACCTTCGGCAACTCCATGCATCATATTATTTATTAAGCTTCTAGAAAGTCCATGGAGAGCTTTCGTCTGAGCCGTAGTAGATGAATTTATAACGTTAACTTCATCTGCACCGATCTCAATCGAAATAGCCGAGGGTAAAGTCCGTTTTAAGGTCCCTAGCTTTCCAGTGATTTCTATAATAGGAGCTGCAAATTTTACTTTGACTCCAGCCGCAATTTTAATAGGTTTTTTTCCAACTCTTGACATAATTTTTTACCAAATCGTACAAAGAAGTTCGCCACCCACACGGTGTTCTCTAGCTAACTCATCATTAAGAACGCCACGTGAAGTGGAAACAATTGCCATTCCAATGCCATTCAAAATTGTTGGCAGTTTATCCTGCGTTATATAAACCCGTTTACTTGGCTTACTGATTCTTTTTAAGCCGTGAATTACAGGCTCATTTTTACCTATATATTTAAGGTAAATTCTGAGTAACCCTGTCTTATCAGCATCCGATTGCCGATAAAGCTTATAATTTTTTATAAACCCAGCTTTTTTCCAAAGATCTACAATTGAGACCTTTAGTTGAGTCGGAGTTACATCAACTTTTCGTTGACGTGCCTTGTTTGCATTTCTAACACGCGTTAATAAATCTGCTATTGGATCGGTCATCATAATTTTTTACCAACTTGCCTTAATTACACCTGGAATGAGTCCTTCCAAGGCTAATTTACGAAAGCATAAACGACACAATTTAAACTTTCTCAAAAATGCCCGCGATCTACCACATCTAGGACACCTATTATACTTCTGTGTCTTAAATTTTGGCTTACGGGCAGCTTTTACCATCATAGATGTCTTTGCCATTGATTACCCTTTTCTCAAATTACATTTTACGGAAAGGCACGCCAAGCTTTTCTAAAAGCTCGTACCCTTCTTTATTAGTTTTCGCGCTAGTCACAAAATTAACATTCATGCCTCTAGCTTTATCCACTCTCTCATAATTAATTTCAGGAAAAATAATCTGCTCTTTAATTCCTAAGCAATAGTTTCCAGAACCATCAAACCCTGTTGGAGAGCAACCACGAAAATCTCTTACCCGAGGTAATGAAACGTTAGTAAGTCGGTCCATAAATTCATACATTCGTGTCCCTCTTAGAGTGACAACAGCTCCAAGTGGCATTCCAGCTCTCAATTTAAAGGCTGCAATAGCTTTTTTAGCGCGGGTCATTTTTGGTTTCTGACCGGTAACTAAAGCGAGCTCTTCCATGGCCTTATCCATAACTTTAGAATCACTGGTAGCTTCCTTAAGGCACATACTCACAACAATCTTAGTGAGTTTTGGACACTCCATAGGATTACTGTAACCAAAATCCTTCATCAATTCTGGAACAATTTTTTTACTATAATGCTCTAATAATCTTGGTTTCATTTTACTACCTACTACTTATCAATCTGCGTTGTACATTTTCGACAAACACGCACTTTTTTACCTGATTCAAGAAGTTTTCTAGAAGTTCTCACACCAGAGTTGCATTTGTCACAGAACAGAAGAACATTAGAAGCTGAAATCATTCCTTCTACTTCTATGATGCCACCTGCAGTTTTCTGAGTGGGTTTTGTATGCTTCTTAATAATATTTATTTTTTCAACAAGCAATCGTCCCTTTTTTTGGTTTACCCGCAGAATTTTTCCTGTTTTTCCACGATACTTTCCAACCATTACTTGGACTAGATCCTGTTTTTTTACATGAGTTACCGTCACGCCCGTCATAAAACCTCCGGTGCGAGAGAAATAATCTTCATAAAGCCATCTTTAGCTGGCACGCGAAGTTCTCTAGCTATAGGTCCAAAAATACGAGTCCCTACGGGCTCAATATTATTATTTAATAGAACTGCTGCATTATCATCAAACCGAATATAAGAACCATCTGCTCGACGTACTTCTTTTCTTGTTCGAACAACAACTGCTTTCATTACCGCACCTTTTTTTACTTTAGAGGTTGGTAATGCGTCTTTAACAGTTACAACGATAATATCACCGATCGAAGCATAACGACGTTTACTGCCACCGAGTACTTTAAAGCACATGACTTTTCTAGCCCCGGAATTATCGGCAACATTTAGATATGTTTCACTCTGAATCATTCTGCTACTCGCTTTTCAACAATTTTAATAAGTCTAAAATTTTTATGACGAGATAATGGTCTCGTGGCTACTGCCATAACCACATCGCCTGTTTTACTTTCATTTTTTTCATCATGAATGAAAAGACGTTTTTGGTGGATTAATTTCTTGTGGTAAAGACGATGATCTTGAGTTCTTTTGATTTCAATAATTCGAGTTTTAGTCATTTTATCGCTAACAACGACTCCGCGAACTATCTGTTTTCTACCCTGTTCTTTTACCTCTACAGTGGTCATGACTCTTTTCCTTGTTCTTTGCTCTTTTTAGTAACGCTTTTATTGGCAGTTACTTTCTTGCTAGCTGTTTTGGTTGGAGCAACGTTTTGGTCACCAACTACAGTGGCCATCTTTTTATCCCCTACATCTCCAACTTTTATCTTTTCAGTCAGAACAGTTTTAGCTCTTGCAATATCTCTTCTCAGCTTTTTAAAGATACTGGTATCTTTAGCTTCAACACTCTGTGCTCCAAATCGCGCTCTGAAAAGGTCTTCTGCCCACTGACGACAACGAGCTTGCAACTCATCAACACCTAACGTTCTTAATTCTTTCGCATCCATTATAAACTCACGCCTCTTTGAATGAACTTAGTTTTCAGGGGAAGCTTATGAGATGCTAAAGTTAGTGCTCGTTTAGCTGTTGCTACGTCCACACCTTCCATCTCAAACAAAATTCTTCCCGGTTTAATCACTGCTACCCAATACTCAGGAGCCCCTTTTCCTCCACCCATACGGGTTTCAGCTGGCTTTCTAGAAACTGGCTTATCAGGAAAAATCCGAATAAACATTTTCCCTACTTTTTTTGCATGTCTTGAAATAGCAACACGGCTAGCCTCAATCTGTTTAGATGTGATTCTGCCACATTCCAAAGCTTGCAAACCGAAATCACCGAAATTCAGGTCTGACCCACGATAGGCTTTCCCCTTCATTCGGCCTTTCTGAACTTTTCTATATTTAACGCGCTTTGGGCTTAACATATCTTTCCTCTACAATATTTTTCGTTGCTGGTTGCCTTATACCTCAGCAGTTACCTCAGTGCGAGCTTTCATAACTTTTCTCTCTATGATTTCGCCTTTGTATACCCAGACCTTAACGCCAATTTGGCCGTAGGTTGTATACGCTTCTGCGAAGCCATAATCAATATCTGCTCTTAGTGTATGTAAAGGAACACTTCCTTCTGCATACCTTTCAGTTCTAGCAATCTCTGCTCCACCTAATCGACCCGAACATTGAACTTTGATTCCTTTGACCCCGAATTTGAAAGCCTGACTCATGGCTTTTTTCATGGCCCGTCGAAAAGCAATCCGTTTTTGGAGTTGGTCGGCAATACTTGCTGCAATCAATTGTGCATCGGCTTCAGCTTTACGCACCTCCAAGATGTTAATAAAAATCTCGGATTTAGATAACTTTTGAACTTCCGCTCTAAGTTGATCAATCCCCGTTCCCTTTTTACCGATTACGATACCTGGGCGAGCGGTGTGGATATTAATTTTTATTTTATTGGCTAGACGTTCAATTTCTACTTTTGAAACGCCTGCATGATTTAGCTTTTTCTTTAAAAAATCTCGGAGTTTCAAATCTTCATGTAAGAAGGTTGCATACTCACGAACGCTAAACCAACGGGAGGCCCAAGTCTTGTTAACTCCCAGTCTAAAACCAATTGGATGTGTTTTTTGTCCCACTGTTTCCTCTTTTATCTGGCTTCGTCAAGAACCACAGTTATGTGGCTCATTTTTTTCTGAATTTTTGTGGCTCTTCCCATTGCTCTGGGCATGAATCTCTTCAAAATAGGACCATCGTTAACAGTAACTTGTTTGACGTACAAGTTATCTAGATCGATTCCACCTTTTTCGCGGGCATTAGCAATAGCTGAATCAAGTAATACAGCTAAAAACTTTCCCCCTCTTTTTTGACAGAAATCTAACTGATAATGAGCTTTATCTACAGGAAGTCCTTTACAAAGATCTCCTACTAATCGCATCTTTCGAGGCGTAATTCGCGCATATCGCAATGTAGCTGTAACTTCCATAAACTACTTTCCCTCTTCCACTTTAGTTTTTCGGTCGCCCGAATGAGAGTGAAAGGTTCTTGTTGGAGCAAATTCACCTAATTTATGACCAACCATATTTTCAGTGATGAAAATAGAGTGAAACTTACGGCCATTATGAATTGCTAAATTAAGACCAAGCATCTCTGGAACAACTGTAGATCTACGTGACCACGTTTTTAATACTTTTTTATCATTGGTCGCTTGAGCTCGTTCCACCTTTTTTAATAAGTGAGTAGCAACATAAGGACCTTTTTTAATGGAGCGAGACATATCTTACTTCCTTCTCCTGATAATAAATCTATCGGTTCGTTTCGAATTTCTTGTCTTTTTACCCTTGGTTTTCTTACCCCAAGGAGTAACTGGGTGACGTCCACCTGAAGATTTTCCTTCGCCACCACCGAGTGGATGATCGACTGGATTCATCGATACACCACGATTGTGAGGTCTGAATCCTAACCAACGCATACGTCCGGCTTTACCAATAACTACGTTTTCATGTTCAAGATTTCCTACTTGGCCAATAGTAGCCCAGCATTTATCAGAAACAATTCGTAATTCACCAGATGGCATTCGTAATTGAGCATAGCCGCCCTCGAAGCCAACCAACTGGATCATAGAGCCAGCACTTCTGCCAAGCTTTCCACCAGCACCAGGTCTAAATTCAATATTATGAATATTAGTACCAGGTGGAATTTTTTTAAGAGGCAAAGAGTTTCCAACTTGAATATCTGCTGCCTCTGAAGACAAAATAGTATCTCCAGACTTAATGCCTGCAGGCGCAAGAATATATCTTTTTTCCCCATCAGCGTAGTTAATCAACGCAATACGCGCTGATCTATTAGGATCGTATTCCAATCCAACAACTTTTCCTGGAATGTTGTATTTATTACGCTTGAAATCGATAATTCTATAGTTACGCTTGTGACCGCCCCCTCTAAAACGAGAAGTGATCCTTCCGTAATTGTTTCGACCACCTGTACTCGGCTTATTTTCAATCAACCGTTTTTCAGGCTTTTTGTCTAAGAGATCTGAAAAGTCAATTTGGGTTAAAAATCGACGAGAAGGTGTTATTGGTCTAAAAGATTTGATTGGCATCGTTAACTAGCGACAAAGTCAAACTTGTCACCCTCCTTCAGTTTTACAATGGCTTTTTTCCACAGCAAACGCTTTCCTGGCATACGTCCCAGGCGTTTTGCTTCTTTGCGAGCAATTAAAGTATTAACTCTAATTACCTTCACACCAAAAATTTTTTCCACTGCTTTTTTAATTTCTGTTCTGTTCGCATCAACTTCTACTTCAAAGGCATACTCATTGAATCGGTTAGATCGTAAAGTATTCTTCTCGGTAACTAGTGGCCGCTTAATAATGTTATACATGGCTCAGCCGCTCCATAATCTTCTCAGCTGCTTTACTACTGATTAGTAAGTTTTTGTATTTAAGAATATCAAAAACATTGACCCCTTCAGGTCGTAGAAACTTCACTTTATCTAAATTTTTAATGCTTTGATTAAAAAACTTTTCTGAATCAATGTCGCCAGAATTAACAACTAAGACACTCTCAAAATCAAAGGCCTTAAAACAATCTTTAACAGCCTTTGTGCTCGGTTTCGCTAGTTCTAATTTATCAACAATAAACAGGCGATCCTCTTTTTGATTTAAAGAAAGAGCTGTAACTAAAGCGGCCTTCATAACTTTTTTATTTATTTTGTGTCGAACTCTACGAGGCTTTGGACCGTGAGCTTTTCCGCCACCCACAAATGTAGGAGATTTCTCATCACCATGTCGAGCTTGGCCAGTGCCTTTTTGCTTGTACATTTTTTTACCAGTTCCAGCTACTTCACTTCTGGTTAAGGAATTGGCAGTTCTATATTCGTATCTCCATGCTATCTGTGCTCTTACAGCATCATTTAGTAAATGTGGACGAATTTCCCCGGCGAAAACAGCATCTTTTAAATCGATGTTGCCCACCTTCTTTTTATTCAAATCATATAATGGTAACGACGGCATGAAAAAACCTCATAAAGTAATACTGACATCGATACCAGCAGATAGATCAAGTTTCATTAAAGAATCTATCGTATTCTGCGTTGGCTCAAGAATGTCGATTAGTCGCTTGTGCGTTCTAATTTCAAATTGCTCTCGGGATTTTTTATCCACGTGAGGAGAACGAAGCACAGTGTAGCGATTGACTCTAGTAGGCAGGGGTATAGGTCCCGCTACTTTCGCTCCAGTGCGCTTGGCTGTATCTACAATTTCAGACACCGATTGGTCCAACAATTTATAGTCGAAGGCCTTTAACCGAATGCGTATCTTTTGACTCTGCACAAACTACTCCACAATTTCAGTTACTACGCCCGCTCCTACTGTTCTACCACCCTCACGGATAGCAAACCGGACCTCTTTTTCCATCGCGATAGGAGTAATGAGTTCTATCTCAACTGCGACATTATCGCCAGGCATAACCATTTCAGTACCCTTTGGAAGGGTGACAACCCCTGTTACATCCGTAGTACGGAAGTAAAACTGAGGTCGGTAACCTGTGAAGAATGGAGTATGACGGCCCCCTTCTTCTTTAGTGAGAATATAAGCTTCTGCTTTACATTTTTTATGAGGGTTA
>SHZA01000080.1 GCA_009692515.1 Bdellovibrionales bacterium
TGTTCCTCACATTTGGGTACCGAACGAATAATTGACTTCAGGCACCCGCCTGGAGACGCACGATTCGGATAATTCAGACTGGGAAATAACAGGGTTTCTAGACATTTGCAAGCTCTTTGTAGTGCAGGGCGGCTTAAGTAAAAACAGGACACAAAACTGAATAAAATCATAAGATCACCAATCTAATTGATCATATTTATCCAATTAATAATGACATCTTTCTCAGTTTGCAAGGGGAGTCTATTCCCACCGCCATGAGCGTTTCCTGTGCCTTTATTATATAAACTTGAAGCGGTTACATTTGCCTTTACCACCCGAGAAAATACATTTTGATACAGAAGAACATCATCGTTATTTGGCATATTGAAATTTCCATCACCATTGGTATTTCCATGACAACCGGAACAATTATTTAAAAGCAAAGGTTTTACCGATGTAAAAAAGTTAGCTCGCTCTCTTACCGCAGGGCTATCGGCATTTTCAATCAGAGTAAATCCAAGTTTCACTTGGTCTTGATTGTTTATCACCGATCCAGTGGCAGCTCTATCACCTCGATTCGGCTCAAGCGCCACAACTAAGGGAGGTGCCACAGATGCTGGATCAGTTGAACTCATAAAATTGAATGTCAACGATCCTAAAGTAGGAGAGATAATTTGGCTCGATCCATTAATTACCGCAATATTAATACCTCTAATTTTTAATGGATAATTAGGAGAGTAAACTCTCCATTGTGAAAATTCGTATCCCCCTTCAGTATATAATTTAATCCCCATTTCAATAAAAGCACCCGAGTGACCTAAGTTTGCAAGATCAAACCGAACATATTGGTAAGGGCTCGCTAAAGTTAAGTTAGGCGGAACAGAATTTATTCCTGTAAATTTCAAGATTACAGAAGGGGGAATAACAACAGGTGGAGTCACAGGAGGGGAAGTGTCACTTCCGACATTCATAATCCAGTCTTTTATTTTATTTTGATCTTCTATCCTAGTTAGTTGGTTTCCGCCTCCGTGACTATTACCCACCCCTTTTTGTAGTAGGGGAGACCCATTAATATCTCCTGGAATAACTTTTTTTCTAGCTTCTTCATATAACCCAACAGAATTGTCA
Organism: Bdellovibrionales bacterium; assembly: GCA_009692515.1. Classification (GTDB taxonomy): domain Bacteria; phylum Bdellovibrionota; class FAC87; order UBA2466; family UBA2466; genus UBA2466. The sequence goes on from SHZA01000080.1 coordinate 1,108, forward strand.
GGTGACATAAAGAAAGCAGCACCACCCGCGTTAGTAGGAGTGGCATGGCAACTAAAACAATTGCTTACAAGTATTGGACGAATATTAGTTGCGAAAAGACTACTTTGCAGTCCAGAGGGGGAGCCCACTTTGTCATGAAAAGCTCCGCACCCTACCAAAACCAAAACCATAAAAAACATTGGTAAATAGTATTTTGTTAAAACGGTCAATCCCGACTCCTTCTGGAAAATAGCTAAGTTTTAAAGATATTTAATGCCGCAAAACTATCAGCTGAAATATTTCCAGCTACAAAGTTTGCAGGTCTTAATCCCTGCATCCCCAAAATTGAAGAGGTTAAAACATGGCCTTCGTGACTTGGACTGGCCTGTAAATTATTTCTAGTAATGTCGGTTTCTGCACTGCCTCCAGCATTATCGTTAGATTTCATTCCCCCCAAAAATGTTTGAGTAACTTTTTCATTATTCATCGCCAATACTACATATAAAACTCCATGAATTTCACTTTTATCACCGATGGCGATGATTCCATCTTTAGAAAAACTTGTAGCCCCATCGGTAGAGAACATGACAATAATACTTCTCCTGGCAGCCGCGCAGGCTTCTAAGATAGGCATTAAAGTTTGAATGACCTTGTCATGAGCGCCATTGGTAGCATTCCAATTTGCAGTGCCATCATGATAATCAAACTGTGATGGAACCTGGACCACCATTAAAGGACTTAACCCGTCGCAAATTAATTTAGTATTAGCGGCTAAAGGAACTCTGGGATCAGTATCCGGTGTAGTCGCTGTAATACCAAAGGCCGTTTGTAAATTGGGATCTGTTCGGGGATCTAATGCTAGGTCATTTATGACATCACCAACGACAGATTTAGAGGCCACATCACTTAATTCCTGTAGTTGCTTTCCAGTATTCATGGCAGCAAACCTCTCTTTTGCTCCGGCAGTTAGCGTCTGCGCTAAGCTGGTGGCCGCCACAAGCCCATCTTGAGAAATCGCGCTCAAGGCCCCTTTCTTCAGAGTTAAAAGATCCTTTACTTGCTGAAGTGTTGAAGCCACTGCTGGCTTTATACCGGGAACAGCTACCGTCGGTAATCCCCTACCACCCGCAGCGGTATTAGAATTCATCTGAGTTCCACCGACCCTGAATTTAGCCCCAGCTGCCCGTGCACAATTTAAAATATGAGGGCTAGGAATATTCGCATTATTTTGGCTATCATCCTGGCTATTAGAATGCCAACCCGCAACCACCTTGAGGTTATCTTTTACAGATGGGCTAGCAGCTTCAAAGGCCTTAAATAATCGCTGGGACATCCACATAGGAGCTCCATATTTACTACTCACATTTGCTGCTAGTTTGGGATCCTGCCCTGGCACTCCTAAGTTTGCATAACTAGCTACGCTCAAAAATTTCCCCTCAGTACCGACAGCGGGAAACTCAGCCGATAGAGAATACCCTCCTGGTAAACAGAAAACGACTGCCACCTTAGTAAATTCTTCAGCGGCTTTAGCACTTTGACTTTTTGTCATTAACGAAAAGATGGGCGGCATAAAAGTTAAAACCGTAGCACCCGCGACACCCTTGCCCAAAAACTGTCTCCGAGTTAAAAAATGAGGATCTCTTTTTAATTGATGAGATAACCATTCTTTTTCAATCTCTTTTTTATTTATGGTTTTTTTTATTATTAAACTCATAACAACCACCTTTTGTAAGTTACATTGAAATGGCTTCTAGAGATGATGCTACCCCTGTACAAAGAATCACAGCGAGATCACTCACCAGTTTCCTGTTATTAGTAGAGGTAATAGTTTGTCCAAGGAAAGACCTATCTCTTGCTAATACAAAAGAACCTCTTTCACTCTCCGATGCAATTCTTCCCAAAAACATTTTGATTAAACTACTGCCAGCGTCTTTAACAACACTATCGGGAGCCAGCGAGGCAATAGTCACCTCGGTGGCAACCGCCTGAAACTTAAAACCTACAAAGGCTTTTTTAACACTGGCAGGTGCCAACTCTTTATCTTTCAAGGCTCCGCAGACTTGACCCGCAATCACGATAATAGCCCCCACCGCAGCTGTATTTATCTCTCCAGCATCACCTAATTGGGGAAGTTGATTTTTCTGAAGATTGTACTCGGCATAAATAAGATTTATTTTAGCGGGGTCGATGATATCAGCAGAGTTGAGTAATGACTTAACCAAGGAGCTAAACACTAAAGGAGCTGGAGACACCGATTGGATAGTGGTAATGCCATTTCTGGTATTGTTGTTTGGGTCTAAAACCACATCTCCTAATTTTGAACTTGTACACCCCGTTCCTATTAACATTATTAAATTTACTACCATTAAATTTATAAATTTAGTTTTCATTGTTTTACCCCCATACACGCAGGTACTAAAGCCACACTTTTAAAAAGTCCACGAAGACTATAGCCATCACCTTCAAAACCCCTTGCTAATGATTCCTTAATCAACTGTTCATCTAAAATTAAAGCTCGTTTGCAAACCTGTTTAAATACTTTTTCCACTGCGCAGGTGGAAAACCGAAAGGACCTTCCAATCATTTGCCCAAAAGCTCTTGCTCCATTACCCGATAAGGGCCCTCTCCACCCAAACCGTTGGTCATTAGCCCCGCGAGTTGCTTTGTTTTCCCAAAAATCATTGTTAACCACCATTCCTCCAGGAAAAAGGTTATTCAAATTAATTTTTGAAACCACCGCTGTGGGGTCATACACAGCCCTAGCGGTCGTCTCCACAAAATCATGATAAGCAAAAGCATTTCGCATTCCATCTTGAAGCTGGTGACAGGTACGGCACTCTGCTTGATATTGCTGAGCTCCCGCTATTCCTCCCCCAGGCGCTCGACTTACATCTCTTGATACAAACTCATCTGTAAGAGCAGGATCCCCATCTTTCCACTCCTTAATATCTGAGCATAAAAACTCTCGAAAAGCATAGTGAACCATTCTTCGATTGGTACCTGCGATAGCATGTTCCTTAAGAAACTGACGAGAGGTAAGTAAGCCAGCAGCAGCACTAGGAGGAACACCCACTCTCTGTACAGAAACGATTTTTAGATTAGCAGGTGTTAAAACGGTTCTTGAAACAAAGGCACTTGTTAATAGGGTATTATTAGATTCACTTAATACCGTATTATTAAAGGTAACACTAAAATCTCCATCAACTAAGTTTGTATAGGGCCGATCTTTACCAGTTACGGGATCGATAAAACTATTTGCAATCCCCATGGCTATGAAATCATTTAACTCAATGTCTGGATTTTCACCTCGTGAAGACAAGGGGGAAAAAAACTGGAATAAACTCACATTAGAAAAGTCATCAGATCCGATAGCGACATCTGCAGCCTCTTTCCATTTTTTAGCTTCAATCAACTGGCTAATATTTAGCAGAACGGGTGAGGATTGACTTAGCTTTACTGCCGCTAACCTAGAGTATAAAAGTTGAGCTTGTTGTAGGGAGGTCTCAGCGAAGCTAACATTTGCTAAGAGACTCACCAAAACCAGAGGCTTTAACATTCCCTTTTGCACTCTATTAATTACTTTTACGTGGGTCATTATTTAAATCCCCCTTACAAGCAAATTATTATTAATCCGGTGTGAGATATCTTTTTTACAATGCTTAAACAGATCCAACTTTTTTTCAGCTGCAAAACCGCTATTCAGTTGGCTAAGCTTTTTACAGGTAATCAGGAACAAACTCTTAAACACCTTGTTTACATTATGTTTTTTATAGTCACCTCTTATACAGGCAACCCCACATTGTTCCTAAGTACTTGGATTGACTAAAAACCTTGCTTTTATGTGTTCAACACCTTTCAAAAACATAATAGTGTTCGTACCCCTTCTGCCTAAAGGCCCATGGCCGTCAAATTTCTTTACTATTTTACAAGTATTATTTTTTTCTAACCTAATTTCAAAAGGACATTTATATGCTTGGAGAATTTTCTTTATTTCATTGGTTGGTTGTTTTTGCGATCGTCTTAGTTGTTTTTGGTCCTAATAAACTACCCGAGTTAGCAAAGGCTGCGGGGAAAGGAATTAGAGACTTTAAGAAGGCTCTCGCTGAAGATGACTCCGAAATAAAACTGGGCCCATCTACCCTAACTGAAAATAGTCACCTAAAGATCGTACCTGAAAC
>SHZA01000024.1 GCA_009692515.1 Bdellovibrionales bacterium
AGAACTTGGGACTTTCTAAAGAAGCGCCTAGGAGCTGCTAACCCTAAAAGTTTAAAAATATGTGCGTTGGTCTCAAAACCCAGTCGACGAGAAATTGATGTGGCTATCGATTATTTAGGACAAGAGGTAGAGGATAAATTTCTAGTCGGGTATGGCCTAGATTTCAACGAAGACTATCGAAATCTCAAAGAGATTTATTACTTAGAATAAAAACTATTTTTTTGCCTTGTTCTCTTTTTTAACGACTAAAGTAGCCTTGACATGCTTAGGGTGAAATTGACAGCCAATGGGGTACTCTCCGGCTTTAAGATTCTTAGGTACCATCACCTCTACTATTTTAGGTTCGTGACGAGTGACCTGCTCTGTCACATTAAGCACAGGAATAAAAAATCCATGGAAATCAAAACCACCTTCAAGATCATGCTTTACTATAAATTTAATTGTTTCGCCAGGAACTACCTCCACCTTTTCTGGAGTCCAATGAACCGCTTCATTTATTTTTTTTGTTTCGAGAGTGATCTCCCTAGCTGTAGCGACAGCAAAAATTGAATGAGTAAGAAAAAATAGACCGAAGATTAATTTGATTAAATGGTTCATCCTCTATTTATAACACACCTATTCTATTTCGCAATCGGCCCTAATACCGCACGGCAACAAAACAAAAACCCTCCTCTCATTACGAGAAGAGGGTTTAGTTAATTAACTCTTATAATTATTTCAAACTATTATGACCGTTTGATATTGATAATTTCATCTAACATTTCATTCGCTGTCGTTACGCTCTTTGCTGAAGCTTGAAAGCCTCGCTGAGCCTTAATCATGTCAACGAACTCTTTAGCTAAGTCGACATTCGACTGCTCTAAGCTCTTGGTCATAATAATGCCGCGACCGTTGGTATTTGGTTTTCCAATCAAAGGTTGTCCTGATTGAATGCTTTCTCGGAATTGATTTTCTCCGAGCTTCATTAGCCTTTCTGTCGACTCAAATCTAGCGACAGCTAATTGACCTAAGACTCGTGATTGCCCATTGGTATAAATTCCAGTTAATACGCCATCAGCATCGATAGCAGTATCACTAAGAACTCCAGCGGCCCAACCATCCTGAATATTTCTGAAGGTTGAGTTTTTAGAACCATATTGAGTGGTCCCTTTTTCTCCAGTTCCTTGCTCATCCATAGAGTCGCCAAAATCAAAAAACATCTGTTGATCAGGAACGGCTCCATTACTGAAATTAGCATTGAGCACTACTTGCGAGTTTGTTTGTAATCGACCTAATTGATCAAACACCAAACTTCCCGTGCAAACTTCCGTAGGGGATCCAGAAAGGCCTCCAGCAATATTGGCCCCATCTGTCATTCCATGCCACTCCCAAGTATTATCGGCGGTTTTATTAAAATACATCGTGAGGGGCTGCGCATTTCCTATGGAATCATAAATCTGAATTCCTGTAGTGAATTGAGCCGTTTCTTCAGGTTTATTTAGATCAAGAGGAAGACTTACCGGACTTCTTGCATCCAAATTTATGTGTAACTGCATTTGATTAGTCGCTTTAGCAGCAATGGTATTGTACGGGATACGAATATCGGTCAATTTTCCTGTGATTTTACCTTCAGGAGTTGACTCATATGCCTGAACTCTACCGCCATTCAAATTGGTAAGCCATCCGTCTTTATCAAAACGAAAGCTTCCGTCTCGTGTATAGGTTTGTCCCAATGAATCACTTTTTGCGACGAAGAAACCATTTCCACTTATTGCTAAATCGGTTCCTCGTTCGGTTCGTGTGATAGCTCCTTGGGTAAGAATATTTGTGACACCCGCTACAGCCGCACCGCGACCGATTTGCAAGCCGCCGGCTCCACCCATACTTAGATCCTGCGCGAGAATATTTTGAAATTCTGTTCTCGCACTTTTGAACCCAGTGGTATTTGCGTTAACGATGTTATCAGATATGACTGCGAGCGCTTGTCCATTGGTTTCTAGACCAGAGATCGCAGTTGTCATTGAAGATACTACACCCATGTTGCCTCCTGTGAGTCTTTTTAAGGAAAGACTCAAGAAAACCAAAGCTTCCTATTGAGAGAAAATGAAATGTTCATTCTCTATCAACACGGGCCAGCCTTGGGAATTTGAAAAAAGAAAACGGGGCTACCGTTTCCTATGCCATTAAACTAAAACTGCACTATCGATATTTGTAAAAATCTTTTCTTTCATTTGGCTTCTGTCCATTGCAGTCACTACGGTACGTGATTTCACATTGGCAATTACAGCTAGGTCATCTGCCAAAATTAAAGCCTCTCTACTTCCTTTAGATTCCGCTTGATCAAATCCTTTTGCAATTCGTCTTTCAATATGAGGATCCCAAGGAATTTCTCTGGAGCGAATACGAGTCTCTGCGTGCTGCGAGAGATGAAAGCTTCTTGTCTCTTGTTGAAGTACCTTTTCAAATTCCGAAACATTACTAGTCTTACCAATATCTAACTTCTTATTTTCAGGATTCTGACTAGGACGAACCCCTTCTACTCCATCGGTGCGTATCGAAGTAGGATTTAAATTCCTATAAAGTTCCGAAATATTCATCGCATGCCATCCATCCCATTAACTCCAGGCATCCCGCCCCAAACTCCGCGATCTAATTGAGAAACACTAGGAAGTTCATCCTCCTCACTGCTCGGCTCTTTTTCTTCGGTGGCTTCATTACCATTTTTAGCAATCGTTGGAACAGGAATTGGAGAACCTCCTGGTTTTGCTACTGATGGAGATCCCGGTTTTCCGCCCGTGGCTGGATTTGCGACTGTTGTACTACTTGGTTTTCCAGTTGACCTATCAGAATCAGCAGACACCTGACTTACTCTAGCTAAATCCAATCGTGTTTTACCGGTACTTGTCTCGATGATTAGCACAGGATTTTTACCTTCCATCTCAACACCCGTCACACGCCCAGAGAGCTCAGTGCCCAATTCTTGCGCTTGGCCAGTTTTGTCCACACCTTGCACTCTGAACGTATATTTTCCTGACGGAAGAGACTTTCCATCTTGATCTTTTCCATCCCATTTCACTTCTGTTCCTTCAACTTTTGCTAAATCAATTTCCCGAACTATCTTGCCACCTTCAGTAAAAATTGCCGCCTTAACTGCTTGGATACCGTCTTTGGAACTATATTTCATACTAACTTCTTGTCCCTCTAATAGATCCACATAGTTTCCAGTGGCTTGCACATTCTTACCAATCATTGTGAGTGCAGATAGTTTGGAACCCTCTCCTAAACCCGAATGCAAACCTTCAATCCCTTTACCAATATTGGTAAGTTGCTCTAAGGAACCAAACTGTGCCAACTGAGCCGCAAATTCTTGATGCTCCATTGGCTTTAAGGGATCTTGATTCTGCAATTGGGCCATGAGCAATTTCATAAAATCTTCTTTGCCCATGGCATTTTTAGCTTTTGGCAGATCCTTTACAGGATCTGCCATTAAATGAGAGGGAATAGCTGCTGAAAGAGCATTCATATTATTCTCCTAATTATTATTTTAATTACTATTACTTAATAATAATTAAATTCGGATATCCACGCGTCCATCAGCAACTGACATCGCACGAGAAGCTGAGGAGATACCTCCCAGTCTCATGGATGCTGAGATTGTTTTTGAACTCGTAAGACCCGATGGCTCTCGCCATGGAGACTCAGAGGAATTGTCTCTAGTGAATCCGCGAGATTGTTGAAAAGCGGCATCTTGCCCGACCCAACTGGAGTTGAGGTCGCCTTGAACCTGCTTATCTAAATCTCGATGCACTTGAACTTCCAGCTTAGTGAGATTTAAGTCCTGCGCCTCTAAAGAGGATCTTAGTTCGCCAATGGAACCTTCGATCGCCGATTTTGCGAAATCATTTTCAGACTTCATTTCAATTTCGACGTTTTTTCCTCTTGCAGTCACATGAATCTCAACCTGTCCTAGAGTAGGTGGGTTTAGCGCCACTATCATTTTGCCATTACCTTGATGAACCATTCCTTGAACTTTTTCGAAAAGCTCAGGAAGGCTGGCCCTAACCACTTGTCCCTTGGACTCTGCGGCTCCTGTATCTAAAGGTTTCAATAAAGTATTTTGTTCTGCACCCAACACCAAATTATTTAGGCTGCTTTGATTAGAACTGTTTCCCCTATTTTTTCCTTCAGTTTTCAGGTCCTCTTGGCTGGAAAGTTGATTATTTCTTAACGCTTCAGAAAGTGAAAAGTCAGATTTTCCCTCTATTTTCTCTGAAGCTGAACTCACCGTATTTTTATAAACAGAATTGACGGATTCTGTCTTAGAATGAGCTGCTTGTTGAGAGAGGTACTGCTGGAGTGCTTTTTCTTTCTGCGCTTGGGTAATTGCTAACTCTGATCCTATATTACCAGACTTTTCAGACGAGCGCTGCAACATTTGCAGGCCTGTTAGACCCTGATTATCTAGGCTAGATATAGCATTTTTTAAATCTGCGTTCTGAGAAAAAGATTCTTCTAGGCCCTTATTTCCATTTTTATCAATCAGGTTTTCAACCCCTGTTTTTATTGCAATAGGATTCGCAATAGGGTTGTTTCCCTGTGGAAAAAGACTACTTAGGGCAATAGGATCCAAAGGCGATTGGTTTTTTCGCTCGAACAAAGAAAGCAGAGTCTCGTCCTGACCCGCCTTTCCCTCTCCGTTTGTAGTCGGCATGGCAAAGGGATTCTCCGCTGCCGGTTCTAACCAATCTTGGGTCTGCCCCTGAAGGCCCAGAAGATAGTTCATAAAATCGAACATCCCTGTCTCAGACGCATCTACGTTTCCAGCCATTTCTCGCTGGACCGCAGACATACTTGAATTATTTACAACTGAAGTGGATAACATTTCATCATTCACCTCCATTCATTATATAAATTCTCAAACTACTTTGCTGTGACTGTAGCCTGAGAGGTATTGACCTTATCTAAACTGCTTAAGCCTCGTGCCGGAAATGTTTTTTCCGTAATCAATCTCGCTTTTTCTGGCGCCATCTTACTCATGATCTCGGCAGCTTTATCCTGCTTCATTCCTGCTAGAATTTTATTAGAAAGATCGACGTCCATCGTCTCCAATATTTTAGCCGCTTTTTTTGATTCCATTTTTTCATAGAGGCCTCTGAACAGTTCAGCTCTTGCATCTTTCCAGGTGCTAAGCTCTTTTTGCAGAGCAATATTATCAACCTCTTTTTTACCTAGCTTTTCTTTCCACTCAGCCTCTTTTTGGCTACACTTTTGACTAAAAGATGATTCTGTTTTCGCTGAATTAACTTTATTATCCTTGGCTTGATTGGTGAGCTTCTCTTTTAATTCCATAATTACTTTTTCATAATACTCAGACTGTTTTTTCAAAAACTCCTCTTTATCCGACAACTGTTTTTCTCTCTGTGATAGCATTTGCTCCTGGCTATTCTGATCGGAATTTTTATCAAGGTTAGTCGTGATAGCGGAGTCAATCGCCTTTTTATCAACAGTTTCTTTTGCGGAGACCATAACTGTCGCAGTAGTCTTTTTTTCACTCGGGACTATAGGAATATTTTCATCTTTGTGGGCACCAGCTGGGGCCTCTTTTAATTCTGCCTGGTTTTGAGTATCGTCGGCGGCCTCAAGTTTTCCAAAAGATAAAAGACCTAGTTCAAAGCTCATCCAGAGGGTGACCAACAAAGTAAACCCCATAAATAAGGCACTTAGTTTCATATATTGTTTCACGGTAATTTACCTTTCAGTAACTGATAACTTTGATCTAAGCTTTTTTGAGATTTTCTGCCCTCATCAAGTTTAAAATCGGCGAATCTTTTTTCTTTTAGAGATTCAACCCCTTTTCGACGCATCGATATTCTTCCCAATTCATATCTTTTATTTTCAAGGTCCTCTTTTTCTTTTCTAATAATTCTTTCGACACGCAATGTTTCTTTCGAGTCCTGTTCGATCTTCTGGCTCAAAAAAGACAACCATTCAGTACCCGATTGGAGCCTTTCATTTTGATTCTGTAAAAGTTTTTTAACATTTTGCGCTAATTGATCTTTTCTAAACTCTAGTATATTTAACTTTTGGACCAGTGCTGAAACCTCAAGTTTTTTCATGGTTTCTTTGACACGAATAAAACTCAGAAGACGTTCAAGTCGAAATCTAAATTTCATTATGGGACTTTCTTATTTTCACTAAACAGTTTAGATACAGGCTAGAAGTTTTTCTTCTGAACCTGTCATATCCGATTTTTCGTCGCGATTCTGCTGTAGAAATTCCATTATTTTCGGCTGTTTTTCAATGCATTCATCAATTTTCTGGTCGCTACCGCGAATGTACATTCCATAATTTATGGAATCTTCATTTTCAATATACCTTGCCATCATCTCTTTAACCGAGCGAGCAGCCTTAACATGTTCCTTACTCACCACCTGATCCATTACCCGACTTACACTTGTTAACACGTCGATTGCAGGATAATGTCCTCTGTTGGCAATTTTTCTAGAGAGAACAATATGCCCATCTAAAATAGCGCGAGAGTTATCTGCCACAGGATCCTCTAAGTCATCCCCTTCAACTAAAACCGTGTAAAGGCCTGTAATAGATCCCTGGGTTCCCCAATTTCCAGCTCTCTCGACCAGGCGATTTAAATTATTAAAAACAGACGGTGTGTAACCCTTGGTGGTCGGCGGCTCTCCCGCTGCCATTCCGATCTCTCTTTGGGCCATGGCAAAACGAGTTAAAGAGTCCATCAGCAACAATACATTGAGTCCCTGTTTTCTATAATATTCAGAAAGAGCAGCTGCTACAAAGGCTCCGCGCACTCTGCGAACTGGAGATTTGTCTGCTGTTTCACAGACCACCACACTTTTTTTCATTCCTTCAGGTCCCAGCTCCCGTTCGATAAATTCTCTGACCTCTCTGCCTCGCTCGCCGATAAGACCAATCACAACCACATCGGCTTCAGTGTAACGAGCCATCATTCCTAGCAGAACACTTTTCCCCACCCCACTACCTGAAAAAATTCCCGTTCGTTGCCCTTTTCCACAGGTAATACAAGCATTGATAGCGGTAATACCTAAATCAAGAGGTTCGGTGATTAGTTCTCGCTCTAAGGGATTTAAGATCGCACCGTACAAGGGTATTCTTAAAGGCAAAACCCATTTATCCTTTTTTTCATAGGGCTGACACATAGAATCTACGACCTGACCTAGAAGTGCATCTCCAGCAGGAATAGTAGCCATCTCTTCACCAATCTCAACACGGTCTCCTAGCTGTACCGATCCTAAATCATCTAGAGGCATTCCTACATGGCCGGCAGGATCAAGACTTACAATTTCAATAGAAACTTTCCCTGTAGAGGTCATAACTAAACATAATGATCCCACTCGCACATTGGGAATCATTACGCGGATCGAATCCCGACGTACCTTACAAACCTTTCCATAATACTTAAGAAAGGTGCCCTCCCTAACTTTTTGATTTGCTAGTTCAAGCAATTGGCAAATCCTCCACATGGCATATTTCATTCAGCATCTGTTCAAGTTTTTCCATCTCTTTTTCAGATGAAAAAAATACCCCCCCAGCGCTGCACTCGACCTTAAATTCACCTGGCTTAAGAGAGCAGTCTTTAACAAATTCAAATTCTTGTGCCAGTGGTAAGAATCCTAATTTTTCAAGTCGAACATACTGAGACTCTGGAACTATGAGAAGTAATTTAGCATCGGAAGAAAAATTTACCACCTGGGTCTGTAACCAATTTTGAATACCTGCCTCTATCTGTCCAGCATTTTTGACTATGAACTTTTTCATGAGAACCGACATAGCCTCTAACCAAATAGGTTGATGGCTTTGTAATAACGCCTGCTTTTCGCTAATAAAGGAATCGATTTGAGATTTAACCTCATTTTTCAATTCCTCTTTTAATTGGGAATATTCCTGTTCGGCCTGCACTTTTCCAGCTTCATAGCCCTCTTGCTGTCTCTCTGCTCGATAGATAGGCGCCGCTTCATTTAACCTGTTTTCCACAGTAACTCGGACACGCTTTTCTACCTCCTGAACTACCACCTTTTCAATCTCCCTTGCCAATTCCTTGTCCGAATTAAAGGAGTCCCAAAAAATCGATGGCAGAGTGAAGAAATCGGTTTTTTTTATTTCCTGCTTCTCTTCAAACTGATTATTCAAGAGCGGAGCACTACTCTCAGTTTTTGAATATTGTTTAGGCTGAAATGATAGATCCCCTTCAGCCTCCAATGAAGCTAAAGGTAGCATCTCTGATACTTCACCCGTTCCAGAAAACTGTGTCTGGTGAAATTCACCTTCTGTATTAGACAAGTTCGGAGTCTTCGCCAGCACTGATTACCAACTTTCCTTCTTTTTCTAGTCTCTGAATAACTGCAACGATCTCTTTCTGAGCCTTTTCAACTTCCGATACCTTCTGAGGGCTCATAGCTTCAAGATCGTCCTTTAACATCGCAGCCGCTCTTTCTGACATTGCGCTCATAACTTTTTCTTTGAGTTCATCAGTCGAGCTCTTTAAGGCTAGAGTAAGTTTGCTATTATCAATTTCTCTTAAGATTGTCTGTACTCCTCGAACATCAATTTTAATAATGTCTGCAAAGGAGAACATATACAGTCTAATTTCATCTGAAAGTTTAGGATCATTGTCTTCCATACGACTCATAATGGAATTCATCGTTTTTTGATCAAGATTATTAATTAAATCGGCAACTGCAGCCACGCCACCAAACTGACTACCGCCACCTTTGTTTTTTCCTAACAGCTCAACCTTTAAAAAATCATCAAGTTCTTCAATTTTTTGTGGTTCAACATAGACCAGGTTTGCCATTCTAATAACGACTTCAGCACGAATAGCCTCTGGCAAACTTTTGAGTGTTTTAATCTGTTTCTCAGTTTCCATATGAACTACCACCAAAGCAATCGTCTGAGGATGTTCATTTAGGAGAAACTCAGCTAGCTTTTTAGTGTCTACCGTTTCAAGCACAGTCATTCCTTTGCGCTCAAGTAGGTTTACATTTTTCATACTACCAAAAATCTGATTTGCTCTCTTTTCTCCAAGCCCTAATACGATCATTTCAGGATCGGTTAAATTTTCTTCAAAAATCATCACATCTTTTTCACTTAATTTTTCTAAAAACTCTTTCAGAACTTCATTTATTAAGGTCATTGGGGCTTTCTTCATACTGCCCATGACCTTCAAGACACTTCTCAAATCTGAGTCTTTCATCTCTTTCATGAACTCAATAGAGGTTTCCTTGCCTAGCACATTCATGAGAATAGCCAACTTTTCAATACCAGTGATTTTTTGATTTCTTAATTCCATTTTTTAACCCTCTGCTACACGAGTTTCCAATTCATCTAGCCAGTCTTGTACGACTCTAAAACCTTTTTTGGGACTAGCCTGGAGGCGTTCCAAAATTTTCATTCTTAAATCCTCTTCAATAGCTCTTTCATCCATCGGGGCAATTGGTTCATTTTGTTTTTTTGAATCTGATTCTTCTGAATTAGACACAGTAATAGTCTCCTCTTGATCATTACTAAACACAGAGAGATCACCTATGCCTCTTGAAAGAGGCAGAGATGCACTTTCAGCTGCCAACTGTAATTCCGATACCGTTCGAGGGAACATTCCAGCCGAATCTTCTGATCTTAATTTTTCATCAGCTCCTACCGTCCATTTCAAAAAGGGTCTTAACACTAGAAAGAAGAACATCATCACCACTAGAGAAATAAGTCCATTGCGAATTCCGTTCTTGCTTAGTTCTTTAAGATCATACCAAGGGGCGGCAATAACAGGAGCTTCCAAAACCTCACTATTACTAAAAGGGAGAGAGCTAAGAGTAATACTATCTCGGCGCTCAACATCAAAACCCACACTGTTGGCCACTAAATCCTGCAGCCGTTTTAATTCTGCTTCTGGTCTTGGAGAAAAAACATCGGCCGTATTAGGCAGGGTACCTTTAGTATAATAGCCATCCACTACGACAGCTACGGTAAGCCGTTTTATATTTCCGGAGGGCTTTTCCGTAATCAGAATCTTTTTTGGAATCGCGTAACTGGTATTGTTAGTGTTTTTTTCTGTACTGCTTGACGCCATTGGAACTTGACTATTTTGAGCTTCGGCACCTGGAAGATTTGATCGACTTCCGGGAATGCCCGCAGGATTTGGTCGGCTACCTGTGACGATCTCCTCAGTTTTCATGGTCTGTTTAGGTACCGCTTTTTCTGAATCGTAAGTCTCCTCTGTAGTATTACTGCGTCCCGGGTCAATTTCAGCAGTTACCTTGGCCCTCACCTTTCCGAATCCAACCACTGGAGTTAATATTTCTTCGATTCTTTTTTCATATTCCGACTCAATGGATCTTTGCAGTTCTAAAAAGGAGCTGGGGGTATTGGATGCAGAATCATCACCGGGACGATGCAAAAAACTACCCTTAGTATCGACAATAGTAACTTGACCCACTTTTAATCCTTCGACGGCACTCGCTACTAAATTTGCAATCCCAATCACCTCAGTTTTCGAAGGTACCATTCCAGGCTGCAGTTCTAAAATTACAGAGGCTTTAGGAGGCTCCTCCTCCTCCATAAATACCTTTTTTGGGGGAATACTAATATGCACTCTGGCAGCTTTTACCGACGCCAATCTCTGAATCGAACGAGTCAATTCTCCTTGAATGGCTCTCACATATTGAATTTTTTGTACGTAACTGGACATTCCAATGGTCGTGGCATCAAATTTTTCAAATCCCACGACATCTTGTCCAGGAAGCCCCTCTTTAGCTAACTCCATTCTCGCTTTGTAGACCTGGGATGCGGCCACAGTAATACTTCTAAAATCATCAGAAATTCGATAAGGAATATTCTGTTCGCTCAGCTTTTTTGAAATAGCTTTGGCATCCTCTTGGTGTAGATCGGAATATAGTATTTGCTGAGGATCATGTTTCATTATCATGCTAAGGGCCATGATGCCGATGATACCTCCGGCAAACATTCCCCCCAGAGCCATCTTTTTTTTCGCAGAAAGAGAAGCATAATAGTTCTTCAATTTCTCAAAAATTATATTTACGCGATCATTCATGAATTATCTCAAAATTTCTAAGCGGATTTTTAGTTGTATTTGAAATTGGTTATTCATCAAACTCAAATCTGCATTCTCATGATCTCATGATAAGCTTCTAACGCACGATTTCTGACCTGAATTAATAGTTTAAAAGCCGACTCTGCTTTTTCCATTCCGATCATAGTTTCATGTAGATTTTCATTTTTACCCACGGCTAGATCGGAGGCTAATTTATCTGAGGTATTCAACTCTTTATTAACTTGATCAAAAGAGTTCTTTAAATATGCGGAGAACCCTTGATCACCTTTATCTTGATTTACTGAAAGAGCTGAATCGATACCATTGCTCAAAGCACTCTGCATTCCTTGAATAGAATTAATACTCATTTATTATTTCCTCCCTATTTCTAAAGCTTTGCCCATCATTCCTTTGGCCACATTAATCGCGGTGACATTGGCTTCATAGGTGCGACTGGCATTCATTAAATTAACCATTTCTTCCATCGTATTAACATTCGGATAGGCCACCATGCCCTCTTCATTAGCATCAGGATGATTAGGATCATGAACCATCCGTGGAGCATTTTGATCAGAAACCACATCGGTCACCTGGACGTGGTGAAGCGGAGACTCCCCCATTTGACTCGAAAGTACCGAGGCAAAATCTCTCGTAGGGGTGGCTTCAAATACAACGTCTTTTCTGCGATAAGGCCCCCCCTCAGGAGTTCTTGTGGTTTGAGCATTGGCCAAATTACTAGATGTCGTATTCATGCGCATTCGTTCTGCGCTTAATGCAGAAGCGCTGACATCGAGAGAATCAAAAAAATCACTCATCGCTCACCCTCCCCGATCGCATATTTTAAAAGTGCAAATTTCTTAGATATCGCCTGTGTGCCAGCAGAATATTTAACATCATTTTTATTCATTGCTGCCATTTCACGGTCCATATCTACCGAATTCAAATCTTGCCCCACCTCAGAAAAAGGTTCTTCAGAAATTCTTCCCGTGATTGAGGCAAGATCCTCAAAACCATCTGAGCTTTCGGGATTTTCAACGGCCTTTTGTAATTCAGCTTCAAAATCGATGCGTCGAGCCTTAAAGAATGGAGTCTCAGCATTTGCAATATTGTCTGCAATAATAGAGTGCCGCTGCAAATGAAGGTCTAAAGACTTTGACAGGGTATCGATTGTTTTATCAAACATTGGCATTTCTTTTCGCATCCTCCCAAAAAAACCTAAAGTATTTTTGAGTTTCTTCCGATTACTTAGGTTGCAAACATTGAGCCATCGATCGCAGGCACCAAAACCTGATCGATACACACCTTCCGTGACAAACTTTTCCGACCGAATTGGAAAATATTTCCCTTTAGCTTAATTGATATAGTTTAAGTTTATTTCTTAATGTCCGGCCGCTAATACCTAATTGGTTTGCAGCAATAGTTCTATTGCCATCTGTTTGATTTAGAATCTCCAAAATATGGCTTTTTTCTAAATCCTCTAAACGCATAGAAGGTTTGTCTTCCAATTTTATTTGCGATTCCTTCAACCATGATTCCAAATGCTCACTTCCTATTTTATTTTCATCGCAAAGAAGAACAGCTCTCTCAATCACATTTTGTAATTCTCTAATATTGCCTGGCCACAGATTCTTTTTTAGCTGTGTCATGGCATCTGTTCGAAAGGTAGTAACTTTTTTGTCCTGTCGCTGAGAGCTTTGAGTTAAAAACTCATGTGCTAAGGCTTCAATGGCATCTTCTCTATGCCTTAATGGAGGGCAATCGATTCTAATAACGTTAATTCGATAAAATAGATCTTCTCTGAAATTGCCACGTGCAATAGATTCTTTGGGTTCTCGATTAGTTGTAGATATGACCCTACAGTTAATAGATACGGTCTCTTTTCCTCCTAACCGATCCACCTCACCTTCCTGTAATACTCTTAGGAGTTTCGCCTGTAGGTGAATTGACATCTCACTTACTTCATCTAGTAAAAGCGTTCCGCCCGACGCCCGCTCAAACTTCCCTAAATGCTGAGTCACAGCACCAGTAAAGGCTCCCCGCTCATGCCCAAAAAGCTCAGACTCCATCAGTCCATCAGGAACTGCCGCACAATTTATGGAAATAAAAGGCTTTTGTTTGCGACTACTTTCATCATGAATATATCTCGCAATCAGCTCTTTTCCAGAGCCACTTTCTCCACATAAAAGAACAGGGCTTTGAGTTTTCGCAGCTCGTTTAGCGAGATTTAGAACGTCGCCCATTTTGGAATCGGCGATTACTAAGCGACGATGAGCTAAAGAAATGATTGTGGCAGACACTATGGCTCCTCCATTAAATTGATTTCACTTTTGGCCATCGGCGCCCAGAAAGAGTCTTTAGAGTCGATCACCTCTTTCCATTGCTGTTTTGCCAAATGCTGTTTCTTTTCTTTTTGATAGCATTTTCCTAATCTGAACTGCGCTTCATTACGCTGAGGGCTCTTGGGATCCAGGGTAAGGGCCTCCGAAATGTATTTGATACTTTTTTTACATACCTTCTGCTCGGAGCTTGCTTTTCCTGCAAGAAAAAGAAAAGGAGCCAGTTCCAATCCGGACACCTTCTGTTTTTTTGCTTCCGACAAAAGAAAATCTGCCTTACTCCAAATCTTGCTCCCATTTACTGTCGGAATTAAACTGGCTAAAACTCTAACTTTCGATTCTTGGTTCATTTTTGATATTTGGGAACTGCCTAGTTTGAAGGCATCGGAGTATTTTTTTAACTCATTAAGAGATTTGATTTTCAAAACCACCGCTTGGTCCTTGTATTTTTTATCTGTTACCTTTTTTAAGGTTTCATTCGTGTCTTCGAAGTTTTTAGTTAAAAACTGGGCCTCGGCTCGCTTATAACTCAAGAAACTCTGGACTTCAGAAGATAACATTGGATTAATTGAGGCGATTTCACGATTCGATTTAGTTTTAGATAACTCACCTGCCACAGCAATACTATTTCCTAAATTGGCCATTGCCGTGAGTATTAAGGGATTGAAATCGGACCCCAAAAAACGGGTTAATAGTTCTGCGTCCTTCACAACAGCTTTAGATATCGCATTTAACTTATCCTTATCTGTCTGTAAAAAGAGATGACCCAATTCAGTTCCAATCGCTATTTTAGTTCTGTTATCTGGATCATTTACCTCCCAGAGATCAGATTTATTCCATCTCTCTAAAAGCCCAAACGCTATGAAAAAATTTTCTTTTTCCAAAAGTTCTTTGAATCGCTTAGTGATTAAATCGGTGTAAAATTGCTTGGTCTCTTTCTCAATCTTTGTGCCTTTTATCCAAATACTATAAGCATCTTCTATCTCCTGAAAAAGATCCTCATTTTTTAAACTCTCTTTTTTACGGTCCATAACCAGATGCGCAAGAGCCTCTTTTTTGAGTGTCTTCACAATGTTTAATGAGATAAATTCAGCTATTTCTGGGTCCTTTAAATCTTCAGGATGATCTTTACCTATTCTTACCAAATAGCCAATGGCTCCAGTTTTCCCGGACTCTAGAAGAGCCAGCGCTTTATTTAGGCTGCCTAGATATCGCAACCTAGGATCACCGATAAGGGGTAGCTCCTCATCGACCACTTGAGTGCGTCGTATTTTTTCCCCGGGGCTTTTTTGTGGATAGTCTAAAAGAAGTGCTTGAACATAAGAGAACCTTCCCATGTCTGTTTTTGGAAATTGATCGTGGGTCTCAAGATAGAGACTGAAAAGATCCGACTGAGGGCTCTTTAATTTCGCGCTAATATCAGCGATTCTTCGATGAGCATACACAGCACAGCTTGGCTCTCTTTTTTTATGCTTCAGATATTCATTGAAAAAAAACCTAGCAGATGTGAATTGCTTGGCTTGGTACTTATTCTCTCCAATATTATAAAGGGCCTCTTGATAAAATCGCGCAACGATATTTGATTCCTCCTGATAAATACTAGCTATGAGAAGACTTGATTCTTTCGGATTTTTATCCATTTGCATTTCAGCTAATCGCAACCTAGCCCCTGTCTTAAACCTGGGGTTGCTACATTTTTGTAGGAGAGAACTAAAACCCTTTTTCGCCACCTCAAACTCATGTAGTAAAAAGTTATTTTCAGAAATTCCAAATTGAAACAGACAATTTAGACTATGAAATGGATAATCCTGCTTGGCCTTGATAAAAGTTCCTAGGCTCTTGGAATACAAACCATTTCTTAACCAGAAGGCACCCATCGTCGCCTCTATTACAGGTATTAATTGAGACCTCGGGTATAAGAGTACAGTCTCTCTCAAATGCTTCTCCGCCTCTTTGATAATTTCAGAATCGAGGCTATCTATTCGATCAAATAGACTCTCCACCTTTAGGAATGCGACGGCCTCTCTTAGGGGTGAGGTTTCAAATGTATTTTGAAAAAACTCAATATCCTCATCTAGTTTTTCCCACTTCTGGCGATGAAACGTTTTTACCAATTCATTGTATTCAGAGCGACCCGGCAGGTCATTTCGTATGGTGGTAAACCCCTCCTTAGCGGTATCAATAAGACTCTGACTTTCACATGCAGGATGCTTCAACTCAAAAATTTTAAAATTGGCTCGTTCTAAGTTATTTACACTAAAGGCCGTCGTACCGATAACGCATACGGATAGGGCACAGGACAAGGATGTAATAAGTTTTAAAGGCATGACACGCCTCTAATCAGCAAGGCTCGTGCCGACTTAAATTTTAAGTTGGCGCAAGACTATTGCGTTACTTTTTATAAAAATCGCAGAGAGATTGGCAGTCCGTCAAGTTTTTGTCATGGCCTCAAAACTTTGCATTCAATCGATTGAGGTTTTTACTAGGGTTTTAGCTAGAAACTTCCGATAAATAGGAAGGATAAAAAGATAAATCTAATGATTCAAGTTATTAAATTACAACTAAGCGTTATTAGTTTGGTTCATTACTTTCTTATTTCTATTTTATTGCTTCTCACAAATTGTTCAATTATGGGAACGTCCTCTAATGCCAATCACGCTAAAAATACTTCCTATTTAGTTCCAGTTCATTGGATAGAAACAGATTCCAACGGTGAAAGCGAAAAAGCCTTTAAATTAAGCTCTGGCGCTACAGTCACATTGACCAGTACCTGCCAAAGCAATCGCGATAATACGCTGGAGGCATTAACTAAAGAATTACTGCTTGGCGCTAGAAAAATTAATTATATCAAGCAGGAAAAAATATCGATTGCTAATTCTCAAGCACTTTTTTCAGAGGTGACAGCTCACCTTGAGGGAGTTCATTTTTACCTCCAATTTATTGTGGCAAAAAAAAATAGCTGTATTTTTGATTTTAGTTTAGTCAGCGCAAAACCCATTTCACAAAAAGAATCGGAAGATTTTTTTGGATTTGCAAAAAGTTTCAATTATGGAAAAAGCTAGAAAATTTATATTCCTTGGCTATGAGAGATCTCTTTTTATCTTTGTAGATTCTTTGGATTTCATAGGCGGAAGCTTTAATCTTCTCTATGCTTCTATATGCGCACTAGGCCGACGCCCCTTTTATTTTCGACTTCTAGTAGAACAATGTTATTTACTCGGCGTAAAATCCTCTTCGATCGTTTTTATTACCGCTCTGTCTACCGGAATGGTGATGTCTCTTCAATTTGGTTATGGCTTAGAACGATTTGGCGGAAAGCTTTATGTGCCAAAGGTAGTAGGACTCTCAATCATGAGAGAACTGGGGCCGGTCTTAAGTTGTCTTATGATTGCAGGCCGAGTGGGCTCGGGAATTGCGGCCGAACTAGGCTCTATGAATGTAACTCAGCAAATTGATGCCATAAGAGCACTAGGAACAGACCCCCTCAAAAGGCTAGTCATTCCCCGATTACTCGCCTTAATTATCATGACTCCACTGCTCACCGTATTTGCCGACCTCGTTGGAATTTTTGGAGGCATGTTCATCTCTAATGCTGAACTCTTTATTCATCCCGATTTTTATTATCATGAGGCTGTAATGGCATTAAAAACATCCGACTTTTTGGTTGGAATTTTCAAAACAATATTTTTTGGTTTTCTAATTGCCCTCACAGGCTGTTATTACGGAATGAAAACCCAAGGAGGAACCCAAGGTGTGGGGCAATCCACTACGAGAGCTGTGGTCACATCCTCGGTGCTAATTGTAATTATGGATTTTGTTTTAACAAAACTTTTCTGGATTTTCGAGAAACACTAAATATGGCCGAAGCTAAAGACAAAACACCTCTCATTGAAATGAGAGGTATCCACAAAAAATACGGGAGCAAAATAGTGCACCGTGGAATCGATCTTAATGTTTATCCAGGCGAGGTTTTGGCTTTAATGGGCGGAAGTGGGTGTGGGAAAAGTGTACTATTAAGAATGATTGTAGGATTGGAAAAACCAGACTCCGGAACGATCCAATTTAGGCATGAATTCATTGAAAATTTGTCGGAACAAAATCTAGTTCCCGTTCGGAAAAAAATTGCCTATGTATTTCAATATGGTGCACTGTTTGATAGCTTCAGTATCAAGGAAAATTTGGCCTATCCTTTAAGGGAGCACACCAAGCTCACAGAGATAGAGATTCATGAGAAGGTACTCTCCACGTTGGACCAGGTGGGGTTAAAAGGTACAGAGAATTTATATCCCTCCGATCTCAGTGGTGGAATGCAACGAAGAGTTGGCGTTGCCAGAAGCATTATTATGAATCCCGAGGTCATTCTTTATGACGAACCCACTACCGGGTTAGACCCTTTTAATACTCAACAAATTTTAAAAATTATTCTCAAACTCAAAAGTACTGGGGCAACCTCCATTCTTGTTACGCATGACATGACCGCTATCTTTTCAGTTACCGATAGAGTGGCTTTTATGAAAGAGGGTGAAATTGTAGCCCTAGGTACTCGCGACGAAATTAAAAACAGTAAACTAAAAGAGGTCTCTAATTTCATCCATGGGGAAACTTACTAATGGACAGAAAAATAGCTAATAACGTGATCGTCGGTATTTTTATCACAGTAGGCATTATTGCCTTTGTGTTTCTTCTTTTCAATATTGGGGGCGGCAGCACTATTTTTTCAAGCCAGCTTCATTTACTAGGTAGATTCAGTCAGGTTAAAGGGCTTCATCAAGGATCGGAGGTATCTCTTTCTGGACTTCGAATTGGAGTAATCAAGGACATTACCATTGCGAAAGATGGCACCAAGGAACTGATTGTAGAATTAGCTATTTCTAAAAAGTATGCTACGAATTTACGAAAAAATTCGACAGCCACAATAAAAACCCAAGGAGTGCTCGGAGACAAGTATGTTGAGGTCTCCATTGGTACCGAGGATTCTCCCGCGCTAAAAAATGGAGAGCAGATCCCATCTGGAGAACAGCCTGATCTCTTCACTAAAAGCGGAAATCTTGTAACGGATGTTTCCCGTTATTTTGATAAAGAGGGTGAGGTCACGGTTCTTTTGAATAATCTCAATAAACTTTCTGGTAATTTAGCTGAACTTAGTACTCAAATTAAAACGGAAAAGGGACTTCTTCACGAAATGGTCTATGGCAATAGTGGATCCAGTTTTAATAAATCCACCGCCTCCTTATCCAATATTCTTAGTAAAATTGATAAAGGTGAAGGTACCTTGGGAGCGCTCGTCAATGATCCTGCTGTTTATGAGGATTTAAAATCCCTAATGGGAGGCGCAAAGCGAAGTACTATCTTAAAGTACTTCATGAGACAGTTTATCGACTCTGGAGATAAGGCTATAAAAACTGAAGAGGAAAATGCAAAAAAGAAATAACCTCTTAAGAAGCAATTCTCAAACCTTTTCGCTTTAATTTCTCAACTAAAGTGGTTCGATTTAGATTTAATAGCGTAGCCGCCTTATTTTTATTTCCATCCGTTTTTTGAAGGGCTTGAATAATAAGTTCATTTTCAAAATCATTAACGGCTTCGTTAAAATCAACCCCTTCATCGGGAAGAGAAACATTCGCCACATATCTATCTAGGCGAATTTTCTTAAAATGATGTATGGGAAGATCTTTCATTTCAATTAAGCCTTGATCTCTCTTTAAAACAACAATGCGTTCTATCAAATTTTCTAACTCTCGAATATTTCCAGGCCATTGGTATTGCATTAGAGATCGCATTGATTCCTCTGAGATTCCAGTAATATTTTTAGAATGCAACAAACTAAACTTGTCTAAAAAACACTTTACCAAAAGGGGAATATCACTTTTTCTAGCCCTAAGAGGGGGAATGAAAATAGGAATTACATTGAGCCGATAAAAAAGGTCCTCTCGAAATCGTTTGTCGGCCACTGCCTGTTCTAAATCTTGATTAGTCGCGGCAATAATTCTCGCCTCTAGTCTTACGCTGTGAGCGGAGCCGACAGGTTCGTATACCTTATTTTGGATAGCTCTTAAAATTTTAGCTTGGAGGTCGAAAGAAAGATCACTGATTTCATCTAAAAATAGAGTCCCAGATCCAGCAATTTGAAATCTTCCCTGCCGAGTTTGTGTCGCTCCAGTGAATGCCCCTTTTACATGACCAAACAACTCACTTTCAAGGAGATTTGCTGGAATCGCGCCGCAGTTAACCGCTACACACGGCAATCTTTTCCTTGTACTTAAATTATGAATTGCTTTGGCAACCACCTCTTTTCCGGTTCCACTCTCTCCAGTGATCAAAACGGTAGAGTCGGTATCTTTGATACTTAATATGGTTCTGAAAATCTCTTTTATCTGAGGGTGTCTTCCTACAAACTCAGGAAATGGAAAATCGATGAAGTCATCTGAAGCGATGTCTGGAGTAAGGCGGCTCAAAGTTTCCCTTACCACATCAATAAAAGTATCGGGTTCAGAGCTTTTCAACCAAAAATGCGAGGCCCCAGCGCGAATACAAGACACCACAAAAGACGATCGGTCCACTGAGCTTAAAATAATTACACCCATTTCAGGGCGACTGCTTTTAATCGAAGATAGTTTTTCTAAGGCATCATGACTATCACCAGACCAAATACACAGATGGAAAATTTGACTCGAAATTAACTTTCTAGCTTCGGTCTCATCACTGCACGCAAAAACCCAAAATTTTTGATTCTCAAGCAGACCTCGATAGGTACTGAGTAATTCTGGATTGGGCTCATAAATGAGAATACGATTCATTACAATTCCCCTCGTTGAATAACCTAATCAACGCCAAAAAAATGACAGTTTAATTTCTGGTCCCAGTTCTAAAACGTAAGTAAAAAGACTACTTCACGTTTAAGTTGACTTCGAAATACCTTTTTTTTTGATTAATAAATGATGAGTAACTGTCCTAATTATAACAAAAAATGAAAAAAAATGTCAATGAATTGACAGGAGCTAAAAAAAATTACAAAGAAAAAAAATACCTCATCATTGAATTTATAAAAGCCTCCATATTGTCACGTGGCGCCGTGAATAATTCTAGGTAAAATCATTGAGCAACGTTCCATTTTTTGTTAACGTCGATAAAATCAGATTTTTTGGAGACCCTTTATGTTAATAGAAGGTAAAAAAGCCCCAAGTTTTTCACTCCCAGCCGATAATGGAGAGACCATTTCCCTGAAAGATTTAAAGGGGAAAACGGTGGTTCTTTATTTTTATCCCAAAGATATGACACCGGGTTGTACAGAAGAGGCATGTGATTTCAGAGATCGTGAATCTAAATTTAAAAAAGCTAAAACGGTTATTTTGGGAGTCAGTCGTGATTCTCTGGAACGGCATGCTAAGTTTAAAAAGAAATATGCACTTACCTTCCCATTACTTTCAGATGAAGATGGAAAGGTCTGCGAAGCCTATGGTGTATGGAAAGAAAAATCTCTTTACGGTCGCAAATATATGGGAATCGAAAGAACCACCTTCGTGATTAGTCCAACAGGAAAAATAAATAAGATCTTCTCAAAAGTTAAAGTCAAGGGTCATTCAGATCTTGTCTTGGAATCCATCTAAACGCGACCCATTATAGTAGAATTAAGTTTTTTAACTAGCACGACTCCGCTTTAAAATACCAATCGCGCTCCTATTACCTTGGCATCAGTTAGGGAACTCGGTATATCAATACTCTATGGCAACTAAAGAAAACATTATTTTTGCGTTAGACGTAGATTCAATTGCAAAAACAACTCCGTACATCGAAGCGCTAACTCCTTATGTAGGAATGTTTAAGGTAGGACTAGAACTTCTTACGGCTCAAGGGGCTCCCTCTGTAGTTCAACACATTCATCGTTTAGGTGGGCATGTGTTTTTCGATGGAAAGTTTGACGATATTCCAACCACAGTGGGTTCTGCTTCAAGAGTGGTCGCAAATATGGGCGTCAAAATGTTTAACGTTCATGCGAGTTGTGGAATCGATTCTATTAAAGCGGCTGCCGACAATAAAAAAAGTTCTCTTCTTTTAGTAGTCACCGTTCTTACCTCTATTTCTGATGTAGAATCGGAAAGAATCTTTGGTGCCATGACCCAAAATAAGGTAGTTCAATTTGCACACGATGCAAAGGCTGCAGGAGCTGATGGAATCATCTGTTCTCCGCAGGAGCTGGAACTTATTTCTCAGGTTCCAGAATTAAAGGATTTACTTAAGGTCACTCCTGGTATTCGTCCTGAATGGTCGGAGGCCAACGATCAAAAACGAACTTTGACACCTGCCCAAGCGATGACCTTAGGAGCTACCCATCTAGTCATAGGACGACCCATCAGTAATCCTCCCAGGGGAATTGGTTCACCAGTGGATGCTGTGAAAAAGATTTTAGAAGAGATTATTAATTGTTAGATTCGGCTGAAATCAAAAATATTTTTGCACGCTCCCAGGCCTTTATTTTTGATAGCCATGTTATTTATACTTCAGGAAAACATGGAAAAGCTTATGTGAATAAGGACGCTCTTTATCCTCATACAGAACTCACCAGTCTGCTTTGTGAACAGATAGCGGTTCATTTCCATCAGGCTAAGGTTGAGGCGGTATTGGCTCCAGCTATCGGTGGAATCATTTTGTCTCAGTGGATAGCTCATCACTTAACCCGTCTTGGAAAAAGGGAGGTGTTGGGCGTTTATGCTGAAAAATCTAACGATCCCGATGGCTTTGTGATTAAGCGCGGCTACGATGCACTAATCAGAAATAAAAATGTTTTAGTAGTTGAAGACATTTTAACGACAGGAACTTCCGTTAAAAAAGTTATCGACGCTGCAAGAAAAATCCCCTGTGAAATCGTGGGGGTCGCTGCGCTCTGTAATCGTGGCGATATTTCTGCCTCTGATCTAGGAAATGTGCCAGAGCTTTTTTCTCTTCTTCAGGTGAATTTAGAAACATGGGAAGCTTCAGATTGTCCAATGTGTAAATTAAATATTCCGATCAATACCGCAGTCGGAAAAGGGTATCTAAACTCTCTTAGTAAATAAAAAAATCTTTGCCCCTTATGCTAATACCAAATAGCTAGTACTTATTAGGACTAGACCCTACACTCACAATACTACAAGCTTGAATCACTGTGAGTCCTAAGCTTTCTGCTTTTTCTATAAGCTCATCGCTTTCAGAACCAGGGTTGAACCATACCTCTTTACACTTCACCTTGGCCACCTCTTCAATCACCTTCATTCCTAATTGAGGGGGTAAATAAAAGCTCACCATATCAAACTCTTTTTCTGGAACCTTTAGAATTGAGGAATATACTTTGTGTCCTTCAATTTCTGCTAGTTTTGGATGAATAGGATAAACGGTATACCCCTTATCAGCGAAAACTCTTACCGCCTTATTGCCAAATTTATTTCTGTCCTGGCTTGCTCCAATAATCGCTATCGTGGGCATGATACTCTCCTTATTATAAATATTTAACTATCCCAATACCTAGCAGAGCCCAACCAATTAGAAAACTTAATCCACCTATCGGGGTGATGGCTCCCAGCCATTTCACTTGGGTAAAAGCTAATAGGTACAAACTTCCCGAAAAAATAATAACACCAACTAAAAAAGCGTAACCTGCATTTTTAAAAAGACTAACTTCAGGCGATTTCAAAAGTAACAACCCTACTAATCCTAAGGCCAAGGTGTGAAAAAATTGGTACTGAACACCCGTATGAAATATCCCCATCTGATATTCATTAAATTTTTCTTTCAGTGCATGAGCTCCGAAAGCGCCTAAAGCAACGGAAAGAAAGCCTAAAACACTACTATAAAACAAAAAACACCTGGCCATGATTATCTCCTAATAATTTTTGATCCCTTTAAAAACAATGATGCGCTTTGAGCCCCACACACCTCAATCGGTTAATAAATCTAGCCGTGGTTCGATCCATGGAGGCACAAATCTAGGACAACCGGTAGTATCAGAAGGAACTTCAAGGCTTGAAAAATTCTCCCTCCCCCCGGTCTCAAATCTCAAATCGGAAAAATATAGTTTTCCATCCTTTTGATACCAAAAAGGAGCCCTGACAAACTTTAATTGAGCGGCTACATAACAGGATCTTTTATAAAGTTTTTGAAGTTCCTCTCTTGGTAATTTCATTTCTGTCGTCCATACCACATTAGAGTTGGTCTTGGTCACTACCTCTTTCGCTGAAATTAAATGTAGGCATTGCTCCGGAGTGTATAGATTAGAAAAGAGAGCCACGATACCTCTTCGTAATTTAAAGTTAACCCTAGTGGGTAAAGTTTCCACGGTGACTAGATGCCAACAAAGAGGATTGGAAGGAAAGGGAGATAAAATAACGTCCTTAACCTCAGCGCCAACCTCCTCTTTTTCAAACCTTGTTTTTATTTCATTTTTCAACCAACGTGATTCCAGACCAAAAACAAGACAAATAAGAAACAGGGCTGAAAGACAGATCGCAATGCGTGTGTGATTGCCAAAATATAAAAAAAGAATAAAAAGAAATCCACTCCAGATAGTAATGACAGTTGCCAAACCCCACGGAATAAAACCGGAAAACCAAATCAGTGCGAGGCCTGCAATAAAAATAGCAACTATAAAGGTTCTAAAAAATCTATTTCCTGATGAAAAGAATAATAAGGGCAGAAGTGTCACCCACACCCAAGGTTCCACTATAAAAAGCATGTCGGCATAAAACCAACCATTATAGAAGGGCCAGAAGGGATGCACGCCATAATGACTCAGGGAATCAAATAATAGATGCAAAATCACTCCAAAAAATGAAAGTAAAACGATCCCCGTAATTTCTACCCTTTCCCAAGAAATTTTCTTAAACTTTCCAAATAACCAAAAACCCACAAAAATGAGCCCTGTCTGAAATGGCGCTGTAATCAAAGTATGGGTATGACCTCGATGATGAAGTAGATACTGCAATTGATTGGGTTTTAAAACGAGACTGATAATAAAATCAAGATCGCATAGATTACTTCCCAATAGTGCGGACAATAGAAAAACAACGCGTGTCCGTCTTGAAACCACGCATTCAGGTTTTTTAATTTTAAGAAAAGCAACTGCCATCTCAGCAGTCAAGGCCCCAACTAAGGAATGGGTAATATTATCCATGCTTTTTCTCCTAGAAGTATTTTAGCATGTCCTACTTTCAGACGGAAAGAAAACTAAATGGCCTAGAGGTTTTAGGAAACTCAACTAGAAAAGGTACTGCGCAATTGGGGTAGGATTATCTAAATCTAATCGCAGACAATAAAGCTGCATAACTCCAAGTGAGATCACGAGCCCCTTGCATATAACCACTATCACGATTGATTTGCTCAGAGACAGAGCCGGTACCATCGACATGATATTTAACCCTAGAAAGAAAAGAATCGCCCTTTGCGTGAATCGCTTCAATTAACGCTTTATATTCTGAACTTCCCTTTTTATAACTATCGAAAGATTTTCTTTTTACTCCAAGACTTCGATAAAACCCCTTATTGACAGCCGATATTTTAATTTCTTGTTTGTTTTTTAAATCTGTCGCTAATCGATAATAAAATTCAGCAAAACCACTTGTAATTAAAAACCAGGGATTCCCGTTAGATCCACTACTAAAACCATCATAACGATCTTCAGGGTAACGTCCCATAGCAATTCCAGGGGCCCCATTTCTATTAATAGAATAAAGACGATAAAAGGCCTCTTCTAGCGCATTCACAGTTGCCAGAACTCTATCATCAGAAAAGGACATAAATCCATTTTCCACATGGCCTTGATTAATTCCTAAAATAACCGAGGAGTCTAATTCACTATATTTATAATCGAGCCCATCTTCGCGATTCAACGTACTCACTAAAATTCTTTTGTTAAAACTCCAATGGCGTTCTAATTCAGGCTCCATTTCTAAAGCTTGACTTAGATACCAGTTGGCCGCTTTAAAATCAGAAAGTAGATTAGCAAGCTCAGCACCCTCTATCATCGAGCGATACTGCACCATTCGAGTGTGAAAGTGGTGGCCCTTAACCTCTTCCCAAAGCTCAAAAGATACATTTTTCCATTGATGTGACACATACTCTAAATCTTTTTTAATTATAGAATGCTCGGTGCCGTCATAAAGTTTTTCTACAACTAGTTTTTCGTTGCCCTCTTTTAACCATACTTTAGCCAAATGAATTAAGGTGGTTGCACGCATCGCAGGACCGTCGTCCTGAGGTCGGCCCCAACTTTCCGAGAAGGCTGTACCATCTACATTAAACTTCGGCTCTCCAAGCCCCCCACTCAAATTAGGTGTTTGCTGATTTTGCTTTGAAAAATAAATATAGTCGATGAGAGATTCGAGATACCGATTTTTATTTTTAAGTATTCCGGTCGTTTCATAACGAGTCACCATTTCATCCATTACAATGGCAGCATCTCGCACCCAATGAAAAAAATAATCGGGGTTGTTTTTAGAGGGAGAGGCAAGGACCGATCCCTTTGTCGTACCTGGAGCTGAAATATTTCTGATTAAATTTTTAAAGGCGAGGGGCTCTTGATAAGCAATCCAATCCTCTAATCCAAGATCATGAAAAATAGCAGCGCCAAATAAAGAGCAAGGAAAGGTAAGCGCAGTTAATAAAAAACTGAAATTTAATAATGCGCTTAACCTTCTCATGAAATCCCCCAAATCAGAGAGTGTAAACTTAACCGATTCCTAATAAGAATGACTACCTAAAAGGTTGGTTTTTTATTGAATGCGGTGCGTTTAATCGAGTTAATTTTGATTTAGAGGACCTTAGTTTACAGGAAAACGACAGATAAAGGTGGCGCCTTTTTTAGGAGCACTCTCCAAAGAGACGGTCCCTTCATGCTTCTGCATAATATGCTTCACAATAGACAATCCCAATCCCGTGCCCCCCTGGTCACGAGATCTGGCCTTATCCACTCGATAGAATCTTTCAAACAGTCGTGAATGATATTCAGCAGGAATACCCACCCCGGTATCTTTTACTGTAAGAATCACTTCATTCCCCTCTACCTTCCAGATTACAGAAACATGCCCACCTTCCGGCGTATACTTATGAGCATTATCGATAAGATTAATTAATACCTGTTCTAATCGATTAGGATCGGCCCAAACCTCTTTGTGAAAACACATCGATTCTAAAACCTGTTTTTTTATCTTAAATTTTTCTTCCATGGTTCTAGAAATTCGGCTCATGATATCTTCAGTTAAAACCAGCTCCTTATGAAAAGCCTCATTAGATTCAATCGATGATAGATCTAAAAGATCCCCTACCAAGTTCATTAATCTCGATGCATTTCTTGCTATTTTTTCTAAAAATTCCTCGGTCGATTCCTGTTTTAAACTTTCAGGATCTTTTTGAAAGTCTGCTAATAAAGTTTCCGTATAACCTTTAATAGAGGTTAAAGGGGTTCTTAATTCGTGTGAAACATTTGCCACGAAATCGATTCGCATCTGTTCCGCTGTTTTTAATTCTGTGACATCATGAAAAATTCCAAGCGCACCATAAATGACTAACCCTGAACGGCTTAGTGGAGAGACCGACAGGTTGAAATATCTCACTTGGCCATTAGATGGAGAGAATTTAAAAGAGTGGGAAGAGGAATTTCTTCCTTCTCTCAGTGCCACTTCAAAAGCACTTACAATTTGAGGATCTTCAAAAATTTCTCTCAGTCTTAAAAATTTAGGGATTTTGCCCTGTCCAAAAACCATTTCAAACTTGGTATTAAAAAAAATAGGCCGTCCCTCTTTATCGACCGCTAAAATAGCGTCTGAAATGGCACTCATGACCGTTTCTAACTCACCCTCCTCCATGCGAAGATTTTGAGTCGCAACTTCATATTTCTTTTTAAGTTCTTCAATTTCACGAAACAATGCATTTCGCTGAAAACTTTGTCTCTTTTGATAATAAAGAAAAAACCACCCTAAAAACCCAAGCGCCAATATGCTAAAAAGCCACACTTAAAAACTCCTAGAATGAAGAGGCTACTCGGTAGCCCACTCCACGAATGGTTTCAACAATGGCTGCGTAATCACCCAGTTTTTTTCGTAATCCAAAAATATGCGTATCTATCGCACGATCAATCACAGTCACCCCATCACCTTGAACCAACTCAATGAGACGATCCCTAGTTAATACTCTGCCCCGATTTTTCATCAATGCATATAACAGTTTAAATTCTGACGGTGTTAAATCGGCAAGTTTATTTCCACAATGAACTTCGTAGGTTTCACTGTTAATGGAAAGTTCTCCGATTTGAATTTTTTTATCCCCATTCATTGACTCGCTATGATGTACTCTTCTAAAAAGAGCTCTCACTCGGGCTAATAAAATAGAAATATCAAATGGCTTTGTGAGATAGTCATCTGCGCCTACTTCCAACCCCAAAACAATATCGGCAGCTTGAGCCCTTGCCGTCACCATTAAGATACAGGTGCCGGTAGAAATTAAATTTTCAGCGCTTACTTTTTTACATAAATCCAAACCTGAGATTCCAGGCAACATCCAATCTAAAATTAAAAGGGAATATCTATTCTTTTGAATTCGGACTAAAGCCTCTTCACCATTATCAACCACCTCAACTTCACACCCTTCCCTTTTCAGGTGAAGCAGCATCAGATCGGCAATATCTTTTTCATCTTCAACTATGAGGACTCGTTCTTTAGTGGCCATGATAGGATCTCCCAATTCCAGTTTGAATTGCAGCTTAAATCCCATCACTGAAATTGTCTCGTCAAGATTTGATTTGTTTTAGAATTTGCTATTTTTCTTAAATTTGACTGCCCCAGATTGGGTTGGTGGGGGGCCAGGGCAGTCAAACAGAATTAGCACATCATGACAACACTCACAGTAACAAGAGAGGAACGTAGTCATCTACTGTTATGTGACAAAAGATTCTAATTATAGTTAGGATTTCCCCCAAATTTCATATCCCTAAATTGATGCACAAGGGAAATGGTTGGAGTCGTTCAGAGATTATTAGTTAGAAACAATTTAAGAAACTTTTGAGGTCGTTTTTAATGAGGTTGCAATAATAGCCGCTATAAAAATGATCCCACTCCCCAACCAAAATGGAAGTCCCACGGATCGTTCAAAAAGAACGCCCGCTATTGAGGGGCCAATGACCCTTCCCAAGGCCGAAATAGACTGTCCCATTCCTAAGGCCTCCCCCTGCTCTCCCTTATCGACAGATTGAGAGATGAGACTGGACAGAGAGGGATTGGTTAGTCCACTCCCAATAGCAAGCCCCACGCCCCAGAGCAACATCAGTGAATAGATTCCCAACTGCCCAATCAACGGAGTTGTGGCTAGCGCAATTCCTACAAAGGTAATTCCGGTAATCAAAAGTCGTCGCTCGCCAAATTTTTTAGCAAGACGTCCAATCAATCCCCCTTGAACTATCGTGGCAGTCACGCCCACCATAATTAAAACATAGGCCGTCTGTGCTGCAGATTGTTTACCTCTTGCCACCCATTCCACTCCAGCGGTTAAGGGGTGCCATGTCGATTGGATAAAAAGTCCCAAGACCTGTTCCATCATGGAAAAGGCTGAAATATAGAGAAAATAGATTAAAAAAAGTTGAGAGACATTGGGATGCCTTACTGCATGTTTAAGAGCCTTAAAAGAAAAACCAGGACGATGGGAGAAATCATTTTGAGGTGTTCCCCCCAATTTCTGAGGACAGGTTTCAGGAAGACTCGTAAAGGCAAAAATAAAATTAATCACCCCTAAACCAGAGGCCACAAATGCAGGAACAGAAAGTCCTATCTGACCAAAAAATCCCCCCATCGCAGGGCCAAAGATAAATCCCAATCC